>NZ_UHFH01000003.1:1342500-1655000 GCF_900459225.1 Streptococcus dysgalactiae subsp. dysgalactiae
CAAGGTCACTAAAACTGGAAAAATAATAGCGAAAGCCATTGCTAAATAAGCCGGAATGATAAGCAAGTAAGGAAATCCTTTTTCATA
The DNA here is from genome assembly GCF_900459225.1 of Streptococcus dysgalactiae subsp. dysgalactiae. Classification (NCBI taxonomy): domain Bacteria; kingdom Bacillati; phylum Bacillota; class Bacilli; order Lactobacillales; family Streptococcaceae; genus Streptococcus; species Streptococcus dysgalactiae. The sequence goes on from NZ_UHFH01000003.1 coordinate 1,342,588, forward strand.
AATCGCTTCAAGGGTTTCTTTAGCCGTCACCGGAACCTTCTTGCCTTCATTCATTTGACGAGCAACTAATTTAGCATCTCTCATAGCAACCAAATGAAAAATAACAAATAAGGCTAGGATAATTAATTGCATGGCCCCCTTAATTAACATAAATAAGGAGTGATCTTGCATTGGAACACTTCCAAGACTGTAAAGACCTGTTAAAGCAGGAATTGCTAGAACTACAATTTCTAGTAGTTCTAGCAAGAAAACAACTAATAAGACTCCCCCTTTAACGATTTGTTTATTGTATAGTTGTCCCAAGCCTGGGATAACAGATAGCCACATGGCTTTATTAGACTTCTGTTGTCTTTGGTTATCTATCATTTTTTATTCCTCTTTTCATAAACAATTAAGTGACTCCCCTTACTCAATGGCCTGCTTTTTCAGGTGAGCACCTAACCACTTATGTCACAATATAATCATGTTTTCCATTTAAAATGGGACTCTTAGTTAGATATCACGACATAGCCACCTTGAAGCAATTGGGCATTCTCTCTATCTACCCCATTACCGGTTAACACTTGTCCCTTATCCTTAATAGGATAATCACTCTCTCCATTGTTAAGAACAAGTGTAATGCTTTGCTCACTTAAGCTGCGTTTCAGAATGAAGCAATCTCCGTCATGATCAATGCTAATAGCTCCTTCTTGAAGAGCTGGCTGTTGGCGAAGAGCAATAATCGCTTTTACTTTGCTAAAGAAATCCTTGTCCCACTCAGCATCATCCCAGGGAAAACCGCGACGAGAATCAGGGTCGTAGCCCCCTTCCATTGCCACTTCTGTCCCATAATACAAGCAAGGAATGCCCATAAAGGTAAAGAGCAATGCTAAAGCAGCTAACAATTTATCTTTGGAACCCTTAACTTGAGTGAAGAAACGATGCGTATCATGAGAATCCAAAAGATTCAAGTTCATGCGATTAACTTGCCAAGTGTTTCGCATCAAAATGTTGCTTAATTTCTCAGCCAATTGTTTTGATGTCATGGTTTCAAAAGCAAAGTAATCCAAACAGGCTTTGGTGAAAGCATAATTCATAATCCCATCATATTGATCCCCTGCCAAATAAGGATAGGCATCATGCCAGTTCTCCCCAATTAAAATAGCATCAGCTTTTTCAGCTTTAACCGTATGACGGAAACGTCGCCAAAAATCATGAGATACTTCATCAGAAACATCTAGGCGCCAACCATCGATACCAAATTCTTTAATCCAGTATCGCCCAATCTCAATCAGATAGTCTTGAACATCTCTATTTGAGGTATTCCATTTAGGCATATAGTTACATCCAGCAAACGTCTCATAATTGACCAGTTCCATAGACGGGTGTTCATCATGAGTCATAAACCAATCAAAAAACTTAGACTCTTTACCGTATCTCAAGACATCCTGAAATTCCACGGCATCACTGCTGGCATGGTTAAAAACAGCATCTAAGATAATCTTGATTCCCATTTGGTGAGCCAAATCAATCAATTCTTGCAAATCATATTTAGTTCCAAATTGTGGATCAATAGCGTAGTAATCACTAATATCATATTTATGATTACTAATGGATTGAAAAATTGGCGTTAAATAGATGACATTAATCCCTAAATCTTTGAGGTAATCTAGTTTTTCTGTAATTCCCCTTAAATCTCCACTAGCAAAACTTTTAGGAGTCGGTTTTTCTAACCAATCCATGTTGACATAACTGTCATCTTTTTCCCAATCCCCACGGTTAAAGCGATCAACAAAGATTTGATAAAAAACCGCGTCTTTTGTTCAAGGAATGACCTGATGAACATCAACAGCATTGATATAAGGCATTTGGAAGAAATTATAAAAACCATTTGAAAAATCGTAACTAGTGGTTAACCCATCTTCACTAAAATAATAGGTTTGACCTTCTTCTTCAATTTTAAAAATATAAGCCAATCTCACATCGTCTAATGTTAAAGTGGTTTCATAATAGGCATGCGTATGGTCTGTATAGGCAACTGACATTTCCAATTCTTCTTGGAATTCATGATAACCATATTTAGGCCCGTGGACCAAATTAACAGTAATATCTTTATCTTCTTTGGCCACACGTAATCGGATGACAAGTTCCTTTTGAAATAAGGCAAAGCAATACCTCGAATCTGGAATATGTAACATTCCGGCAATATTCATTTCTACCTCCATTAATAAAGTATTGACATTGACGGTGAAGTGACCCCCAAAAGTTGGACATTATATTTTAAGTTAAGGATTGAGTTCTGTATTGCACAGGACTTAGTCCTTTTAATGTAAGTTTGATTCGTTTAGTGTTGTAGTAGTTGATATATTCTGAAATAGCTGTTTTTAATGTTTCGAGGGAAGTAAATTCCTTCTCAAACCCATAAAACATTTCTGTCTTCAATGTTCCAAAAAAAGATTCCATCATGCCGTTATCTAAGCTATTTCCTTTACGCGACATGGACGGTCTCATTCCATGCTCCTCAAGAAAATGATGGTAGTAAGTGTGTTGATATTGCCATCCTTGGTCACTATGTAAAATAGTGCCCTGGTAAGTTTGTTCAGGAAAAGCCTCGGAAAGCATCGTTTTAAGTTGTTGTAAGTTTGGCGAGGTAGATAAATGATATGCAATAATCTCACTGTTAAAGCCATCAAGAACTGGTGATAGATACAATTTTTGATCACTAGCAGGAATTGAAAACTCTGTGACATCGGTATAACACTTCTTAAGTGGTTGGGTAGCTTTAAATTGACGCTTAATGAGATTATCAGCTTTCTTGCCAACCTCACCTTTATAAGAGTTATAGCGACGTTTCGCACGGATTCTAGCTTTCAAACCAAGTTCTGTCATCAAACGTTGAACTTTCTTATGATTAACTTTATAGCCTCGATTTTTAAGTTCGAGGTGAATTCTACGGTAACCATATCTCCCTTTGTTCTCAGAATAAATATCTTGAATAGCTTCTTTTAATTCTTTGTTGTTATCTCCCTGAGTTAGACGTTTAACCTGATAATAGTAGGTTGATCGAGACAGCTTCAAAATATTAAGTAGGATTCTTAAATCAAATACATTGATTAGTCCTTGAATGATTTCTGTTGCTCTTTGAGCCTTGCTTCGACCCTCAATCGGAGTTCTCTCAACTTTTTTAGTACGGCATTCTCCGCTCTAAGGTACTCATTATCATATTGAAGACGCTCTAATTCAGTCATTTCTTCAAGTTTTCTCTTTGGTTTGCGTCCTATCTTTACAGGTCTCCCTCTTGATTTCTCAAGAATAGTATACCCGTTTTTCTTGTATTGCGCTATCCAATTAGGAAGCATTCCCTTGTTTGGTAATCCATAATCTAGAGAAACCTCTAGCTGAGACCTACCTTTCATCAGAACTTCGTTTATGATTTCCTGCTTTAGTTCAGGAGAATAATACCTATTTTTCCTTTTACAAACACTTTCCAATCCGTGTATATCAATAAGGCGGACCATGTATTGAAGGTTATACTTACTCATATTAAATGTTTGACTGATTTTAGGCCATGTCCAACCAGATTGTCGTAAGCGATAGATTTCAATTTTATCTTCATAACTTAATTTCATAGAAAAACACCCCAAAAGTTAGATTTGTTGTCTAACTTTTGGGGTGCAGTTCACGGTACTTCTTTTTCTTTAAAACGAAAAATAGCAGAACGACTCATACTTCTACATTTTTAGTATCTGTTTCATCTTCATCAAACTAAAAGAAATAGAGGCTGGGCGTACTTCTTTGTCCCAGCCTCCCTTTCTGTCTTATTTAGCGTATTTTTGTTCAATAGCTTCCTTAATAGTTTTTGCTGCTTCTTTAGCAGCTTTAGAAGCTTCTTCCTTACCAGAAGCCACGTTAAAGAACATATTTGCACCTGGTTCCCAAACTTCAGCCATTTCTGGAATATTTGGCATTGGTTGTGCGCTCTCAAACTGACTAATCACAGCTTTCGTTAACTCATTACCCTCTTTAGAAGCATAATCACGTGCTGTTAAGTTAGCTGGAATTTCTTGTGTTTTATCATAGAAACGTTTTTGGTTTTCAGCGTTGGTCACATAATAAAGGAATTTTTGAGCAGTCGTTTTTCCTTTAGAATAGTTTGAAATAACCCAAGCTTTACCACCTGCGAACGGTTGGTATTTTTTACCATTTGTCAAAGTAGGAATTTCCATGACCCCAAAGTTAACGCCAGCATCTTTAAATGAGCTAGCTGCCCATGGACCATCAATGATGACACCAGCTTTTTTAGAAATAAATTGTTCAGTGATAAAATCACCAGCTTTTTTAGTGTCTTGCATCCCTTGAGACCAAGTACCATACCACTGTTTCGCGTAGTTTAACCCTTCAACAGTTCCGCCGTTACCTAAGCCTAAATCACTTGGTTTGGTTCCTTTATCGCCAAAGACATAACCATCATAACCAGCAATCAAGCCATAACCATAATAGAAGTCTGTCCATTTCGCCAAGAAACCTACAGATTTTCCTAGTTCAGAGGCAAAAGCAAACTTAGGATCTTTTTGTAATACTTCTAATTCAGTAAAGGTTTTAGGAGCATCTGCCACTAAATCTTTATTGTAATAAGTTACCAAAGTTTCAATAACGTCTGGTGCACCATAAGTTTTACCGTCAATGGTTACTAATTTCTTAACCGTATCGTCAAACTCTTTGCTGTTTCCTAAAGTAACCTCAGCGATTTGACCTTCAGATCCTAAACCTCCCACACGGTCATAAGGTGCTAAAAAGACATCTGGTGAAGTGCCAGTTGAACCATCTGTTGATAACTTATCAAGAGTATCCATCATACCTTCTTTTTTGACTTTAACGGTGACTTTATTTTCTTTTTCAAACTCACCCTTAATGCTCTTAATGTAATCAGCATATCCCTCATCAACAGAGACTACAATAGTCTTTCCGTCTGTTTCTTTAGCGTCTTTACTACCACCACTTGTGCAAGCAGTTAGGTTTAGCACTAAAGCCAATGATAAGGTTCCAATCACAGATACTTTTTTTCCAATTCCATGACATAACATGTTCCTCCAAAAATGGTTTTTTAATGACAAATAAAATAGCTTATCAACTTAACTTCTATTTAAGCGACAAGATAGGAAGGTAACGTCAAACGACTCAAGTTGAGTTTGATCAAAATCAACTTAAACGTTTAAGTTAATTACGTTTTATCGTAATCGCTTACAAATGTCAATACCCTTTCTTAAAAAAACTGTCAGTGACTATCTTCTTTTAACTAGTTGTCTACCGCTTAACAATTGTCGTGAATCTTCTCAACTTTCTAAAGGAGAAGTTATTTTAAAAGGTTTTTAGCAAAATAAAAAAAGACCAAACAAGAATAACCTCTTCACCAGTATAACTGCGATTTGATATATGAAGAGAAATATCTTGTTTTAGTCTTATTGTTAAGCTTAGTCTTGGGAGACTAACCGCTTATTAGCCCATTCCTTACTATAAAAATAAGAATTAAGCTTATAATGTGGACTTGACTGATTGTTTTCCAAGAAAGGTTGCACTTCCTTATCAAAAGCTAACCAGCCATTCCAACCGAGATGGATAGTATCTTGCATAAAGTAGGACTCACCACCATCTTTTGAGAAGTCAGCAATGCGATGAAACCCTTGAGCTTTTAACTGATACTTAATCTTACGAACAGCTTCTTGATACTTATCTTGGTTGAGCCCTGTATATTCTGCCCAAGCTTTATTGACAGGAGTAATCACAAAGAGAACATCTGTTTTTTGTTTGGCAAATTCTGATAATAATAATTGAAAATCATTATATTCCGGCGAAGCCAGGTAACTATAATTGACCTGAAAATTTTTATAGAGGTTGTATTGAGGGGCAATGCGCTTACTATAAAAAGCATTCTTGATCCCAAAGCGGTTATTGGTCGTTGCCAATTGCCCACGTTTAGTGGCTAATTCATTTAATCGCTGGTATGAAAATACTTTTGGCAATCCTTTAACCCGTGGGAGAATCTTCCTATCGTAATTATCTGATTTACCTAAGAAACTAAAGAGAGATTCCTCTCTCAGTGCAACCTGGTGCTGCCATCTCAGGATAGCCCTATCCCACTTACTAAGAGATTGACCTTTACTGATTTTCTTCAATAAATCGGATTTGGATACGCCAGGATTAACCTCAAGTAAACGCTTAGCAGCAAATCGTGATTCTTTATCAGATTTAGCGTTTAACAAGAACTCAATGACTTGTGTATTTGACAAGTACATTTGAGCTGCTCCTGGATTAATTCCCTGCGGTGTGAACCATTGAGGAGAAACCACAAAAACCGCTTTTTGTCCTTGCATTTCCTTTGAAATTTGTTGCATGCCATAGTAATGAGATAAGGATGCAGAACCTCTTTTTCCAATTAAGAAAGGCCTATAGGTTCGATTGTAACGTTCCGCAAGAACCGAGGGATGCATACCGTCCATACGACTCCATTCACTGGAACCAAAAAACGGAACAAAGTGAATCGTTTTATCCGATAGGGCCTGCCTTTTAATCAGACCATTCTTAAAAGAACTATCACTAATGGCCACCGCATTTGAGCGTTCTTCTGTCAATGACTGATTCAGCTTTGTTGGAAAACTAAAAATAGTAATCACCACTAGGATAAAAGCTATGAAAAGAGGACCTAGGATTAACCAAAGTCTCTTAAGCATGTTGCAATTCCTCTACACCTTGAACAATCTTAGTTACCGTGTTCCAATCGTCACGACCAAATTCTGAAATTGGTACTTTAATATTGAACGTTGACTCTAACTCAACAATCAATTCAACTGTTCCTAGACTATCCAACACACCCGCATCAAACAAGTCTTCATCCATCATCTCTGAAACATCTTCCATAAACAAACGGTCAAACAATTCAATTACAGTTTCTTCAATAGACATTTTTATACTTCCTTTTATTAATGTAGTGGCCTGTTAAACCAAAGGTCATTTAAAAAACCAGAGAATAACAGAAGTGAAAACATGACAATATGGAAAGTTATCATGATACATAAGACATGGAACACCTTACTCTGAAAGAGGGGGGACAAGCCTTTTTTCTTACGGTGACGGTTGATTTCTTTTTTCTTGCGAATCCAGGCATCATTAATAACAAGTCCTACACCATGGAAAAGCCCATAGGCAATATAATACCAAGTCAGACCGTGCCAAAATCCCATCACTAACATGTTAACCAGATAGGCAACACCTGAGGTGACGTTACGATTCTTAAAGGTTTTATGCTTGATTAACAAGTGAACCAATCGCATAAACACATAATCTCTAAACCAGAAGGACAAGCTCATATGCCATCTATTCCAAAAATCTTTTAAACTTGCAGATAAGAAAGGCATATTAAAGTTTTCCGGTGTCCTAATGCCTAGCATGTAGGACATCCCAATCGCAAACATAGAATAACCCGCGAAATCAAAGAAGAGATTGAAACCATAGACATACATGACAAGGATTGTTTCCTTGTTAAAATAGCCTCCGGCCATCAGTGCTTTGTTTTCAATAATTGGAAGTAAAATACCACCTAAACAATACGAAATGATATGTTTATAGAGAAAACCAAGCATGAGGTACATGACTGCCTTGTTTAGCATACTTAAGTAGTCATTACGATCAGGAAGCTTATGATAATCTTCTTGAAAGCGTCTGAAGCGATCAATTGGCCCACTGGAAAAGGTAGGGAAAAAAATCATAAAGCGAATAAAATCTGGCAAACTAACTTCTTTAAGGGTTCCATCACGCATCTCAATAATCATTCCCACACTCTTAAAGGTCAGGTAAGAAATCCCCAAAAAACTAAAGAGGGTTTGGTTAGAAGATAGGGTTAAAGGTGCCACCTTAACACAGATAAGCGGAAACAGAGCCATTACAATAGCCAGGTAGAAGACTGCTGTACTATTGGCATTTTCACGGTATTTTTTGTAAGCAAAAACACTAACGATTTGCCAAGCGAGATAGAAGAGAAAAGCAACTAACTGTTGGTAATGATCTCCCCCAAACATAAACAAGATAAAAACCAAACTGACAAGGATTTCATAGACCGTCAGGCGTTTCTGTCTAAAAATCCCAATAATCACTGGCAAGAATGCCAAAATAAGATAAACAAAGTAAATGGGATTTCCGTAAGGTTCCATATAGGGAATATGGTCAAAGATCGTCATCATCGGTTATTGACCTCATTAATCAAAGCTTTAATATCTATCTTACCATTTGGGGTTAATGGGAGACTGTCTCGGTAAATAAACTTAGAAGGCATCATATAACTCATCATATGATCCTTAACAGAGGCTTTGATAGCTTTGGTTAACTCTAACTCTCTGTCAAAACGCTCTTTAACCCCATCTTTGACAACGATATAGGCTAAGAGATTTTGAACTTTGTGTTCCTTATTATATCTTGGAACAGCTACTGCTGAGGCAACCATTGGGGATTGATTCAACTGTTGCGACACGTCTTCCAGCTCGATGCGATAGCCAGCATATTTAATCTGAAAGTCTAAACGTCCACCATAGAGTAAGATATTATCTTCTGTTAAGGAACCAAGATCCCCTGTATGATATGCAGGCTGTCCTTTAAAAGTAAAGAAGGCTTCTGCTGTCTTATCAGGATTATTGAGATAACCTTTTGATACAGCAGGTCCTGTTACAATAATTTCCCCTTGTTCCCCTAAAGGCAATTCGTTCCCCTCTTCATCAATGATAAAAGTTGGAGAATCTGGTTTTGGGTAACCAATTGGCAAACGTGTCGAAGTCGAAACCATTTCTTTAGTAATTTCAATAGCAGACAAAGCCACAGTCGCTTCGGTTGGTCCATAGGCGTTAATAATCTTAGCATCTGGGAAGCGCTCAAAGAGTTTTCGAGCGGTCGATACCGTTAGCTCCTCACCATCAAAGTAAAAATGTGTCAAATTTGGCATCTTTTCTTGACAAAACTCATCGCTAAGCATGGCCATATCTGCAAAAGATGGCGTTGACGTCCAAATACCAACTGGCAATTGAGCAATCGTCGCAAAGAGTTGTTTAAAATCTGATACCAATTCTTTTGGAAGGGCAAATAAGGTACCACCTAAAGCTAAGGTTGGCGCCCAATACATGACTGAAAGGTCGAATGAGTACGGTGGCTGCGCTAGCATTTGTGGTTGTTTAGGAACATCAAATGCTTCATCCTCAATCATCCAGTTGGTAAAACTTAAGAGATTGTCGTGAGAAATTTGCACTCCCTTTGGTTGACCAGTCGTCCCAGAAGTAAAAATAATGTAATAATTATCATCCCCTTTAACTGGATGTGTTAGTTGGTAAGGTGTTTCTGTTGCTTTTGCCGATTCGATGTCTGCTAATGAAATCAGTGCGACCTTCTCAATAGTGATGGGTAAATCTTCAATAGCAATGACTAAACTTGGTTTAGCAATCTCAACAATAGACAAAATCCGTTCTGGTGCAGAGTGTACATCTACCGGAATATAAGCATGACCTGACTTGATCAAAGCAACAAAAGTAGCCAACATGTCATAGGTTTGTGCCCCAAAAACTAAAACAGGCGACTTTTCTGGTAATCCTAGACCATCTATATAGGCAGCAATGCTGTCAGAATCCTTTTTCAGTTGCCCATAGGTGCAACGTTCTCCCAAGCAATCATAAACTGGAAAATTAGCTTGTGTTTGAGCAAAATATTCAATGCTGTCAATCATATCCTTAATCATCAGTCCATCTCCTAAAATTCATTATAAATAAAGTTACTTTGACCATGTCCTAGGTAACCAAAGAAATAGACCAGCAACATAAAAATCAGATAAAATAAGGCTATTTTACCGATAAAAACGGCTACTTCCCTCATTCTTGATTTATTTTTTATCATACTTTACCTTCTTGTATTAGTGAAATAATGTACTAAAAAATTCTACTCGAAAAAGTCTCAGTTGACAAGCTAAAACCTAAATTATTAAAAAGAAAATTTATTTAATAAAAAACTTCTCAAATCTTAATATAAATGACTTGTCAATCGCTCTCCTAACTGTCATTTTAAGCCTTTAGCTTAAAGTTTTCTTAACAAAATGGAAACATTAAAAACAGCTAATATTTGACCGGTTTTGGAACATTTAAAAAGGCCTAATCCATTAGTTTTAACTCTAATATCATGTCACGAATTTGAGCAGCCATTTCAAAATCAAGTAATTCAGCTGCTTCTTGCATCTGCTTCTGTAAGGTTTTAATAGCTTCTTTTCGCTCAGAACGAGACATGGTTTCATAGTCCACTGCAGTTTCTGCGACATCAGACTCCGCTGCTTTGCTGATACTGATAAGATCTCTGATATCCTTTTTGATGGTTTGTGGGATAATCCCATGTGTTTCATTATAAGCCATTTGAATCTCACGACGACGAGCCGTTTCATCGATAGCCCGTTGCATCGATTCCGTGACCTTATCAGCATACATAATGACATGTCCATCTGCATTCCGGGCTGCTCGTCCAATAGTCTGAATCAAACCACGCTCGTTACGGAGGAAGCCTTCCTTATCCGCATCCAAAATGGCGACAAGACTAACTTCTGGCACATCAATTCCCTCACGCAGTAAGTTGATTCCAATAAGTACATCAAAGACACCTAACCTCAAATCACGGATAATTTCTGTCCGTTCTAAGGTCTTTATGTCGCTATGCATATATTTGACCTTGACACCCATTTCTTTTAGATAGTCTGTCAGATCTTCTGCCATTTTTTTCGTCAGTGTTGTGATAAAGGTCCGCTCACCACGTTCAACACGCTGATTGATTTCTCCCAATAGGTCATCCATTTGCCCCATACTTGGTCGCACATCTATTTCAGGATCAAGCAAGCCCGTTGGACGAATGATTTGTTCCACAATCGTATCTGTCTGCTCCATTTCATAGTCACCTGGAGTAGCAGAAACATACACGATTTGGTGCACATGGCTTTCAAACTCTTCCCGCCTTAAAGGACGATTATCCAAAGCAGAGGGCAACCTAAACCCATAGTCAACTAGCATTTGTTTTCTGGCTTGGTCACCATTATACATGCCTTTAATCTGTCCCATTGTCATATGACTTTCATCAATCATAATCAAAAAATCTTCTGGGAAGAAGTCTAATAATGTATAAGGGGGTTCTCCTGCTGCTCGACCATCCATATGGCGAGAATAGTTTTCAACACCGTTAGTGTAACCCATCTCCCTTAACATTTCAATGTCATACTCAGTTCTTTGGCGTAATCGCTGCGCTTCCAATAATTTGCCTTCAGTTTCAAAAACCTTCAACTGTTCTTCCAGTTCAGCTTGAATCTTAGCAATGGATTGTTCCATGTGTTCATCATTGGTAACAAAGTGAGTAGCAGGAAACAGAATCAAATGGTCTACTTCTCCTATGGTTTTACCAGTCAAACTTTCAATTTCTCGAATACGATCAATCTCATCTCCAAAAAATTCTATCCGAAAGGCATGTTCATCTCTTGAAGCGGGAAAAACTTCAACCACATCCCCGCGAACTCGAAAACGGCCACGTTGAAAGTCAATATCGTTACGCTCAAACTGAATATCCACCAGCTGGTTAAGCAGTTGATCCCTAGAAATTTCTTGTCCAGGTCTGAGGCTCACTGCTGAATCAGCATACTCTTTTGGAGAACCCAGTCCGTAAATACATGAGACCGAAGCCACTACAATAACATCATTACGCTCCAATAAGGCTGAGGTTGCAGAATGACGAAGTTTATCAATCTCATCATTGACAGAGCTGTCTTTTTCGATATAGGTGTCGCTTGATGGCACATAGGCTTCCGGTTGGTAGTAATCATAATAGGAAACAAAATATTCCACAGCATTATCAGGGAAAAATTCCTTGAACTCTCCATAAAGCTGTCCCGCTAAGGTTTTATTGTGAGCAATCACTAAGGTCGGTTTATTAACCTTGTTAATGACCTGACTCATGGTATAGGTCTTTCCCGTCCCAGTAGCACCCAAAAGAATCTGAGCTTTTTCTCCGCCTTTAATATTGTCTACTAAGGTCTCAATAGCTTGGGGTTGGTCGCCAGATGGCTCATATTTTGAAACCAAATGAAAAGGTTTGTTATCACGTTTATCAATCATTTCATTATCCTCGATTGTCTCTCTTACTTCCATTTTATCATATCCCAGAAAGAAACGTCTGATAAAAACTCCCCAAACCTTCCACACTAATGTTAGGTTTTATGACATGAAAAACTAGACTTATTGCCTTCTTTTAAAAAATTTGCTATAATGAGTCATATTTTTTATTTTTATAAGGAGATTAGTATGACCTACAAATTAAAAGCGTTATTGCTTGCAATAGTATCCATCATTTTCATGACAGGTAGTATTGCAAGCACTGAAACAATTGATATTGTTTCGGATACAGCTTACGCCCCATTTGAATTTAAAGATTCAGATCAAGTTTATAAAGGAATTGATGTTGATATTATCAATGAGGTAGCAAAACGCCAAGCTTGGGACTATAACATGACCTTTCCTGGATTTGATGCGGCTGTTAATGCCATTCAATCTGGTCAAGCTGATGCTCTGATGGCTGGTACGACGATTACTGAAGCTCGTAAAAAGGTCTTTCATTTCTCAGACCCATACTACGACACTAAAATCGTTATTGCGACACGTAAGGCAAATCCTGTCAAAAAGTATAGTGACCTAAAAGGAAAGACAGTTGGTGTCAAAAATGGTACGGCAGCTCAATCTTTCTTGGATAAATACAAGAAAAAGTATGGGTATACTGTTAAAACATTTGACACGGGCGACCTCATGTACAACAGTTTAGCTACCGGATCGGTTGCAGCTGTCATGGATGATGAGCCAGTTATCCAATATGCGATTAGCCAAAACCAAGACCTTGCCATCAACATGAAAGGTGAGGCAATCGGTAGTTTTGGTTTTGCCGTTAAAAAAGGAAGTGGCTATGACTACTTGATTGATGATTTCAACGCTGCTCTTGCTGACATGAAAGCTGACGGGACTTACCAAGCTATTATGGCAAAATGGTTAGGAACTGACGACAAAGCAACAACAAGCCAGGCAACAGGTGATCCAACTGCCAAAGCAACACCTGTGAAAGCAAGCTATAAAATTGTTTCAGATTCCTCTTTTGCTCCTTTTGAATTTCAAAATGATAAAGGAAAATATGTCGGTATCGACATGGAGCTAATTAAAGCTATCGCCAAACAGCAAGGCTTTAAAATTGAAATTGCCAATCCAGGTTTTGATGCGGCTTTAAATGCGGTACAATCTAGTCAAGCTGACGGTGTTATCGCTGGTGCAACCATTACTGACGCTCGTAAAGCCATTTTTGACTTCTCTGATTCTTACTATACCTCAAATGTGATTTTAGCGGTCAAAAAAGGAAAAGCTATCAACCGTTATGATGATTTAAATGGTAAAACCGTTGGCGCTAAAAACGGAACTTCTTCTTATTCTTGGTTGAAAGAAAATGCGGCTAAATATGGCTATAGCGTTAAAGCTTTCGATGATGGTTCAACCATGTACGATAGTTTAAATTCAGGTTCTGTTGAAGCCATCATGGATGATGAAGCCGTTCTAAAATATGCTATTTCACAAGGACGTCGCTTTGAAACCCCGCTTGATGGTATTTCCACAGGTGAAGTTGGTTTTGCCGTTAAAAAAGGAACTAATCCCGAATTAATTGAAATGTTTAACAATGGCTTAGCTGCCTTAAAACAATCTGGTAAATATGACGCTATCATCGATAGCTATCTAGATTCTAAAAAAGCTGCTAAACCTGCTGAAAAAAATGTCGATGAGTCAACGATTGCAGGACTCCTCTCTAATAACTACAAACAATTATGGGCTGGTCTTGGAACAACCCTCAGCCTAACCCTTATTTCATTTGCTATCGCTATGATTATCGGGATTATTTTTGGGATGATGGCTGTCTCACCAACCAAATCTCTCCGCCACATCTCAACCATTTTTGTCGATGTGGTCCGTGGTATTCCGTTAATGATTGTGGCTGCCTTCATTTTCTGGGGTGTGCCAAACCTTATTGAAAGCATGACTGGTCACCAATCACCAATTAACGATTTTTTAGCTGCTACTATCGCCCTGTCACTTAATGGTGGTGCCTATATTGCTGAAATTGTTCGTGGTGGTATTGAAGCTGTTCCAGCAGGACAAATGGAAGCTAGTCGTAGTCTTGGGTTGCCTTATGCAACAACAATGCGTAAAGTGATTCTTCCACAGGCCGTGAAGTTGATGTTGCCTAACTTTATTAACCAATTTGTTATCTCCCTAAAAGATACTACAATTGTCTCAGCAATTGGTCTTGTGGAACTCTTCCAAACAGGTAAAATTATTATTGCCAGAAACTATCAATCTTTCCGTATGTATGCCATCCTAGCAATTATTTACCTTATTATGATTACACTCTTAACAAGACTTGCAAAACGTTTAGAAAAGAGGCTTAACTAATGGCAGAACTAAAAATTGATGTCCAAGATTTACACAAATCTTATGTTCAAAATGAAGTGTTAAAAGGAATTGATGCTAAATTCTACGAAGGTGATGTTGTTTGTATCATTGGTCCTTCTGGTTCTGGGAAATCTACCTTCCTTCGCACCCTCAACCTCCTAGAGACGATTACCAGTGGTAAGGTCGTGGTGGACGGTTTTGAATTATCAGATCCTAAGACTAATATTGACAAGGCACGTGAAAATATCGGAATGGTATTCCAACACTTCAACCTTTTCCCTCACATGACTGTTCTTGAGAATATTATCTTTGCTCCTGTCGAATTAGGTAAAGAGTCTAAAGAAGCTGCTAAAAAGCACGGCATGGCACTTCTAGAAAAAGTCGGACTTTCTGATAAGGCTGACGCCTTCCCAGGAAGCTTATCCGGCGGACAAAAGCAGCGTGTGGCTATTGCACGAAGCCTAGCCATGAATCCAGATATCATGCTTTTTGACGAACCTACTTCTGCCCTTGACCCAGAAATGGTTGGAGATGTTTTGAACGTTATGAAAGACTTGGCAGAACAAGGCATGACCATGTTGATTGTTACTCACGAAATGGGGTTTGCTCGTCAAGTAGCTAACCGCGTTATCTTTACAGACGGTGGTCAATTCTTGGAGGATGGTACGCCTGAAGAGATTTTTGACCATCCTAAGCACCCTCGTCTCATTGAATTTTTAGACAAGGTCCTAAACGTCTAATAGATTAGACACCATACTAACTCCCAAAGAATAAAAAGGCAATGGCACTATGAAACCATTGCCTTTTGAATACTTTTTTCCTAAAAACAGAACCATTCATTCCCAAATGGCGATAGTTTTTCTAAGGTACTGTTAGAAAAGACCACTATCATTCCTGTCAAAACTGACTTCCTATTGACAGATCATTTAGGGAAGATTTATCTTTGTCAAGAACATAAACAAAATTTTTTTGACAAATTTATATCTTCTCCATTTCTCTCTTGATTAACTTTAGTATTTTATCTTTGTATGTTTCCCCTGTACCTTGCTTGAAATATAGGTTTACAGTGTATTTTGTCTTTCCAATATCCATAATTAACTGTTTATTAGGTGGTTCTTTTATTTCTCTTTTTCTTCTTCCATGTGCCCTCCTTTCCGTTTTTATACAAAGAAAAAACAGTAAATCTGGATGTATACTATAAAAGTAGACAAAACTTTGTGTGTTACAATCTGTTTTAAAAGACACAAAAACGAAAGGACAACCTATGTCAACATTTAAACGCTATGATGAAGAATTCAAACAATCTCTTGTCAACCTTTATCAAACTGGAAAAACTCAGTCTGAACTCTGTAAAGACTATGGGGTATCCGCTTCTGCGCTTGCAAAATAGATCAAACAGTATTCTCAAGTCAAACTCGAAGATAATTCTGTACTTACTGCCAAGCAAATACAAGAGCTACAAAAACCTAATGCGCAGCTTGAAGAGGAGAACCTTATCCTAAGTGCTATATTCATGCAAAACTTAAAGTAAGACTCCTTGCTGTCTATCGGTTACGCTTTGAACACGCCACAACAACCTTGTGTCGTGTTTTACGTGTCAATCGCTCCACTTACTATAAATTTCTAAAACTTAAGCCCTCAAAAAGAGAATTGGATAATCAAATTTATAGAAAACAAATACTTGAGATTTATACCAAAGCAAACAAAAGACTTGGTGTGAAGTCTATCAAGGTCATTCTTCAAAGAGACTACGACACAAAAATCTCTGAAGGAAGAATTTACCGTCTGATGAAGAATATGGCGCTCCCTAAAATGGCTACCCTTAAGCCAAAAACAGCTCTTAAAAAGACTCAAAAAACGTATCCTCAAAACTTACTCAACCAGACATTTTATCCTGACAAACCTAATCAAGTATGGTCTTCTGACTTCACCTATATTTCTATTGGATATAAGAAATATGTCTATCTCTGCGCAATACTTGATCTCTATTCTAGAAAATGTATTGATTGGAAACTGAGTCATCGTATGGATGCAAAGTTAGCATGTGACACTCTAGAATTAGCTCTTAATAAAAGAATGATTGAAGAAACACTTCTCTTTCATTCCGACCAAGGGTCACAATTTAAGGCCAGGGAATTTAGAAAAATAATTGATGACAATAATATCATGCATTCTTTTTCTAAACCTGGATATCCTTATGATAATGCCGTAACTGAAGCATTTTTCAAATATTTAAAGCATAGACAAATCATTAGCACTTTCAAATAAAATAAGCTCTGCGGTATGTTCGTTGTAAAAATCTTCCTGTTTGCTTTTCTTTAGCTTGCTATAGGCTTTATAGGTATCTTTATGTTTCAAATATTTTTCTGCTTGGTCTATAAGTTTGGTGTTATCATCAATTCTTTTTTTCAGTATCTTTCAAGGCTCTTGTGGTCTTGTAATTCTTATCTCTTAAAGTAACTATACTTTATTTACAAACTGGAATGTTAATCCAGCTTGTCTTTTCTTTTACTATTGTTATCACAATTGGTCTTGATATGATCACTTTTAGGCAAACTAAAAAGACTATTTCAGCCATTATCTTACTATATTTTTTCATATTTAAGCATGCTAAAGTCAGCCCAAGAAACCAGCGGTAAGCCACATTAACCTCAATTTCCTTGATGGTTTGACGCATGGAACGAATGCCAAAGAGACATCGAATCATGGGAATTTTTACTAACATGACCGGATCCAAACTAGGACGACCATTATCCGCACAATAACTGTCTTCAACCAATTGATAAATAAATGAAAAATCAACTGCACGATCAATGCGACGTAGGAGATGGTCTTTGGGAACCAACTCATCTAAACTATAGAACCCGACTTGATTTCGATTATAGTCAGGATTTTCTTTGTGGAACCTAGCAATACCTCCCAGAACACCTTACCTTTATGATAACTCTAGACAAACAGAAAAGTCCTTAGAAAAGTGAATGTCTAAGGACTTTGTCTTCAATCTGGGATGAAGTCTTAAGCTTCATCCTTTTTTAATTTCTCACGTTCTAAGCGTAAGCGCCTATTGGGATTTAAAAGATTAAATAATTCTTCTAATTTCTCAGCATTCCAAACATCTGCTGCCGATACAAAATTCCCATCCTTATCCTTAAAGGATATTGGTTTATCACCCATAAGAAACCTCCTCTTAAAGATAACACACAAGAGCACTATCACACTGCTATTGCCATGGATTGCCTTAATCCACAAATTCAAATTCAAACTTGCCAATTCGAACTAGATCCCCATCTTTTGCTCCGCGTTCACGTAGGGCTTCATCAACACCCATACCGCGCAATTGACGAGCAAATTTCATAATGGATTCATCACGTTCCATATTGGTCATGACAAAGAGACGTTCCAATTTCTCACCAGACAAGACCCAAGTAGCATCATCATCTCGGGTAATCTCAAAGTCTTTTTCAGTTTCTGCAAAGCCATAGTAAGCTTCTTCATCCACCAGATCAGCTTCATCATATAATAAGAATTCATCCGTCTTAGCAAGTAAGTCTGCTGTTGCTTCTAACAAGTTATCTAAGCCTTGATGTGCTAAACTTGAAATAGGGAAAATCATTGGTAGGTCATCAAACTCGTCATATTGGGCAGCCAATTTTTCCTTGAAGGCTTTCAAGTTTTCTTGAGCCTCTGGCATGTCCATTTTATTAGCTACAATAATCTGTGGGCGCTCCATCAATCGCAGATTATAGGTTTCCAACTCGTTATTAATGGAAACATAATCTTCGTAAGGGTCACGGCCCTCACTAGCAGACATGTCAATCACATGTAAGATAACCCGCGTCCGTTCAATATGACGGAGGAACTGAGTCCCCAAACCAACCCCTTGGCTAGCACCTTCAATCAAACCTGGTAGATCTGCCATAGCAAAGCTATCACCTGACTTGGTACGAACCATTCCTAGATTAGGTACAATAGTGGTAAAATGATAGGCACCAATTTTCGGTTTAGCTGATGACACAACACTTAACAAGGTTGATTTCCCAACAGATGGGAATCCGACCAAACCAACATCAGCTAAGATTTTGAGCTCTAGTTCTAACTGACGTTCCTCACCTGGTTCACCATTTTCAGCAATTTCCGGCGCAGGATTACGAGGAGTTGCAAAACGAATATTACCACGACCACCACGGCCACCCTTAGCAATCACCACTTCTTGGCCATGTTCTACTAAGTCTGTAATCACTTTTCCAGTTTCGGCATCACGAACAGTTGTTCCTTGAGGGACAGCGATAATCAAATCTTCTGAGCCACGACCATGCATTCCCTTAGTCATGCCTTTTTCACCAGATTTCGCCTTGAATTTACGATTATAGCGGAAATCCATTAAGGTACGCAATCCTTCGTCAACTCTAAAGATGACTGAGCCACCCTTACCGCCATCTCCTCCCCAAGGACCGCCATTTGGGACATACTTTTCACGACGAAAGGCCACCATGCCATCGCCACCGCGACCCGCTTGGACACTAATTTTTGCCGTATCTAAAAACATACTCATACTTTTTCTTCTCTAACTTTCTTTTACTTTAAAAAAACGCCTTTCAGCGTTTCCTTACATCAATACTGATAGGGCACTCGCAATAAGCCCGCCAACAGTTACAAGAACCATTAGGATAACAACAAACATTGTTACTTTTTCAAAGGTTGTTTTTTTGCGAGGTCCATTTTCTCCAAATGCCACGTTAAATACCTCATCTATTATTGATTTTTCTTCTTATATCTTAACATGAATGCGGCTTTTAAGCAAATATCAGCTAAGGATTTCTCGCTATAAAGGCATTCTTTTTCACAATTTCTTGTACATTTCCGTTGAATATGATACATTAGAATTTACAAAATAATATTTAGGAGATTCCCATGGTTTTACCTCATTTCGAACACAATCTTGACAAATACGCTAATTTGCTTATCAAAAAAGGGGTCAATGTTCAAAAAGGGCATACCCTTTTGATTACTATTGCTGCTGAACACTATCGCTTCGCTCGTCTTCTGACAAAGAAAGCTTACGAAGCTGGTGCTGCAGAGGTTATTGTAGACTATACTGATGATCAAATCACGCGCGAAAAACTCTTGAAAGCTGATGAGGACCGTCTCCTAAATGTACCCGACTATGTTGTTGAAAAGTCTCATTACTTACTTGGTAAAAAAGCTAGTCGATTAGTGGTTCGCTCATCTGATCCAAATGTTTTTGCAGGCGTTGACTCAGACCGCTTGTCTGGTTCTACCCGTGCTACTTCAATTGCTCTTGAAAAACAACGTGCAGCTACTCAAGCTAATAAAGTGAGTTGGAATTTAGTAGCGGCAGCAAGTTCTGAATGGGCAGCCATGGTTTTCCCAGATTTGGCCAGTGAGGAAGAACAAGTTGATGCTCTTTGGGATGCTATCTTCAAAATGAATCGCATTTATGAGGAAGATCCTATTAAAGCCTGGGATGACCATCAAGCACGCCTTGTTTCCAAAGCTAACCTCCTCAATGACTATCAATTTGATGCCCTCCATTACATGGCACCTGGGACTGATTTAACCCTCGGTATGCCTGAAAATCATGTCTGGGAAGCAGCAGGTAGCGTCAACGCTCAAGGGGAAGAATTCATCGCCAATATGCCAACTGAAGAAGTCTTCACCGCACCAGACTATCGTCGAGCTTACGGGTATGTCTCATCTACTAAACCACTTTCTTATGCCGGTGTTGTTATTGAAGACATGACCTTTACTTTCAAAGATGGCCAGATTGTTGATGTAACGGCTAAAAAAGGGGAAGAAACCATTAAGCGATTGGTCGAGGAAAATGATGGTGCTCGTGCCCTTGGTGAAATAGCCCTAGTTCCCCATAAAACCCCAATTTCACTTTCTGGTTTAACTTTCTTTAATACTCTTTTTGACGAAAATGCGTCTAACCACCTTGCCATCGGTGCTGCTTATGCTTTCAGTATTAAAGGTGGCACTGAAATGACCAATGAAGAATTAAAAGCAGCTGGTTTAAACCGCTCAACCGCCCATGTAGACTTTATGATTGGCTCAGAACATATGGATATTGATGGCATCACGAAAGATGGGCAAATTATTCCTATCTTCCGCGGTGGCGAATGGGCAATCTAAACTAACGAAAAAGTCAGTCTTGTGCTGGCTTTTTTTAATGGATAAGCCTATAATGTCAGTATGTATTACTTAATTTTAGAAAAATTAACGTCTGTCTCCCTGACAGACTGTCTTAACAACAAGCATCCTTATGTAGCTATCTTAACGCCAGAGGAATGGCGGCGCCACCACGACCTTTTTGATATGGATATTGATATGGAGTTTAACATTGATGTGGCCAATTCAACCAAGGCAGAAGTGAATAGTGATTCTTTAACAGGGACTTTTAAAATTCCCGATCGAAAAGATTTGCTTGGTCAAGCCATGGATTTTTCCTTCGCTCTTGATGAAAGAGGGGTTGTCTTTATCGATGAGCATCGTCATGTTGCTGATTGGTTGGTACAGATTCAATCTAGTAAAAAATGGAAAACGCCAAGCTTAGAACGTTTTCTCTACGATTTTTTAGAAACCATTATTCATGGTGATTTAACCCTTCTAGAAGATTTCGATAACCAACTAGATAAACTAGAAGAAACGATATTAACAGATAAAGGTATGATTAGTCAAGTTCAGCTGAATCTCATCAGACGACAACTCACCAAGTTAAATCTCCACTATGGGCAATTGATTGATTTGGCACAGGAATTTTACGAGAACGAGAACAATTTCTTCGCCGAGGAAAATCTACGCTTCTTTCATCTCTTCTCTTCACGAGTAACGAGACTTCAGACGACAGTTGTTACTTTACGTGAGACCCTTATTCAGATTCGCGAATTGGCCCAATCACAGTTGGAAACGAAACAAAATAAAATCATGAGCGTCTTAACCATCGTTACCACCTGCTGCATGCCTTTGACCATTTTAGTAGGCTGGTACGGCATGAACTTTAAGTACATGCCTGAACTCTCTAGCCCCTTAGGTTATCCTGCAGTGATTGGCTTTGCCATTTTAATTTTTGTGTCTGCTATTGCCTTTTTCAAATACAAAAAATGGTTGTAAGAATAAGGTAAAATCCTTCTCAGTCAAATGGAGAAGGATTCTTTTTTCTTTTATAATAGGCTCTGACAATAGGCTTCTAAGCTCTGCAATTCCTCGGATGTCAAGCGCCTAAAGTCACCTTCTGCGAGACTAGGGTCTAATCGCAAAGGTCCCATGCTAAGGCGTTGCAATTCCAGTACTTCCTTGCCACAAGCTGCTACCATGCGTTTCACCTGATGAAATTTGCCTTCTTGAATGGTAATGCTAACCAGACAAGTCTCTTGGCTTACATCCTTATCAAGCACTTCCAATTTAGCAGGAAGACACTGGTAATCCTTTAAAGAAATACCTTTGGCAAAATCATCTTTGTCAGCCTCAGTCATGATGCCTGCTACTTTCGCTAAATACTCTTTGGTAACGTGTTTTTTAGGGGATAAAAGGTCATGAGCTAGCTGACCATTATTGGTCAAGAGCAACAGCCCTCGAGTATCCTTATCTAATCTGCCAACAGGAAAAACGTCTTTTTGTCTGGCAGTTTCATCTAATAAGTCTATAACGGTTGCTTGCGCTCTGTCCTTTGTCGCTGACAAAAAGCCCGCTGGCTTATTCAAGACATAGTAAACAAAGGCTTCATAAGTCAAAGGTTTTCCAAGGTAAGTCACCACGTCTTTATGTTCATTTATTTGAACCTTGGGAGATGTTTCCACCTCTTGATTAACCAAGATAGCTTTCTTTTTCAAAAGACTCTTGACTTGGCTTCTACTCCCAACTCCTGTTTCTACTAGAAATTTATCTAAACGCATTGTCACCCTTTCAAGAAGAATTCTTTAACTAAGTATAACACAAAAAACAGTTATCCCGAGACTGAAAACGCTTAATGTATTATAATATATAGTATAGAAACAAGGAGATTAACTTATGACTATTTACTCTCATACTTACGAAACTGACAACCAGCATTCTGCGAAAGCCATGGGCTCTGGAACACTTGACGTATTGGCGACTCCTGCTTTAGTGGCTTTTATGGAAAATGCTTCTTACTTATTTGCCCAAGAATCACTAGAAACAGGATTGACCACTGTTGGTAGTGAAATGGCTATTCAACATTTAGCTGCTTCTGCCATTGGCCAAGCAGTAACCATTGTCATCACTGCTCTCAAAGAGGAAGGCCGAAAATACGATTTCCGCATAGAGGCTTTTGTGGGAGACCAACTGATTGGAAAAGCCTGTCATACCAGAGTGAGGGTAGATAGTCGAGATTTCATGGAAAAAGTAACAGACTAAAATGTTAAAGGTAAGCAATGAACAATTGCTTACCTTTTATCATGTCTAAAAGTGAACGATATCCTTGACAAGCGACTTTGATAGAGCTACATTCTTACCTATTTCAATTGCTGATAGGCCTCTGCCTTTAGTTGGCCAATCGTCCACATGGCAGCAAAACTAATGAGGTAGAGACATGATAGGAACATCATGACCATTGAAACTCCTGAAATATCTAAGATGCTTCCGATAATAACCGATGAAAAACCACCCAAAGCACGGCCGACATTTAAGATCACATTATTAGCTGTTGAACGGATATGATGTGGATAAAGTCTGGTAATCATCGCACCATATCCTGCAAACATCCCATTGACAAAAAATCCGACAATGGCACCTCCAATAAGCATAGTGCTCATGGAATGAGCAAATTGGAAGAGGTAAACACACAGCGAAGAGGCAAGCAGAAAGATTCCATAGACCAGGCGCGGTCCAAATCGGTCTAAAAGCTGACCAAATGTCAACATTCCTAAACACATCCCCAAAATGGTCGCTACCATCCACAACGAAGAACTTTTTACGGAGAGATTCAGACTTGTTTGAATAAGGGTTGGTAACCAGTTCATCATCCCGAAATACCCTGCAATCTGAACGGTTGTCATGACCATCAAAGCGAGGGTTTGAGCAGTCAATTCTTTTGTTTTGAAGAGCTCAGCAACACTTACCGGCTGATGATGGGTTTCTTCTTTTTGACCATGATAATCCCAAACCTTACGATCATCTATAGCTAAGATCATCCAGATTACTAATACTATCGGAAGGAGTCCGAAGAGAAAAAGTCCTCGCCAGCCTAAACTTGGTGCTAGCCACCCTGCTAGGAGAGCTGAGCTAATCGATCCTAATTGTCCGGCAATTCCGTTCAAAGAAGAAATGCGCCCCATTTTTTCAGGTGGAACAATTCCCGCCATAATGGCGATAGCCACGCCGTACTCTCCACCAACCCCTATTCCAGCAATAAAACGCATCCAGTATAAATAAGACAGAGACGGAGTCAAATAAATTAATCCTGTAGCGACTGAGAACAAGACGATTGTCCATTTAAAGACCTTAAACTTATGATACCTATCTGCCAGTAAGCCAAAAATAAGGCCTCCAGCTAACATCCCTAAATTCGTCATCGTCGCAATCCAACCTCCCTGTGTGCCACTAATTCCTAATTCGGTAATAATAGAGGACATCGAGAAAGCCAGAAACATCACATTCAGGTCATCCGTACCTGAAGCGACAATAGCGGCCACTAAGGCCCGTTTGTTGGTGGTATCCAAAGATCGTTTTGACATACTTGTCTCCTTTTTAATAGTAGCTCACTGACTACCTTAATTAATTACATACCTTCTTTCCAAGTAGCAAAAAAGACTTGGGAACACGTCCGCAAGTCTGCTAAAGGTCACCAAAAAACAAAAGATTAGTCTAAACTCTCTTTGATCTTAATGCTTTCATGCTTCACGGAACATGTTTAAAGCGGTATTTAATTGTTAATAGTATAATAAAGCCTCTTATACTTGTCAAGTGATTCCTACAGAACCTTTTACCTTTCTGCTGTAATACGCTCACCAAATCTAATTCTAATAGTGATAAATTCTGCTATCCCCACAAAAAATCTTTTGCTTCTCTTTGTTTCTTTGTTATAATGCTTTACAGAGGTGAAAAAAATGAAGACTATTGCTTTTGATTCTAATAAGTATTTAAACTTACAAAGGGATCATATTTTAGAACGTATTAGCCAGTTTGATGGTAAACTTTACATGGAATTTGGTGGGAAAATGTTAGAAGACTACCATGCTGCCCGTGTACTTCCAGGTTATGAACCTGACAATAAGATTAAATTGCTCAAAGAACTCAAAGAGCAAGTCGAAATTGTGATTGCCATTAATGCTAATAATATTGAGCACTCAAAGGCGCGTGGCGATCTAGGCATTTCCTATGACCAAGAAGTTTTCCGTCTCATCGACAAGTTTAACACATTAGACATTTATGTCGGTTCAGTCGTGATTACTCAATATAACAATCAACCAGCTGCAGATGCCTTTCGTAAACAACTCGAAAAAAATGGCATCGCTTCTTACCTACACTACCCTATCAAGGGCTATCCAACCGACATCAACCACATTATCTCACCTGAGGGGATGGGGAAAAATGATTACATCAAAACCAGCCGTAACCTTATTGTTGTGACAGCGCCAGGGCCTGGTTCAGGAAAACTAGCCACTTGCATGTCCCAAATGTATCATGATCAAATCAATGGTATTAAGTCGGGCTATGCCAAATTTGAAACCTTCCCTGTCTGGAATCTTCCTCTTCATCATCCTGTTAATTTAGCTTATGAAGCTGCTACTGCAGATTTAGATGATGTCAACATGATTGATCCTTTCCATCTAGAAACTTACGGTAAAACAGCTGTCAATTATAATCGTGACATCGAAGTCTTTCCAGTGCTAAATCGTACATTTGAACGTATTTTGAGCAAATCACCCTACGCATCGCCAACAGATATGGGGGTTAATATGGTTGGCTTCTCCATTGTCAATGAAGAAGCTGCTATTGAAGCATCCAAACAGGAAATCATTCGCCGTTATTACCAAACCCTCGTCGATTTTAAGGCAGAGCGTGTTTCAGAGGCTGCTGTTAAAAAGATTGAACTCTTGATGAATGATATTGGTGTCACACCTGAAGACCGTCAAGTTACTGTGGCTGCTCGCCAAAAAGCTGAGCAAACAGGACAGCCTGCCCTTGCTCTGCAATTACCAAATGGACAGATTGTCACCGGAAAAACATCTGAACTTTTCGGACCAACTGCTGCTGTGATCATCAATGCCATTAAAACATTGGCGAAAATTGACAAAGGCACTCATTTGATTGAACCAGAGTATGTGAAACCTATCCAAGGCCTCAAGGTAAACCATTTAGGTAGTCAAAACCCACGCCTACATTCCAATGAAATCCTCATTGCGCTAGCCATCACTGCTATGACTAATGACGAGGCTAACCTTGCCATGAAAGAACTTGGTAACTTGAAAGGCAGCGAAGCCCATTCTACCGTAATCCTAACTGACGAAGATAAAAATGTTCTCAGAAAGCTTGGGGTTAACATTACATTTGACCCTATTTATCAAAATCATAAACTCTACCGAAAATAAGGAGAGTCTAGAATATTTTCGGTATTCCCTATCATTTTCAAAAATAGCCTACGAACCATGGTCGTAGGCTATTTGTTTAGGATGGCAATACTAATTGTTTCTTATTGTTAAAGAAACTCCTATAAGCTAAATAAGTTGCTATAAAAGAAGCAATAGAGGTTGTCGATAGCAACATAAACGTCACCATCATCTGGTACTTAACAGCCTGAATAGGCGGGGTGCCAGCTAAAATCAATCCTGTCATCATACCAGGTAAGGTCACAATCCCCAAAGTCTTGGCAGAATCAATGGTCGGTACCATACCTGTTTTGATCACTTCTCGGATAATATCAATGGAAGCCGGTAATACATCTGCACCGAGAGCCAACTTGGTTTCCACTTCTGCTTGTTTGGTTGAAAAATCTGCATTGAGTTGTTTGTAACACAGACCAATAGCGACCATGGAATTGCTAATAATCATCCCTCCCACTGGAATGATTTGGTTGGGAACAAATCTAAGAATCCCAGATAACAACAAGACTGCCAAAGTGATTAAGGTCCCAGATAAGATGGCGACAAATGAAATCACTGCACTATGTTTAATTCCTTTTCCTCGTTTGGCAGCATTATAAGAGGCATTCAACATCATAAACAGGAGGAGTCCAGCTGTGAAGAGGGCACTTTGATAGCCAAAAATATAATCTAAGACAAATCCCACAATGAGAAGCTGGATAACCGCACGTACTGCACCTACAATAATCTCTTTCCCTAAACCAAGTTTTTGCCAATAGGAAAAAAAGAGAGTCAAGACAACCAATGATGACGCCGCTAATAAAGAGACGACACTGATATCGTTAACAGTATTCATTTTAACACCTCCAAAGATTTGAGTTGCCCTTCCACAATCGTTAATCTCTCAGTGGCATCACGCTTACTTTGCTCCTCATTATGAGTCACCCAAAGGATAGTCAAGCCCTCTTGATTTAAAGAGCGAATGACCTCTTCAACTAACGCGGCATTTTGGGCATCAAGAGCTGATGTAACCTCATCTAGCAACAGCACCTTAGGTTCAAATAGCAGTTGCCGAATAAGCGCTAAACGCTGCTTCTCTCCACCTGAGAGCTTGGTGATGTCCTTATTGACATACGATGCATCCATCTGAAAACGCTCTAACCACTGTTCTACCAAAGACTTATCGAGGGCTTTCTTTCGCAATGAAAAAGGGAAGAGCAGATTGTCCTCAACCGTTTTTCCAAAAAGATAAGGCGTTTGAAAACAGTAGGAAATCTCTTGCCGCAACGTGATTGGGTTAAACGTATCTAGTGATTTTCCGTGAAAATGAATCGTTCCCGAACTTGGGCTAATGAGATAACTCGCTAATTTTAACAAGGTCGATTTTCCTCCGCCTGAAGGACCTACAATCGTTACAAAATCCCCTTGGTCAATGCTAAAACTAATCTCTTTTAAAATCGTATGGTCCTTGTCTGTAAAAGTGACCTGATCAAATGCTAAAATAGCCATCAGTCTTCCCCCTCCTAAGCCTTTTTGGATACTTCTTTTTAAGAATAATTCTAATTAAAAAATCTAGCTTTAGTTTACCACGTTTTACTTTAAAAATCTGTCTTTTTAACCGAAAAAAATAAACAAAACCTCTAGCTATCAAAAACGCTAAAGGTTTTGCTTTAATGATTCTCAGATAGACGCTGATACAGCTGTTAGTTGTATTAGGATTTTTTCACCACAAACATAGTGAGGCCAACTTTGGTAAGCACTTGTTCTTTTTGATTGTAAACCACTACTTCGATTAATTGTGTCGAACGACCACCATGAACCAGCTTCCCTTCAATTGTTAGAATATCTCCTTTATGACCTGCTTTTAAATAATTAGCGTTAGCTTGGAGGGTAACCGCATCTTGACCAGTTGATCTGGCAACTAACCCACCAACTTGATCACAAAGGGTAAACAAATAGCCGCCATGGGCATTCCCATAGTAGTTAAGAGCAGAATCTGTCACTTCTGTTTTTAAAATCACATGACCATTTTCAAAATGCTCAACACTGTAGTTTTCAAAAATACTAATGACCTGTAAGTCAATCTCTTTTGGTAATTTAGGCATTTCCTATCTCTTTTCCTCTTAGTCTAAAATCAATACAAGTTTCATTATACTACAAATGTGAAAAGAAGGCAGAGCTCCTGTTTAAAAATCAGTAGGTTGTTCGACCTTGTCTAGTGTATGAAGCACCTCTAAACATAAATTGAGGGCAAAGGTAAAGGAATCTGATCCCCAGTTGCGTTGATCGTATGCTTCGACATCTGCTAGTGTATCTGCTGTAAATAAGAGTTGTCCCCAAAGAACCTTCCTGAGCTGAGCTACTGCTGCTAGGGCAGAACATTCCATCTCAACAACCGAACAACCTTCTTCCCGGCGATAAGCCACTTTCTCTTTTGTCTCCCGGTAAAAACCGTCCGTTGACCAGGTGATGACCTCTTGGTAGGCTAGTCCATTTGCTAAAAGAGTTTGCTCAATCAGACGGAGCATAATAGGACTGATGGCTATATAGCGCGATGGTGCCACATAATGATAACTTGTTCCTTCATCTCGTAAAGCCTTAGTTGGTACCAAAAAACGATTTTCCTCGATAGGCACCAAAACACCACAAGTTCCTGTACTCATGATTTCTTTGACCCCATAACCAATCAGCCAGTCCATGAATTGCGCGGCAGGAGCCGATCCAACAGGAGCCTGAGCTAAACAGATATCTTGTCCTTTATAAGTTAACAGATAAACAGGGTAAACCTTTGTAGCTGAAACGAATTCTGCGATTTTTTTACCTTGTTGCTCTAACGCAAAGACTTCAATCTCGTCTTCCAAGAAAGCATAGACACACTTAGCTGGCAGCTGAATATCCAGTCCTTCATGGGTAGGCATAATGACGGCTGATGGATCACTATCAAATTCTAAAAGAGGAATCTCGTGTTTAGTAATAGGCATACATCTCTCCTTACTATTATCATGTTCTAGGCATACGGCTAGTTCTTTTTATTGTAACAGCTTACCTTCAAAAAGCAAGGACTATCTATCACAAAAACTCTTCTAACACATGGCTAGAAGAGTTTTTGTGGCTCTTTGTCAACTGTAGCGGGTGACTTATAGCTAAACACGTGAGAAGACGAGACTCATCTTCTCTTTTGTTATGTTCAAAGTGAGGTGAAAAGGCCACAGTTTTCTATACAACATTTATAAAGTGTTTTTATTAGACCGTTAATCTTTTGGTCAGGGGTGTCTGGTAGTTGAGACCGCCATGAATGCGACGGTACTTCCACCAGTGGACGTAATCTTTTGTTTTAAGGGCTAATTCTTCTAGCGACTGAAAGGTTTCTTGACGAATAAACTCCAGTTTGAAGGAACGGTAGGTGCTCTCAGCTACCGCATTATCATAAGGACATCCTGCTTGACTTAGCGAACAGGTGATTCCGAAGGCCTCCAGCATGTCATCAATTAGCTGATTATCAAACTCCTTGCCACAATCAGCATGGAAGATCTTGACTTTGGTCAGAGCGTAAGGGATACTCTGAATGACTTTAACAGCTTTGCTACTTTTGTTGTCTTCACCCCCAACAAGTGAAACAGCAGAGAAATGGTCCTTACTTTCTTCAACTAATACACCATCTTTTTTCGGTGTTAAATTGAGTTTGGCAATGTAAGTTAGGTAGTTGAAAATCATGTCTTTTTCATTATATGCTTCATTGAGATTAAGTAATGACACTGGTGAAAAGACGAGATATTTTGAATTTTCCGTAATGTCTTCAACGTTTACTGACATACTCTTTGAATCACGAAAGTCAATTATCTTGCATAATAACTAAGCCATAATGCCTGAAATATTTTTTACTTTTTAGCTCTCCTAAGCACATTTCTTTCGGTCAAAAGATAATTCTCATTATTTCACTATACTTAACATTGTAATATAACTATCTCGATACTTTGTCCTCTACTTCCTACAGCATACATTTTCTTATATCTCTGTCACTTTCCTTTCTCTACTGCCTTGACATAAATAACAATTGTGTTATATTAGAGATACAATAATACAATACAGTATATGAAAGGAATGCCATATCTATGACAATTATCAAAAAAATGACTTATCTGGCTGCCTGTCTCCCATTATTTGCTCTCTTTATTTTACCTGACATAGTTATGTCTAAACCATGGGCAAATCAGCACACATATCCCTTATATCAAACAATGCTAGGTTGTAGTTTGGTTATACTAATTGTTTATCTTGCATATCGTCTCGCCAATTATTGGAATCTGATTCAGTTTAATCGTCGTTTTTTTAATTGGAAAACCCTTATTCTGCTAGGAATTGCTTATGCTATAGCTACCCTGATCAATCAAATAGGTACTGCTTGGTTAGATGCATTGGGTTCTTCAGCTTCTTCGAAGAATCAGGAAATGATGGAGACTTTGAAAAGAATGCCACTCATCTTTAACTTTTTATCCATGGCTGTTTTACCATCTATGTTCGAGGAACTCATTTCTCGAGGTATCCTCATGAAAAAAATATTTGGTTTTGGACGCCTCAAATGGATTGGACTCGTAGTCTCTAGTTTGATTTTTGCAGCTCTTCATGGACCAGCAAATCTACCAAGCTGGTTGATGTATACTGGCCCAGGTTTTTTGATGGGCTATCTCTATCTAAAAACAGATAATTTAGCTTATCCTATTGCTCTACATTTTATTAATAATGTAACTACTATTATAACAATTTATCTCTAAATCCTACCGCCAACTCAACCCTTACTTCTTCAATTAAAAACAAACAGACCATTTAAAAAAATCGTCTGTTTGTTTTTTTATGACCTATTGTGAAAATTCCATTATAATGTTGTTTCAATAATGCAACCATAATATATTCTTTTCATTCCAAATCACTTTTCTTCTCAGCCCAGTCTTTTTAAATTATCATTAAAAACCAACTACCTCCATATAAGGTATTTGCAAAAGTAAAATAAGCCCAAAAGCTATATTATTAAAATATAGCTTTTGGGTATGGAAAAAGACACCTGAACGGTGCCTTTTGGCTTATTTATTAAGTTCTAAATACTTATCATTTGCCACAAGCAGTTTTTTATAATACTCATCATAACTCTTGCTAAACTTTCTGATAAGTGGAATAGCTGTTTCACAGTATTTATTATCTAGTATATATTTGTTCAACTTATTTTGAGTGATTTTCATCGGGCTATTTTTATACTCATCACTATTTTTATAATTTTGATACTGAGATATGATGTCCTTATTTTCTTCTAGCCACTGTTCAGAATTCTCTATGGCTTCAATTTTTGATGCATTCACTTCTTTTAAAATTCTCATGTCATAAGTAGAGCTAACTTCTTCAATATACCCTTGCTCTTCTTTACTCAATTCAAATGAAGGTAGACTATCTAAATAGGCTACAAACTCCTTATATGCATCCTGCCCGTCTTTATCAAGTGCTTCATTTAAAAATGGTTGATAAGCAGAAAATATTAGCTGTCCAAAATATCCAGGAAAGGCATTTTCTAGTTTTTCGTAAATGCTTTCTTCTGTTTCTATCAAAGCTATTTTACTCTCAATTATATTCTGATTTTCTTTCTTAACTAGCAGTTCAATAACTTCTTTTCTTTTTTGTTCAATTTCTAGTTGATGCTCTTTTCTTCTAAGAATAGAAGATAGCGAACTACCATTTGATGATAAGCATTCCTCAATCTCAGATATACTTAGACCAATTTTCCTAAACAAAGATATTTTATTTAGGATTTCTAAATCGTTATCACTATAATCTCGATAACCATTTTCTAATTTTAAAGGCTTAATCAAACCTCTTTCTTCATAATACTCAATTGCTTTTCTAGTCAAACCTGTTATTTCTTGAATTTCATTTCTAAGCATGGTCTAACACCTCCTTGATTAAAGGATACTCCAGTCCCTAACGGACAGGTCAAGGCTTATATTAATATTTTTCTCCTCCATAAGGTATAGTATCTTTCCGTCTACATCAAATCACATATTTTAGGTGGGTGCATTTTTCTTGTTATCCATTCCCTAGTGTCAACTCTTATCTATGGATACGTTTCCATTAAGCCTGATTTTCTCCTAAAAAATAAAGCTTGCTCCAAGCTACCGATACCTTTTAACCATAGCCTTAGAATAAGCCTTTGTTTTCAACGCTTTATTTACTTAGTGGGTGTAACACTTGACATCAATACTAACACACTCCACGTGATGCGTCTGTGGGAGTCAAAAGGTCCAGTGGACCTTTTGAGCGTCTCATCTTGAAATAATAGAGTGAGACGGACTCTTTAACTACGTTTCTCAAGTAAACTTACACACTCCACGTGATGCGTCTGTGGAAACAAATCCACTGGCTGCACTTTGGTTAATTTGTAGCCCAAGTCTTGGTAGCGTTTGATATCACGCGCCATGGTGGCTGGGTTACAAGACACGTAGGTGATTTTTTGTGGTCCCATTGCCACGCTGGCCTGGATAAAACTTTCTGTTAAGCCTTTTCGTGGTGGGTCTACCAGAATAACACTTGGTTTGATGCCTTCTTTAGCCCATGTTGCCATGGCATTTTCTGCTGTATCTGCGACAAAGTGGACATTGGTGATGCCATTACGAGCAGCATTCTGTTGAGCATCTTTGACAGCTGTTTCAATCACTTCAACACCATAAACAGCTTTAACTGTTTTAGCAAATGACAGACCAATGGTTCCAATACCTGAGTAAGCGTCAATGACAATATCATCGTCAGAAAGGTCTGAAAAGGCTATCGCCGTTTGGTAAAGTTTTTCTGCCATAACTGTATTCACTTGATAGAAAGACTGGGCAGAAATGGCATAGTCATTTCCAAGTATACTGTCAGTAATGGTATCCTTGCCGTAAAGCCTTTTGAAGTCTTTACCAAAGATTGCATTGGTATTTTTATCGTTAATATTTTGAATAATGGACACTACTTCTGGGAAGGTTTCAACAATTTTTGAAATAACTTGATCTACACGGAAAACTTTTGGTCTGGTAGTCACTAAAACCAGCATCATTTCCCCAGAATAATGACCACGGCGCACAACGATATGGCGAATAAGACCTGTTTGTTCTTTTTCGTCATACGGTTTGACATCAAAGCGATGTAATAACTCACGGGTAAAATTAATGAGACGATCAATCTCTTTATCCTGAATATAATAATCTGAAATAGGAACTAAGTCATGAGAATGTTTTCGGAAGAAGCCAGTTTCAAGCTGGCCATTAACACGTCTAACCGGAACTTGGGCTTTATTTCGATAAGCCAGAGGATTATCCATACCAATGGTTTGGTTTACCGTTACATCATTGATACCAGCAATTTTATACAGGTTATCTTGCACTTGCTTTTGTTTGAATCTCAATTGGTCTTCATAAGCTAGATGACCAAAATCTGCAATACCTGTCCGTAAGTAAGTGACGTCGATAGCTTGGTTTCTCGCAGGTGATAGTTTCTGATAGGCTTCCACCTTACCAAAGCCACTGTTTTTATTCACCTTCAAGACACGCATGTCTATGATTTCTCCAGGTAGGGCATTATCCACAAAGAAAACAAAACCGTCGTGTTTAGCGACACCTGCTCCCTCATGGCTTAAGTCAGAAATGGCAACTGTAATGACATCGTTTTTTTTTAACATTGTGTTTTATTTTTTCCTTTTCTAGGGAATGCTGCTTGCTCAAAAAAGAAGAGCAACTTTAGTTACTCTCCATTATAACACATTTTAACGCAATCCCAATTGAGATAATGTTTTCTGATATTTGTCAAAATCAATGTAAAGGGCTTGCCCACCATACATGTCATATTCATCCACCCAATCTCCATTTTCTGGGATAGTCACGTGTTCAATGCCATTTTTACCACTTCCTAGAGCCGATACCCCATTTTTGAGAACAAAGGGGAAGGATACGTTTGTGGAGGTAAGGGCATAAATTTTACCAATGGCTGCAGAGCCAGTGAAGAGTTTGGTTGGGTCTTTGATTTGAGACATGACTTCGGACATGACTTGCTGCTGTCTCACAGTCCTACCAAAATCCCCCTCATCATCTTTACGGAAACGAGCATAGTTGAGCAAGGTTCTGCCATTCATGCGTTGTTCTCCGACTTCAATGGTCTGATTAGGGACCACACCATCTTTCATTCGTAAATCATCTGGAACTTCCACAGAGTCAACGGCAACACCGTCTACCGTAGCAAATTTGGCATCAATCTTAACCCCATTTGGGAACAGAGTATCAATGGCTTCCGCAAAAGTTTCAAAGTCCACCATGACGTAATATTTAATATCGATATCAAAATTGTGTTTAAGCGTCTGACGAACAAATTCTGCTCCGTGATGATCCTCTTGTTCTCCTAGGTTAAAGGAAGCATTGAGTTTGAGATCATAGGAATCACTATCATTATAGCTATAACCTGGGATATTAACCAAGGTATCTCGCATAAAGGAAACCATTTTGATTTTCTTATCTTTATTACCAACATTCACCACCATAATGGTGTCTGTCCGTGCTTCGGTAGAGCCTTGTGTGACCCTTTGATCCGACCCCAAGACGAGAATATTGGTGCCATCCTTTGTATCTTTGCCATTAAAGGCCTGCGAGACTGCTGGCTTATAAGTTGCCTTATTGCTCGAAACATCAACGATTCCTTTGAGAAACATGAAACCAACTGCCAAAATCATCAATAGCAGTAAGAAACTGAGCAGTTTAAAGAAACGCTTAATGCGACCTTTTTTATGGCGACGTCGCTTTTTAGCTTTAGGAAGAGGTTGCGCCACAGGGTATTCTTCTATATAACCGTAGTCACCATATGCAGGGTCTTCTTCGTAGGCTTGTCCATAAACTGGCTGCGGGGGAACCAAGGCCTTACGAGCTGCGGCTCTGGCCTGCCGTTTAGACCGTTTCTTTTCCTCTTTTGGGTAAAGAGGGAGACCATTTGGCGTTAAGGAAGGATCTTGAAAAGGCTCCTCTTCTGAGTAAGTGGCGTAAGAATCTTCCTCATAGTAGTTTTTTGGGGGAAGGTAGGGCTCGGGCTGTCTGACAGGGCGCGTCGCTGACGGTGTCGCGTAAGCACGCCCAGCTTCCATTTTCGATTTTAAAAATGCGAATTCTCTTTTTTCATTCTCGCTAAGGTAACTAAGGTTCCTTAGGAGATAAAAATAACGTAATTCTTCGTGGTGACTAAGGCCACCGTTTTGGTATTTTGTCATATCAAGTCATCTCTTAGTATTACAATACAATCTATTCTTTTTAACTAACACTTCTATTATAACCTATAATGGTTATATTGTCCTCCCCCAATTTTAATACAAGCAGGCTTAGAAGAGATATTTGCTGATCCTTTAATAAAAAGAAGAAGGGACTTTTGGTATTTGAACTGCACCCCAAAAGTTAGACAACAAATCTAACTTTTGGGGTGTTTTTCTATGAAATTAAGTTATGAAGATAAAATTGAAATCTATCGCTTACGACAATCTGGTTGGACATGGCCTAAAATCAGTCAAACATTTAATATGAGTAAGTATAACCTTCAATACATGGTCCGCCTTATTGATATACACGGATTGGAAAGTGTTTGTAAAAGGAAAAATAGGTATTATTCTCCTGAACTAAAGCAGGAAATCATAAACGAAGTTCTGATGAAAGGTAGGTCTCAGCTAGAGGTTTCTCTAGATTATGGATTACCAAACAAGGGAATGCTTCCTAATTGGATAGCGCAATACAAGAAAAACGGGTATACTATTCTTGAGAAATCAAGAGGGAGACCTGTAAAGATGGGACGCAAACCAAAGAGAAAACTTGAAGAAATGACTGAATTAGAGCGTCTTCAATATGATAATGAGTACCTTAGAGCGGAGAATGCCGTACTAAAAAAGTTGAGAGAACTCCGATTGAGGGTCGAAGCAAGGCTCAAAGAGCAACAGAAATCATTCAAGGACTAATCAATGTATTTGATTTAAGAATCCTACTTAATATTTTGAAGCTGTCTCGATCAACCTACTATTATCAGGTTAAACGTCTAACTCAGGGAGATAACAACAAAGAATTAAAAGAAGCTATTCAAGATATTTATTCTGAGAACAAAGGGAGATATGGTTACCGTAGAATTCACCTCGAACTTAAAAATCGAGGCTATAAAGTTAATCATAAGAAAGTTCAACGTTTGATGACAGAACTTGGTTTGAAAGCTAGAATCCGTGCGAAACGTCGCTATAACTCTTATAAAGGTGAGGTTGGCAAGAAAGCTGATAATCTCATTAAGCGTCAATTTAAAGCTACCCAACCACTTAAGAAGTGTTATACCGATGTCACAGAGTTTTCAATTCCTGCTAGTGATCAAAAATTGTATCTATCACCAGTTCTTGATGGCTTTAACAGTGAGATTATTGCATATCATTTATCTACCTCGCCAAACTTACAACAACTTAAAACGATGCTTTCCGAGGCTTTTCCTGAACAAACTTACCAGGGCACTATTTTACATAGTGACCAAGGATGGCAATATCAACACACTTACTACCATCATTTTCTTGAGGTGCATGGAATGAGACCGTCCATGTCGCGTAAAGGAAATAGCTTAGATAACGGCATGATGGAATCTTTTTTTGGAACATTGAAGACAGAAATGTTTTATGGGTTTGAGAAGGAATTTACTTCCCTCGAAACATTAAAAACAGCTATTTCAGAATATATCAACTACTACAACACTAAACGAATCAAACTTACATTAAAAGGACTAAGTCCTGTGCAATACAGAACTCAATCCTTAACTTAAAATATAATGTCCAACTTTTGGGGGTCACTTCAATTCCAATACCTTTTTAAATCAAAGACAACTGACAAGTAGGAATCAGTTGTTTAATTTTTGTGTGACGATTAATAAGCTTTGATTATCCCTGCTATTTCTGCTGGTGTGCGATGATCAACGGTAATCACCAAGTCTGCTAAACCTTCATAGAGAACCATACGCTTTTGATAAAGGTGATAAAAAGCTTCTTTGGAATGCTTGCTAAAAAGCGGTCTTTGAGTTTCTGTATCCTCTTGTAACCGTTGGTATAGGACTTCAAAAGAGGCGACTAACAAAATATTCTGGTGTCGATTCGCTGCCAATAATCGACGATTTTCTTTTGAAAGCACCACACCACCGCCCGTAGCAATCACAAGATTATCTGGTTCAGATAGCAAGTCTGCCAAGACCTGACTCTCAATGCTTCGAAAAGCTGTTTCACCATATTGATCAAAAAAGCTAGCAATAGGCATGCCTACGCGCTCCTCAATAATAGCATCCATGTCTCTATAATTCTGATCTAACTCCTTTGAGACAGTGCTTTTGCCCACTCCCATAAATCCCAATAAAACTTTAGTCATGACACAGCCTCTCTAAATCATTGAAAAACGTCGGGTAAGACGTCATGATAGCTTCTTCTCTATCCAGATGGACCTGCCCTTGTTTCACAAGTAAGGCTGCAATAGCTGTCATCATACCAATTCTATGATCACCAAACGTACTGGTTTTGGCCGCGTGGAGGGCTGTCGGCCCTTCAATAATCATCCCATCTGCTGTCGCTTTAATAGTAGCCCCCATGCTTTTTAAAATATCAGTAACCACCTGAATACGGTCCGTCTCTTTGACCCGTAGTTCCTGAGCATCTTTAATGTAGGTGACCCCTTGTGCTTGGGTTGCTAGTAAAGCAATAATAGGCAACTCATCAATTAAGCGTGGAATCAATTGACCAGAAATCGTTGTTCCTTTGAGTTGAGAATAAGCGACTCCAAGATTGGCTGATTGTGTCTGAGAATTAACAGCCTCATAAGTGACCTGCCCACCCATTTGTTCAATCACTTCTAAAATACCTGTTCTTGTCGGATTGATACCGACATTTTCTAAAAGAATAGCCGAGCCAGGAACAATGAGGCCTGCCACCAACCAAAATGCTGCACTTGAAATATCTCCTGGAACAGTGACTTCTTGACCGATGAGTGTCTGAGGGCCTGTTAACCAAATCTTTTTACCATCAACACGTAGCCGCCCTCCAAATTGTTGAATCATGTCTTCCGTATGATTACGGGTTATTTCCTTTTCAATGAGCTCTGTCGTGCCATTTGCCTGTAAGGCAGCTAACAAAATCGCTGACTTGACTTGGGCAGAAGCGACTGGAAGCGCATAGGTTATTGGATTTAACCCTCGACTTCCCTTGAGTTTGAGAGGGGAGAGATGTCTAGAACTTTCTCCTGTGATGTCAACTCCCATTTGGCGTAAAGGCAGGACAATACGATCCATAGGGCGCTTAGACAAACTATCATCTCCTGACATGGTAACCTCAAATGATTGTCCTGCTAAGAGGCCAGCAATGAGACGCATAGAAGTTCCAGAATTTCCCATATCAAGTATCTGATGAGGAGCAGTCAATCCTTCAAAGCCTTGCCCCTCTATCACAAGCTGATCATCCTTTTCTTCGATACGGACGCCTAAATTCCTAAAGGCTTGAATCGTGGAAAGCACATCTTCCCCTTTTAAAAGTCCTTTTACGCGTGTTTCCCCTTTAGCAATAGCTCCTAATATGACTGCTCGGTGACTAATTGACTTGTCTCCTGGAACGCAAATAGTTCCCTGTAACCACCCCACATTTGTTCGCAATTTCATCCGTTTCATCTGCCTTTCTATTTGCTAAGATCAATAATTTTCTTTTCATCCTCATAAAAAATGAAGCAAGAAAGACCCTTCCTACTTCATCTCGTTTGTCAGTTTTTTTACTCTCCATCAACAGAGGAAGATGGCGATTGATCCGTATCATTCCCTAAGGTTTTTTTGAAAATGGATACCACATCTCCACTGCGGCTTTCTAGTTTTCCTACAGATATTTCTTGATAAGTGGCATTAAAAATGGCTCCTAAGATCAAAATTCTAGCCAAGAAAATAAACCATAACATGATAATGAAAATCATCACGGACCCGAAGGTTTTGATATCTACCATTTTCTCAACATTATGTACCACATAATTACCAACCAAGTTACTCAAAAAAGTCATGACAAATGACGTGAAAATCGTACCTGGCAAAATATAGCGAATCTTTTTAATCTTGACATTTGGCAAGAGGAAATACAATAACATCAGGCCGACAAATATAATCAAGACCGTAATAGGCTGGATTAAGAGCAAGAATGCCGTCGTGATATTGTCACTTAGGTTATAGTGGTTATCTAACACCTGGATAGCTGCCTTTGAAAAGGTCGAAAAGATCAAGGCAAAGGTCAAAAGAAATAAAATAATGAGACTGGTCAAAAGTCCAACCAAGTGACCGATAAAGAAATCACGATGTTGTGAGGCTCCATAAGCTTTATTGATGGCTTTTTGCAAGGACGTTAAGCTTCGAGACATGGTCCAAAAACCAGTTAAGGTCGCAACCCCAAGCACACTTCCTGAAGGTTTTGAAAAAATATTAACCACAATCGAAGAGGCTGGTTTGAAAATATCCTTAGGCAGGTTTTGCTTCATTAACCGTAGCAAATCAGCAATGTCAATATTAAGGTAAGGAAAAATATTGGCTGCAATAATAATCAATGGAAAAGCTGTCAAAATAAGATAGTAAGCCACAGCAATTGAAGACAAATCCATTTCAGAACTTTGAAAATGTCGCATAAAAGCTTGAATGGGTTCATACTGCCACTTTGACATGACTCTATCAAAGAATTTTTTTTCTGCCATTTTAGTAAGTTCTTTCTTCTCCTTGGCTCGTTAAAATAACAGGGCCGTCTTTGGTAATGACAAATTGATGTTCATATTGACAAGACAGGCCACCATCCAAAGTCTTATGCGCCCAACCTGTTTTCATATCCGTGTCAATTTCCCAAGTTCCTGTGTTGATCATTGGCTCCACTGTCAAGACCATTCCTTCTTTCAGACGAAGGCCTCGACCAGCTGTTCCGTAGTTTGGTACCATTGGTTCTTCATGCATGGTAGGTCCGACACCATGACCAACAAGGTCACGTACCACACCATAGCCAAAGCTTTCAGCGTACTCTTGGACAGCTGCTCCGATATCACCGATACGGTTACCAATCACAGCTTTCTCAATCCCGCGGTACATTGCTTCTTTAGTGACATCCATTAATTGTTTCACTTCGTCAGATGGCGTTCCTACAGCATAAGCCCAACACGAATCTGCCAAGCCACCAGAATAAGACTCTGTCCATTTTTTCATCTCAGAAACATTATCAAAATCTAGGGCTGAGACATCCACAACTGATTTGTCCAAAGGCTCGCTTAAAACCATGTCAACCTTAAGCAAATCCCCTTCTTTAAGGATGTAGTGGCGTGGAAAGGCGTGAGCCACTTCGTCATTCAACCCGCAGCAGGTAGCATACGGGTAATCCATGACATGACCATCCACTCCAATTTGCAAGGGAAGCACATTGTCTTCTTTACAACGACGACGAACGTAGGCTTCAACTTCCCACATGTCCGCACCAGGCTTGATAATATCTCTTAGCCCAATATGGATATCAGCTAGGAAGTCTCCAGCTCTATCCATAGCTTCTATTTCGCGTGCAGATTTTAATGTTATCATGTTTTATCTTTCTCCTCTAATTAATCTTGGTTGTTATTATTGCTTTAGCAATCACTTGATCATCGACAAAAACTTCGATATCAATGGTGCTGCTTCGTCTATTTTCAGTAATGATTTTAGGGTATAGTTTCAATTGATCATCAATTTGAACAGCATGTAAAAAGTATATCATCATTTGTTCAATAATGATATTTTTTTGATGCTTTTTCGTTAGGACACGAATACTGATTTCCTTGAGAAATTCTGAAATGACCCCATTCGACATGTTACCAGCACTATCAATCATGGTGGGTTCAACCAAAACCTGATAATAATCAAGAGTCTCTTCAAGGCTGGAAAGCATCTGTTCACTGTAGGTGTAGAGGTTACTTGGCTGGTTAGTCGGAAGATTCTCCATTGCTTGTCTACGGGTAATCATCCCTAGTAAGACATGGTCTTCATCAACAACAGGAAGCATGTTCAAATCTTCAAAAATCATTTTTTGACTGATGTTCGCAAGGCTGGTATTGGGTTTCGCGGTGATGGGGTTTCGAGACATGATTTTAGTCACTTTAG
Source organism: Streptococcus dysgalactiae subsp. dysgalactiae (assembly GCF_900459225.1). Taxonomy (NCBI): domain Bacteria; kingdom Bacillati; phylum Bacillota; class Bacilli; order Lactobacillales; family Streptococcaceae; genus Streptococcus; species Streptococcus dysgalactiae. The sequence continues at coordinate 1,383,839 of NZ_UHFH01000003.1, forward strand.
TGGTCGGTAATTGATCCACCACATCTCGCATACTGACCACCCCGATTACTTTGGATTTGTGATCCAGAACAGGAAATCTTACCTCTCGTGTCTTCTTAATGAGGGCATTAAATTCTTCAATCGTATTGTCCTCATAAAGACAGCCATACTGCTCAACAGGAATCAAGACCTGCTCGACGGTTTTGAGGTCTGTTTTGATGCGAATGTTAGACAAGGCATGATTAATCATGGTCGCGACCGTAAAGGTGTCATAATTGGTTACCATGACAGGAATACCTTGGCTATCTGCTGTTTCAATAACCCGTTTAGAAACTGGGAAACCACCAGTTACCAAGATGGCATTATGATTTTCCAAAGCCAGCAATTGGATATTTTCGCGGTCACCGACAATTAAAAGCCCTCCTTTAACGAGGTAGCGGCGGATATTTTGCTGAGTCATAGCTCCGATTGAAAACTTACTAAATTCATGCCCCAGACCAGCATGTCCCGCTAGCACTTCTGAATCACTAATACGAGCAATTTCGGCATAGGTCAGACGATCAATGCGAACCCGTCTTTTTTTCTCAATGCGAACCGTGCCACTTCTTGGTTTGGTTTCGACAATGCCTCGATTTTCAGCTTCTTTGATAGCGCGGTAAGCCGTGCCATCACTAACCTTTAAATGGTTAGAAATACTTCTGACACTCACCCGTTTCCCGATAGCGAGCTTTTCCAGATAATCCAAAATATCTTGATGTTTACTCATGATGATCATCACCTATTCTTAATTGGTACGCTTTATAATCGCGAATCTTGTGGGTATAGCGATCACTGCCTCTAAATCGTTTGTAACAGCGAAATCCTGCTTTTTCAGCCACACGTTGACTGGCTACATTTTCCAGATGGATGAGTAACTCCAATGTTCTAAGTCCAAAAGTTTGAAAGGCTAAAAAACTCAGCGTCTTAAGAACTTCTGTCATGATACCTTGCCCCCAGTAAGCATGATGTAAAAAATAACCAACTTCAGAACTGGATACTTTAGCGTTATAATGTTCCAGTCGGATACAGCCTATCAGTTGGTGTGTCAGCTTGTCCTCAATGGCCCAAATCCCTAAAGGAGATGCCATAAACTCATGAACTAAGAGGTAGTCGCTTTCCTCTTTAGTCCTTTTTTCTGGAAAGACATAAGATAAGTACTCAGTATCATTAACCATGGCGTAAAAAGCCGCATGATCGGCATATTGAAAAGGCCTCAGTGTAACCTTTGGAGTATCCCAAAAGGCAAATGCTGCCAACTGTGTCCAAATATCCATTGATGCCCTTTCCACTTTCCCTGTATTAGTTTTATTATAACAAATATCGTAGAAATATTCTATAACAGTTTTTAGCTTTCTGTGAGCTTTTTTAGCAAAAACTACTGTTTTCAGAACTTAGATGTCCTATCCTGTCCACATCCTTAGAGAAACAGCTGTCAACTGTATTACTTGTGTTTTAAAAACACAAAAAAGAGGAAACCTAGAGTTCCTCTTAAAAAGCTTTTTGTCAAAAGCAATGTCAATTAGTCTTCTTTACGTTTTGAAGCGACTGCCAAAGCACCCGCACCAGCCATTACTGCAAGCGCAGCAGCTGTGAAAAATGGGTTGCTTCCTTCACCAGTTGTAGGAAGAGTTGCAGCTTTCTTAGCTTCTTCTTTCTTAGCTTCTTCTTTCTTAGCTTCTGGTTTTTTAGCTTCTGGTTTTTTAGCGTCTTCTTTCTTAGTATCGACTTTCTTAGTATCGTCTTTCTTAGCGTCATCTTTAGCAATTGGAGTTGCAGGAGTTAACGGAACAAGAGGGATACTTGCTTCTGGCTTTTCTGGTTCAGTTGGTGCATCACCAGGAATTTCAGTAACCATTTCAGTTACCGTAAAGGTCTTAGTCGCATCATCGTAAGTCCAAACACCATCAACACCGTTTTCGTTAGCGTATTGTTTGAAGGCTTTTTCTGCAGTTTCTACGTCTACTGCTTTAGTAGTTGTTTCGCCTTTCAATGTTTTACCATTGATAACAAGTTTGTAGGTTGTCAATGCTGGTGTTAATTCAGGTGCGTCAATCACTGCTGGTTTTTCAGTAACTGTAAAGGTTTTAGTTGCATCGTCATAAGACCATTCACCGTCAACATTGTTAGCTGTTGCGTATTGTTTGAAGGCTTTTTCTGCAGTTTCTGCGTCTACTGCTTTAGTAGTTGTTTCGCCTGAGAAAGTGTTACCTTTAACAATAAGTTTGTAAGTAGTCAAGGCTGGAGTTAGTTCAGGTGCGTCAATCACTGCTGGTTTTTCAGTAACTGTAAAGGTTTTAGTTGCATCGTCATAAGACCATTCACCGTCAACATTGTTAGCTGTTGCGTATTGTTTGAATTCTTTTTCTGCAGTTGCAGCATCGATAGCTTTAGTAGTTGTTTCGCCTGAGAAAGTGTTACCTTTAACAATAAGTTTGTAAGTAGTCAAGGCTGGAGTTAGTTCAGGTGCGTCAATCACTGCTGGTTTTTCAGTAACTGTAAAGGTTTTAGTTGCATAGTCATAAGACCACTCACCGTCAACATTGTTAGCTGTTGCGTATTGTTTGAATTCTTTTTCTGCAGTTGCAGCATCGATAGCTTTAGTAGTTGTTTCGCCTGAGAAAGTGTTACCTTTAACAATAAGTTTGTAAGTAGTCAAGGCTGGAGTTAGTTCAAGTGCGTCAATCACTGCTGGTTTTTCAGTAACTGTAAAGGTTTTAGTTGCATCGTCATAAGACCACTCACCGTCAACATTGTTAGCTGTTGCGTATTGTTTGAATTCTTTTTCCGCAGTTGCAGTATCGATGGCTTTAGTAGTTGTTTCTCCTGAGAAAGTGTTACCTTTAACAACAAGTTTGTAAGTAGTCAAAGCTGGAGTTAGTTCAGGTGCGTCAATCACTGTAGGTGCTTCTAGTTGAACTGCCTGAACTGCATCTCTCAACTGATCTGCAAGATTGTTGACTTTATCTTGAGAATCATACTTACTGTAATCTTTTGATTCTAACACATCGTATGCATCATTAATTAACTTATACAACGGCTGAATTGATTCTGCTGTATAAGCATCTGAATTATTAACAATTTCATTAGCAGCATCATACCAGGTATTCAAGCGAGTAGTATCAAATACTACTGGTTCTACTCCAATTGGTAAAAGAGACTGCGTAGTATTCTTTAAATTGTTTACCAATTCAACAATCCTATCTTGAGAATCATATTTTCTATAGTCTTTTGATTCCAACACATCGTATGCATCATTTAGTAAACGATATAATGCCTTCATTGAGTCTGCTGTAAATACGCCTCCCGGAGTAGCATTGTCAGTCGCAACTAAATCATTTGCAATGTCATACCATTTTTGTAATTCTGTAGTATCTAGGCCAACAGGTACAATGACCGCTGCAGGTATAGTTTCTGCAGAAACAGTTATAGTATTTTCTAGTGCTCCCGAAACTAAAAACGCAGCTGATACAGACGCTAATCCAAAAGCTGATTTACGTAAAAAGTATTTTACTTTTTTTTCTTTTTCCATTACTTTCTCCTTTTTTATTTAATACGCCAGCACATATTAAAAAACCAAAAAATTTGAAACTACAATCTAATAATTTCACCTTTTATTATACAACTTAACAAAATTAAATCAAGGATTTCATTTAATTTTTCTATCAATTTTCGTTAAATTAATAAAATTAGGAAATCCTGGCAAATAAATCTCCTATCATAGACTCATCAATTTATATTTATGGCTATTTTATTAGCATAAAAGTGGTTTTCTATAATTTTTCAAAAATTACTTTCTTTTATAATAAAATAAAGTTTTATAAAAATGGGATTTTCTGTCAATATCACCGTTTATTTATTTCGTAACAGAGATCAATCATTTTTTGTCAAAAAAACGTTAGGAGAATATCTCCCAACGCTTGACTAATATTCTTTTTATAGTAGTTCGTTTTTCGCTTTAGTTTCAGTACTCTCGCCACAAGTGCGTGTCAATAAGACCACAAAAAGCATCTACTGGTGAAATACCTGTGAAGCTTGACTCACCCGCCAATTTCTCCACCAAGGCTTTCATGGTATTATCCTTGCCGTCGTAAGCATTGATATAAGTACCTACTTGTGGCATGTCTGCAAGAGCAAAAGCATGCTGAACTGATACCACAATGGTTGGGATTTCATGCACATAAAAGGGCTGATCTGGTGTCCCCTTGGCTGCTGGCCAGACAATACGCTGAACTGTTCCACCAGAGTTGACATCAACAAGGTTAAGGATTAAATCGTAATGGTCTGTTAAATTGGAAATCGGTTGTTTTTGGGCGTAGACATTGGCAATTGCTGCAGCTCGTTCACTTTCTGGCAATTGCATGATGCGTTCTTCCGTTGATTCCCACACTGTGACGTCATGGCCACGCGCTTCTAGCAATTCCTTGACTACATCAGATGCTCGTTTTTTCTGCCCTGCAATCATAGCACCAAAACCACCTTTGTGACCTTCTACATTGACAATTAAAATGCGTTTGTAACGTTCAGGAGTGACTGGGAAAATATCCTTTTGCTTATCTTTAACAAGAGTAATAGCTTTGTCAGCTACCTCGTCAGCAATGGCTTGCGCTTCTTTGGTATTAATCAGAGCCATCGCTTCTTCTTTTGGTAGCATAATCTCTTCACGACGACCTTCATATAAATGAAGTCCTAGACGTGCTTTCAAACCAAGGGTACGACGAAGGGCATCATGGAGGCGTTCTTCTGTCAAAATGCCAGCCTCATAGCCTTCTTTCATCCATTGCAAATCTTCATCTGGATCATTAAAGAATAAGAAGAGGTCACATCCCGCTTCCACAGCCGTTGGTAGCATCAAGCGACGTGGCATAGAAGCTGTCATGGCAACCATGTGAGAAGCATCTGTCACAATAGCCCCATTGTAACCAAGCTCCCCGCGCAGCAATTCATCCAACAACGTTTTGTTGAGTGAAGCTGGTAGCATGTCATCCAACTCACGTTCAGGATGCAACTCTTTCTCAACATTCGGCAAATGGATATGACCCGCCATTATACCTGGAAGACCAGCTTCTGTCAATTCTCCGTAGATTCGACCGAAGGTAGACATCCACTCGTCTTTTGTCATCGGGTTTGATGCAAAAGAGAGGTGATGGTCACGTTCATCAATCCCGTCACCTGGGAAATGTTTGGCAAATGGCATAATGCCATGCTCCATAATCCCTCTCATGTACTCTTTAGACAAGGTAATGATTTGGTCCACGTTTGAGCCCCAGTTACGGCTAGCAATAATTGGGTTGCGCCAGTTGCGTGTCAGATCAACAATAGGAGCAAAGGAAGCGTTACAGCCAACCGCTGCTGCTTCAATTCCTGCAATGCGTCCCATTTCATAAGCATATTTTGGATCGTTTGTTGCGGCAACCTTAATTTCATCACCAATCTTTGTGCCATCATTAACTGCCCCATCGCCACCAGCTTCGGTGTTAGCAGCAATTAAGAGTGGAATTTTTGATTTGGTTTGTAAGATGTAGTTTTGTTCCCAAACTTCGTCGGCCATGCCTTTATTGTAGCGAACCGCCGCAATCTTATAATCATTAAGCACTTGGGTCAAATACTCTTCGGTACGACTAGCTCCCATGTTAACAAATAACTGCCCAATTTTCTCCTCCAAGGACATGGAGGCAATGGTTTCTTCTACCCAAGCGATGGCTTGGTCATCAAGGTGATAAGGTTTTTTGCGTAAATCTACTAAATGTGTCATTTCTTTTCCTTTCAAGAGGGTCTCGGTTTTCTAATACCTTCTTACCAAATTCCTCTACTTACTTCTTTTCTCATCCTTTTGGACTAGTCAAGCTAATTAGTAGCTCTGCTATTGATCTAATCTAAGTTATGCCAGAAGGTTTCTTTCAAGCTGTTAAAATCTAGATCAGACAGTTCTCCTGTAACAAAGGCATCTGCCACAGCTTCTTTTAAGTCAGCCCAAGATTGCGCCTCTTTGCCGACTAATATAGGGAAGAAAGCCACTTGATTTTGCTCTGCTGCGACCAAATCTCCCGGAGAATCACCAACCATCATGAGGCGTTCTTTTTGATACCCTTTTTGAAGAAGCTCTGCGATAACATCCTCTTTTTTACCACGGTTTTGGCAATACAAGTCATCAACATGTGCCATTAGTCCTTGATCGTGCCACTCTTCTTCGACAGCTTCTTTATTGGCTGAACTCACAACGAATACTTTCCCTAGCTGATGCAATTTCTCAAGACCTGATATAGCTCCTGGAAAAGCCAACGCCTCACCTTCATAAGCTTTGATTTGACGGTTCACTTCATTAGACCAGTCCAAGGCTTTTTGAAGGTCATCACTAGCTTCTTTAGCAAGCTCTGCTTCCAGTGAAGCATTGGAGAGAGATTTGGTGTTGGCAACCCAATCTTTCAAACGGTCAATGCCTTTCAATCCTGCATAGTCAAGTCCTATGACAAGCCCAACAAAACGATTAACCCCACGCGTGCGTGAGTACAGGTTAACACGGTCCCATTCTTTTAAAAATGCTTCTCTATTTGTCACCCCAAAGACATCTGCAGCAATTGGACCAAAGAATAGCTGATGCTTATAGGTCATCGTATCCATCGCACAACCATCTGAGTCTACGCAGAAGACAAAGGCTTCCTTTTTAGTCGTCATGTTTTCCTCCAATTAACTATAATTCATCTGATGATTTTATTGTAACATAGCTAGAAAACGCTGTCAATTAGAAAACTAACATTAGATCCATTTTTCTTAATACCCTTTATAATATACTTTATTTTAAGATGAATATCCAAATTGTTGCCAAATTATTCTCTCTTAACGATCATTTAAAAGTTATCCAAGTCGTCATATCACTTATGACAATAGTAACTAACCCCTAAACAAAAACTCACCCAAGGCATCACATTTTCTTGAGTGAGTTAGTTACTAAGGATTAAACGCCAGAGTAAGCTGCAAAGCCTCCATCAATTGGGAGAACAACGCCGTTAACGAAGCTAGCTGATTGTTCATCAGCTAGGAAAAAGAGACCACCAATCAATTCTTCTGCTTCTCCGAAACGTCCCATTGGCGTATTGTTAAGGATTTTTTCAGCACGTGCTGTTGGTTGCCCCTTTTCAGTGAACAAAAGGCCACGGTTTTGGTTGGTCACCAAGAAACCTGGGGCGATAGCATTACAACGGATTCCTACTTTTGAGAAGTGAACAGCTAACCATTGCGTAAAGTTAGAAATAGCTGCCTTAGCTCCTGAATAAGCTGGGATTTTTGTCAATGGTGTGAAAGCATTCATTGATGAAATGTTAATGATGTTAGCCCCTTTTCGCCCAACCATGTCTTGAGCGAAAACTTGCGTAGGAAGCAATGTTCCTAGGTAGTTCAAGTTAAAGACAAAACTAATTCCTGCTTCATCTAAATCAAAGAAAGTTTTGGTCTCTTCAGGCAAACCAACCTCATGAAATTCATTATCAGTAGTTGCTTTCGGACTGTTTCCACCAGCTCCATTGACCAAAATGTCTGCTGGACCAAAATCAGCTAAAACAGCCTGACGTACCTCTTCTAAATTCTCTTTTGAGAGGACATTTGCTTTGTAAGCTTTAGCCACACCACCTTCTGCTTCAATCTCAGTTACAAAAGCTTGTGCTGCTTCTTGGTTCAAATCTAAAAGAGCTACCTTGGCACCTGCTTTGGCAAACTCTTTGGCCATGTAGCCGCAAAGCACTCCACCAGCACCTGTTACAATCACAACCTTATCTTTAAAATCAATTACTCTAGTCATGTTATTCCTCTTTCTTATTTGTCGCCAACTGTTTTGACAGTAATGCCAAAGTCTGGTGTCTTACCAGCAGCACGCATATTGGCCTCATAAAGACCATTAAAGTAAGTAGCTCCCAAAGCACGGTCATATAGGCCATAACCAGGTGTTTTGATTTGATCTCCCCAGATACGACGACCATGGTCTGGGCGAAGAGCCCCTTTCCAATCATAGTCAACCAATAATTTGACAACAGCATTCATGTCAATATCACCAGCTTGTGATAGGTGTGCTGTTTCTTGGAAGCCCCAAGCGCCGGCTGTCACGTTCCGCGTGTGCATAAAGTTGATACGGTTACGTTTAAGAGCGTACTCAGTCATGGCAATCACATCATTTTTAGGATCAGAAGCGTAAGACCCTACACACATGGTAATCCCATTGTTTGGAGAATCATAGAGATTTAAGAAGCGCTCAACAGCATCTTGATCTGTTATAATACGTGGCAAACCAAAGATACCATATGGTGGGTCATCAGGGTGGATCGCCATTTTCACACCAGCTGCTTCTGCGGTTGGCATAATAGCTTTGATGAAGTAGTCTAGGTTTGCCCATAAATCTTCTTCAGAGATATTGTTGCGGTAATTCTCGATGATGGCTTTCATTTCTTCTTTAGAATAAGAAGAATCCCAACCTGGTAGATTCAAATCGTCAGCTACTGGATCAACACCCTCTAAATCAGCTTTTAAGAAAGCAAGCGATGTGGATCCGTCCGGTAGGGGATGGTTAAGATCTGAACGTGTCCAGTCAAAAACTGGCATAAAGTTGTAACAAACCACCGGAATACCTGCTTTACCAACGTTGGTAATAGAGGTTTTATAGTTTTCAATCAATGCATCACGCGTTGGCTTGCCTTGTTTGATATCTTCATGAACTGGGATAGATTCAATAACTGAAATCTCTAAACCAGCATCTTCGACCATTTTCTTCAAGGCAAGAATGTTCTCAAGTGGCCAAGCTTGACCAACCGGAACATCATAAATTGCCGTAACAATTCCCTGCATACCTGGGATGGCTTTGATTTCTTCTAAGCTGACTGGGTCATGTTTCCCATACCAGCGAAATGACATTTTCATATACAATTACCTAGAGCTGATAGGCTCCTTTTTCCTTTCATTTCCACACGATTTTCATTTATTGAGAAGGCTGCGCTTCCCAACTTATTTCGTTTTAATTAAAATAGCGAACAGCGTTGTCGTAAGCGATGTCTTTAGCCATCTGACCAATGACTTGATAATCTTCTGGGACTTCCCCTTCTTCAATCCATTCCCCTAGATAGGTAGCTAAAATACGTCTGAAGTAATCATGGCGTTGATAAGACAAGAAGGAACGAGAATCCGTTAACATGCCTACAAAATTAGCAAGCATTCCTTGTTCAGCAAGAGCATTCATCTGGCTAATCATTCCAAGCTTGGTATCTGCAAACCACCAACCAGCTCCAAATTGAAGATAACTTGCCACACCGGCTTCATTGGCTTGGAAATTAGCCAAAGTGTTAGCTACTGCAATATTGTAACTTGGGTTTAAGTTATACCAAATCATTTTTGGTAGACTATCCATCTGCACCAAGTTATCCAACAAGCGGTTCATATTAATCGTTAAAGCTGTTTGGTCTCCTAGAGAATCCACCCCTACATCTGCTCCTAAACGTTTGAAAATACCAGAATGGTTGTTGCGCAGAGCACCAAAATGAACTTGGGTTACAAAACCATACTGCTTGTACAATCGACAAAGGTCTGCAAAAACAGCAGTCTGCCATTGGTTGATGTCAAGTTGGCTTGGTGTACCACCCGCTAGCACCTGAGCCATGATCTCATTTAAAGCTTCTGGTGTAGCCTTTTCAAAAACAATTTCTGTAAAGCTGATATCACTTGCCTTGCAGCCTTTTTCAGCAAAGTAAGCAATCCGTTTCTCCATGGCTGCCATAAACGTCGTAAAGTCTGTAATGTGGCTGCCTGTTGAAGTTCCTAAACGCTCCACAAACTGGGCAAAATTGCGGTGCTCAACAAAAGCCTCATCTGGTCTAAAGGTTGGTGCTACAACTGTCTCAAAAGTGCTATCGTCAGCAAGCTGTTGATGCCATTCGAGGTCATCAAGAGGGTGATCAGTAGTTCCAATAAAAGTTACCTTGCTGTCTGCAATTAATTTGCGCGGGCTAATCTTATGGTCAACCAGATAAGCATTCAAGCGATGATAAATCTCTTCCGCATTGTCCTGTGTCAACAGCTCTTCCACACCAAAAACATTTTTCAACTCCATAGCTGACCAATGATAAACAGGGTTACCGTAGGAACGTTCTAAGGTTCTTGCAAAAGCTTTAAATTTATCAAGTTTAGACGCTGAACCAGTGATTTCTTCTTCTGAGATGCCATTAGCACGCATCAATCGCCACTTGTAGTGATCCCCGCCTAACCATAAGTCAACAATATTGTCATAGACCTTATCTTCAAAAATTTCTTTTGGGTCTAAGTGACAGTGATAGTCAAAAATCGGTTGATCTTGAATCTGTTGATACAGTTTTTTAGCAGCTTCATTTTTTAACATAAAGTTCGCATCGTTAAATGTCATGTTCGTCTCCTCTGTGATAACTTCCACACTTAGTCAAGGGCTGATACAAATGATTGCGCAATTCGAGTGACACTGTCATAACCCTCTGTCGCCACCTTGCTAGCAAGGGCGGAACCAACACCTACAGCGACTGCTCCAGCATTTTTCCACTCTTTCACGTTATCAACTGAAACCCCTCCAGAAGGCATCAAATCAACCTCAGGTATTGGTTCGTGAATATCTTTGATAAAACCTGGGCCAACAACCCCTCCTGGGAAAACCTTAATAATAGGACAAGAGGCATTCATGGCAGTCACAATTTCAGTTGCTGTGGCGCAACCTGGAAAGTAAAGGTTGCCTTCTTGGTTAGCAATGTCAGCAATTTCTTTGGAAAAATGCGGACTTACTAAGAATTTGGCACCTGCTGCAATCGCTTCTTTTGCGAGTTCAGTAGTCATTACCGTACCAGCTCCAATAACAACACTTGTGTCATCTTTAAAGTCATCTGATAATTTGCTAATGACCTCAGAAGTATTTGGAGTGGAGTAAGTAATTTCAATATTACGAATTCCACCTAAAACCGCGTGTTTAGCGATTTCAATCGCATCTTCTGCGGTTTTTCCACGTACAACAGCGAAAAAGTAATTCTCTTTTAATTGGGTTAACATCCGTTTTTCCTCCTCTATGAAACCGTTATCTTGTTATTATTATACAAATCATCTGATGACTTGTCAAGAAAAAAGTCTAAAAAACAGCAATTATCACAATTGCTGTTAGTTCTTCGCCGATATTTCATTAAGGCAAGAAAGCCGTTCGTTTTACGGTCATAATATGTAAAAGCATAGCATCATGCGCTGCGATAGGGTTTCTCTCCTTAATAGCTGTCAAAATGTCGCGATGGGCTTGTAGGGAATCTTCTTTCATCTGACGATTTGTGTAATTCGCATTTATCAGATGAATTGACTTGTTAATAACAGGCAATAAACTGTCCATCGCAATATTACCACTAAATTTGGCCATCATCGAATGGAAGGTCACATCTAACTGTAAATGCTTAGGATCACCCACTGTTACAGCTTCTTCAATCTCTACGACAATCTTTTCAAGCTCTTTAATCTCTTTCGGTGTCGCATTCTGAGCAGCTAAGGCAGCAATCCGGGGTTCTAATAACAACCGTAATTCAAACAAATCTGCTGTCAATTTTGCCGTGTCTTTCACCAATGAAAAACCAAGCGGGTCTTCTGATACCCCTTTTTTAGAGCTCACATAGGTTCCAGAACCCTGTCTGACTTCTAAGACATTGCGGGTTGCTAAACTTCTGACAGCCTCTCGGATAGTGCTACGTCCTACATCCAAGTCTTGAGCTAATTCGTACTCATTAGGGAGCTTAGCCCCTACGTCATATCCACGTTCTAAAATAAGCTGTAATAAACGTTCTGCTGTTTTTTCAACTAATGGTCTAGCCATCGTATCGTCCTCTTCCTGTTTCTACTGTCTCCTATTTTACACTATTTTTTCTTGTAATTGTAGTTAGGAATAGCTGTCCAACGTTTTTTAAATTCTCTGACCACTTGCTTAGGCTGACGATTCCGCGAGAAGAGTCCTTTGTGGTTACCTTGCACACGAAAAATCATTAAATTGGTCTCAAAGTCTGCAAAATTCCAAACTTGTTCACCAACAAGGTTAGGAATCTCATCAAAAACCCCATGCGTCATCGCATAAAAATCACATTGGAATTCTTCCGTATACGGAATATCCCACATCGAATGCAAGCCAGGTAAGGTATCTGCCCCATACTCAGTCATCAGAATAGGTTTGTCTGGGAACTTGCTCTGCCATTCTAACAATTCCTTGCGAAGACCAACTTCTCCCTTAGCCAGATCACCGTGATCCACATACCAAGCGTAATAACGGTTCAAACAAATCACATCGACCAAATCCATAACTTCATCTCGGTCTGGTGTTGCCATTAAAATATTGACCAATGTCACTGGACGTTTTTGAGGATCCAATTCTTTGTAGAGAGCCACCAGAGGTTCAAAATAGTCATGCGCTCCCGCCTCATGGCTTGCAGGTTCATTGGCAACTACCCACATGATAACAGATGGGTGATTTTTATCACGTTTCACCAATTCTTGGATAGCCTGTTCGTGTGCTTCTTTTGTTTCCATCACAGACCAAGTTCCCATATCTTTAGGTGTTAAGTCAAGAGAGGCCGTGAAATTTTGGAATAAACCAACCGCTGGAATTTCGTCAATCACCAAAATCCCCATACGGTCTGCAAGCCGCATCATTTCTTCAGAGTAAGGGTAATGTGAGGTGCGGAACGAATTAGCGCCAATCTCTTTCAACAAGTTCATATCCATCAAGTTAGCCGCTTCATTGAGACCACGGCCATTGATAAAGGTATCTTCGTGTTTCCCAAAACCTTTAAAGTAAACAGGTTTATGATTGACAAAGAACTGACCATCCGCTACATGTACACTACGCACTCCGAAAGGTTCTTCATAGGTATCAACAATTTGACCATCTACACTAATCTCAATATGAGCTGTGTAAAGGTAAGCATCTAGCACTTCCCAGAGACGCACGCAATCAAGTTTGACATAGCCGTCGTTCGTTTGACCAACGACTTGCCGTTCTTCATCAAGGATAGTCACCTGAATTGCATCAACAGCTGCTGACGTTTCAACAGCAATGGAAAGGTCTGCTGTTTTCAAATCATCTGATAAGTCACTGGTAATGGTGACATCCGAAATGTGGGTTTTAGGACGCACTACTAATTTGACTGGACGATGAATACCCGCATAGTTAAAGAAATCGAAGTTTTCTTTGACCATTTTTTTCATGCTGCCATCTTCTTGACGTTCTTCGCTATAATTGCCCACAGGAAGTGTACTGTAATCTAAAATATTATTGGCACGGACAGAAATTCTGATCTGATGGTCCTGGTAAAGTTCCTCTGGCACCACGACTTCAAAAGGAGTAAATCCTCCCTTATGAGAAGCCAGCTCACGCCCATTAACATACACGGTAGCATTGTGAGTCACTGAGCCAAAACGTAAGACCAATTCATCATCTTTAGCTAACTTTGGAAGATCAACCAAACGCTCATACCAAAAATCACCGATATAATTGCGTTTATCCTTATCGACCACCACATCATTAAAAGAAGTCGGCACAACCATAACGTCTTCTGTTGATAAACAGTCTTCCGGGTTATGGTCTCCTAATTTGAATTGCCACAAACCACTAAGGTCATATAAACTTCTTGTTTTGGTTAAAGTTGGGTATAGCATCTTTTCTCCTTTTTCTCATTGTTAACGTTTAATCTCATGCGATGCATCAGTTATTAAATAATCAATATCTGCTGGGGTAATAATATTGCTGTCACCCTCAATCGTATGTTTGAATTTAAAACTCGCCATTGCAATGGCTAAGGCCTTGTCAGGCGCTTCATTTTGTAATATACCATGAATCAAGCCAGCAGTGAAAGCATCTCCAGTACCAACACGGTCCAACACCTGAATGCCTGACTTGTCTGTCTGGTAAAGATTACCATCTTGATATAAATAACCCTTCAAGAGGTATTCATTGGTATGCCCCATTTCCCTTTGGGTAAAAGCAAATCCAGTCACACCGTAAGTTTTTGCCAACTTAGAAAGAACGTTTTCCAATAATGCTTGATCTTCATACGGTCGACTCAATCCCAATTGGTCTTTCAAATCTTTTTCCTCATCGCCTGCTAAAACCAAGGGTTCAATTCCAATACAAACATCTGCCAAAGTAACTAAAGGGGACAATAATTCTCTAGCCTCTTGGAAAGAGTCCCAAAGGCTGGCCCTAAAGTTTAAATCAAAGGAAACCTTTAATCCTTCTGTTTTTGCCTTTGTCATCAGATAATGAGTCAAGTGATAAAGCTTATCGGTCAGAGCCGGGGTAATACCAGATACATGAAACCAATCAGCCCCCGCAAAAACATTTTCTAACTCATAATCGGCTAACTGCGATTCCCAAAAAGCAGAATATTCTCGGTCATAGGTCACGCGACTAGCCCGTAAGGAAAACCCTTTTTGATAGTAATAAATCCCCAAACGTTGACCTTTTTCAATAATATAATCTTGACTGATTTGACGAGAAAAAAGAAAGGTCTTTGTCATTCGTCCCAAATCATTGGCTGGTATTGCTGAGATAAGAGAGACTTTATGCCCTAACTGCGCCAAGGTTGACAAAACATTTAATTCCGACCCACCAAATTGACATTCCAGACTGGTTGCCTGAGTTAGGGTCTGGTACTGCGGCGGTGATAATCGTAACAAAATTTCGCCTAAAGAAACAACTGTTTTCACTCAAAACCTCCTCTACTAATGATGATAAGGACATTATACCTGATTGTAGTGATTTTTTAAAAACCTAGGCAAAGAGTCCTCCGATGACTAAAAATCACATTTTTTCTAAGTTAAAAGAGTCGAGCACATCTTGCCCAACTCCTTCCAAACGACTAATCTTTATCAACTGGATATTTCGTTACATCAACGTAGTCCATATCTGACAATGGCACATTGCGAGCGATATCCTTCACGCGTTCTTTTGAACTTGCAGCTTTCATGACTTGAATTTTCTCTTGGATACGAACCATTTCTTCTTTATCCAGTTTGTAGAATCTCATCAAGAACAAGGCGACTGACAAGGCGACAAACGGAATACCAACTAAAAGAATAATGGTTGCCATTTTAAGTTCTGGTGTTAATGGTGTTTCCATTGTTGGGAAAGCTTTGGCAAAACCAATCGTTGCCAGAACAGCTCCAACAACCATCGGTGCAAATGAAGAAGCGATAGAGTCTGTCAATGAGAAGATTGTCCCAATCATACCTGACACATAACGACCTGATTCAGATGTTTCATAGTCTGAAATATCTGCCCCCATTGTTAAAACCAAACCAGCCGGCGCTTGAGTAATGTAACGAGCCAACATGTAAGTAATGATAAAGCAGATAGTGTAAAGGTTAATGTTACTTAAACTCAAATCACCAACTTTACCAAAGTAAAGGACAACCCCAAAGGCAGCTAAGGCAATCAAACCAAATTGAAGTGACGCCACATATGAGAAACGAAGACCTTTTTTACGAGCAACACTTGAAATCAAAATGTTAATCAAAACACCTGGAATCACAAAAAGTAGTGAGAATTGACCTGACAAGGCATAGTTACCAAACACAATACCGTAAAGCATAACCATGACAACTGAGTCTCCAAAGAATTGCACGCTAAACTTAACAAGTGCTGCTGCAATTGACAAGACTTGAAGAGGTTTGTTGCCTTTTATGACTTTCATGTAGTCTTTTAATTCTGTTTTTTGAGTATTTTCACCAAGACCGAAGTATTCTTTGTTGTCTTTAGACCAGATACCGATAACAGCCAATAATCCTAAAATAGCTGAAATAACAATTGTTCCATAGATAAGCACATTGAAGAATTCCAACGTGAAGTTACCAAATTTAGGAACCAAGAATCCTGAAACCACAAACTGTCCACCAGTCATCAAGGTTGTTAACATGACAGCATCCACAATGTTGAAAATTGGACGTTGTTTTGGATCATTCGTCAAGGCAGTTTGACCTGCTTTTGTGATGGTTTGTTGCATGGAATAACCAATTTTGTGAACAATCAATACCAAAATAAAGAGTGGGAAGCGCATCCCTTCGCTAACATTATTTAAAGCAAGTAATAGAATAAGCGATAGAGCCGTAATAATATTACCAGCAATTAAAATTGGGCGGTATTTCCCAAACTTAGTATCTGTTTTATCAATCATGATACCGATAGCTGGGTCAATAAAACCATCAAAGATACGAATATAACCCATGATTTGGCTAACAAAGATAGCTGCTAGCCCAAGAACACCTGTTGAAAAATAGGTGATAAACATGAAAGCAAATAGGTAAATGTTGGTAGATGTATTATTCAAGGCAAATAATACCAGTTGCCAAACTTTAGCTCGGTTATAGGTAACTTCCTCAACCCTTTGATCAATCGTTTTCTCCATCAGAGAAATCCCCCTTATATCCTAACACTTTTCTTGAAAGCGTTTTTATTTTTCTACATGTTTATCTTACTATTCATCTGATGATTTGTCAACACAATTTTAGTGATTTTTCGTCTTTTTTTTAAAAATAAGCTATATTTTAAGATTTAAAGTAAAATTCATCTGATAATTAATCACTAATCAAATATAGTCATCAGACAATTGAGCAACCTTGAAGAAAATGATTTCTGATGTGAAAAAGACTAATAAGTGGCAATTTAACCCTCAATAAGGGACTATTCCTTAACTTTCAGACCTCTCAATATAAGTTGTTTCGTCAAAAAAAGAGAAGCCACTAGCTTCTCTTAGTCTTCGATTAATTGGATGTCCGCTCCTAATGCTGTCAATTTCGCAATAATATTAGCGTAACCTCTCAAGATAAACTCAATATTTGTGATCTCTGTCTTGCCTTCAGCCATCAAACCAGCTGTTACAAGAGCAGCTCCTGCTCGTAAATCAGTTGCCTTGACTTGAGTTCCTGTCAATTGAGCTGGCCCTTGATAGACAATTTTACCACCAAGAACAGAAATATCAGCTCCCATACGCGCTAATTCTGGGACATGATTGATTCGTTTTTCGTAAATGGTATCAATAATACTGCCGCGCCCTTGGGTTTTTAACAATAGCGGAGTCAAAGGTTGTTGCAAATCTGTAGCAAAACCTGGATAAGGGGATGTTTTAAGGGTAACCGCTTTAAGATGATCTTGTTTTTCAACAAAGATAGCATCTTCTTCCACAGTCATTCTAACACCCATCTCTTCTAACTTGGCAATAAAACTTTCCAAGTGCTCATAGAGAACATTCGTTACCTTGACACCTTCTCCAATAGCTGCCGCTAAGGCAATGTAAGTTCCTGCTTCAATACGATCTGGAATGACTTGATGTCTCGTTCCGTGAAGTTTGTCTACCCCTTCAATAGTAATGATATCTGTCCCTGCACCACGAATATGAGCCCCCATATTATTCAAAAGGGTTGCCACATCAATAATCTCAGGTTCACGCGCAGCATTTTCGATGACTGTTTTACCATCTGCTTTTGCTGCCGCAATCATTGTATTAATGGTTGCACCAACACTAACCGTATCCATATAAATATGAGCCCCATGAATCTTATGACCATTTGTAGACAAATTCATGTTTTGACCTTCGTAAGAAACCGTAGCTCCCATTGCTTCAAAAGCCTTTAAATGAAGATCAATCGGTCTTGGACCCAAATCACAGCCACCTGGCAAGCCAACAACAGCTTGTCCAAAACGTCCCAACAGACTACCATAAAAATAATACGATGCTCGAAGGCTATTGATTTTCCCATAAGGTATTGGAATATCTTGTACCCCTCTAGGATCGATTTCTAAGGTGTCACCATGGTAGTTAATCTTAGCACCCATTAGTTCCATGATTTCAATCAAACTATCAACATCACTAATAGCAGGAACACCGTCTAAGGTTACAATATCATCTGCCAAGATAATTGCTGGGATAAGGGCAACAACACTATTTTTTGCTCCTGAGACAGCCACTTCCCCGGACAAGGCTTTTCCGCCATTAATAACAATTTTACGCATACATCCAAAACTTTCTTATACTAGAATTCAACCTTTTTATTTTATCACAAATCATGTCACCTGACAAATATCGACGTCTAAATTTTTAATCTTTTCTTAGAAAGAGTCCTTAAATCCCCTTTTTGAACCACAAAAAACAGGAATAACTAATGATAGCTATCCCTGTTTTTACAACTTCTATCAACAATTAAGATAAGGTTTTAACAACCTCTGTTAACGCTTCAACTTTATCTAAATGTTCCCATGGTAAATCAATATCAGTTCTTCCCATATGACCATAGGCAGCCGTTTGTTTGTAAATCGGACGTTTTAAATCTAGCATCTGAATAATACCCGCTGGGCGCAAATCAAAGGTCTGACGAACAGCAGCTTCTAAAATTCCTTCTGAAACTGTAGACGTTCCAAACGTATCCACACGGACAGAAACAGGCTGAGCAACTCCAATCGCATAAGCTAGTTGGACTTCAGCTTTCGTCGCAAGACCTGCCGCAACAAGGTTCTTAGCAATATAACGTGCTGCGTAAGAAGCCGAACGGTCTACTTTTGTCGCATCCTTACCCGAAAAAGCTCCACCACCGTGACGAGAATAACCACCATAAGTATCCACAATAATCTTACGGCCAGTCAACCCAGAGTCTCCTTGCGGACCTCCAATAACAAAACGACCTGTTGGGTTGATAAAGAATTTTGTGTCGTCATCTAAATAGTTGGCTGGAATAACAGCCTTGATCACTTTTTCAATCACATCCTGACGAATTTGCTTATTGGTTGCTTCTGGATTGTGTTGTGTTGAGATGACCACAGTATCTACACGGACAGGTTTATCCTGTTCATCATATTCAACCGTAACCTGTGACTTAGCATCAGGACGTAAATAACTGATTTCTCCCGACTTGCGTAACTCCGCCAAGCGACGCACTAATTGGTGTGATAAAGAAATTGGTAACGGCATCAATTCTGGGGTTTCATTGATGGCAAAACCAAACATGAGCCCTTGGTCACCTGCACCAATATGGCTAAGGTCATCAGTATCACCTTCTCTGCTTTCAAGAGCTTCGTTAACCCCTTGAGCAATATCTCCTGATTGTTCCACAAGAGATGGATGAACTCCGACTGATTCTGCTGAAAAGCCGTATTCTGCTTCGGTGTAACCAATTTCTGCAATGGTGTCACGAACCACACGGTTAATATCAACATAAGCAGTTGTTGATATTTCTCCAAAAACATGAACAGAACCAGTATAAACACAGGTTTCTGCTGCCACATGGGCTTCTGGATCTTCTGCTAAAATGGCATCTAAAATAGCATCTGAAATTTGGTCTGCAATCTTATCTGGATGCCCCTCAGATACGGATTCAGACGTGAAAAGTTTACGTTCTGACATAAAAATGTCCCCCCTATAAATGTATTGTCTCAAAAAGAGATGATGACTGTTCGTTCCATAAAGGTTCAGATGACACCGATATGATGACATAGTATAGAAGTCATCCATCAAACCAACAAGTCATTTAGGTAGACCAATTGACATGCCTATTACCTGACCTTAGTCATCAATAGGTGTAGCGAGTTACAAAGAATCCAACCAGCATGGTTCCCCATGCCTCTCTAGCAATCAAACTAGTGATCAACGCTCCTACACCGATAACATCAGTTGTTTCGGATGACTAACACTAATACAATTGCCAGATAGGTTGTCTTATCGGGACTCAATAACAATCTATTATAACATGTTTTAGCTTTTTACGTACCATTCATTTCACATATTCTTCTATTTATTTGTAAGAACCCCTCAAGAATAGCTTGAGGGGTTCTTAAATAAAGTAAACTAGGTACATCATCATTGCCTTATGATGACTATATTTTAAGTAAACTTAGTGAGCGTGATCTTCGTCGTGATCATGACCATGATGATGATCATGCGAATCTTGAGCACTTTCTTCTGCCTTAGCAGCTCTCGCGGCTTTTTCTTCTACTGTGCCATTACCTACCATAGATCCTTCTTGGACAGCTGGGAAGTTTTTAGCAATAGCTTCTGGAATATTTTGAGAATTTAATTTAAGGTCGGATAGTGGAATATCATTATGGCTAATATCGATATTAGTAATCGTCTTGTTAGACTCAGACAAAGTGACATTTGTTAATTGATTTTTAGCAACACTCAAAGTATCAAGTGCTGTAAAGTTATTCACACCTTCTAAAGATGTCAAGTTATTTCCGCTAACATTCAAGAATGTTAATGAACCTTGCTTGTCTTTTAGCACTAGAGATTTGATTTGATTTCCTTCTGCTTCTATTCGAACAATATCACTACTTGCTTCGACACCTTCAAGAGATTGTAATTGAGCTCTGTTAATAGATAGACTAGCTAGGCTAGGATTATTTTTTAGGAAATCCAAATGAGAAACGTTAGTATCGTTGACCATTAAAGTTTCTAATTTTGGTAATTTAAGAGTTGCCAAATTAACATTAGCATTTTTTGATAAATCAACAACTGTCAACGATTCCTTATGAGATACAGGATTCATATCTGTAACATTATTATTATCAATGTGAAGTTCCTGTAGATGAGCAAGAGATGATAGTGGGGTTAAATCGGAAATCATGTTGTTGCTTAGTACTAAGAATTTCAAATTCGGTAATTGACCAAGTGCTGTAATATCTTCAATACCATTGTCAGCAGCAGCGACCAAAGTCAAGTTTTTATACTTACTCAAAAAACTAATATCTTTAAGGTTATTTTGTGAGATATCGATACCTTCCAGATAAGGCATCTGATCCATAAAACTATAATCTACCACACCAGTCTTAGTCATTAATAATTGTTTCAATTTTTTAAATTGTAAAACTGGCGATATGTCTTTGATAGGTGTAAAACCAATCCCTAGGGTTTCAAGATTAGGTAAAAACGAGAGCCCTTTGCGCTGCAAAGGATTTTCACGACTTCCTAAGTCAAGCTTAACAACAGTCGCTAACCATTCCTTCATCTTATTGAGGTCTTTTTCGTTTGATGGGAATGGTGTTGGCGCATCGTGAGTACGGACAATATCCAAGATAACCTCTTCATCAAATCCTAAAGCACGCAAAGTATCCATTCCTACCTTATGCTTTTCCAATTCACGAACATGTGCAATAGCATGTGGATCTGGAATATCTTTTCCAATTTCAATATCAGACAACATTAAAACATGTGCATGATCGTGATGAGGATACTCCAATCCTAGTTTGCCATCTTGAGTTTCTACACGTTTAATGCTTGAAGGATCAATCCCTAATTTTTCTGCTAAATAAGCTAATTTTTCTTGATATTCTTTTTCACGACTGTCCTGTTCTTGTCTCTGATTAGCATCTGCTGGTTTTTCAGATTTTTTAGCTGGATCATACTGATCTGCTAGCTGCCCCCAGCCACCTTGGCGAAGGTCTGCAAAGGAGATAGGGTGTAGGTGACCGTCATGGTTTACTAAAATACTATTTTTAGTGACACCAACAATCCCTTCTCCATTAAATTTAAAGCCATCTGAGGTAGGAAAATGTAAGCCTGGAATACCATTAGCGGTTGCAATAGAGACAGGACCAGAAGTCTGTGGTAAACGGCTTACAACTTGCTCTGCCTGTGTTTGCACATGACCTGGTAAGCTCGATTTCAAAATGTAATGAAAGTGATCCCCATGACGAACAGTATATCCCAAGGCATCTTCAGCCACAATATCAGCAGGATTAAATTCATAATGATGGTGAGAACCTAATGATTTTCCGACCCCTTGAGCATTTGATTGTTGAGTCCCAACCGGCTTGCTCAAATTGGCTCCCTTAGGAATAAGATACTCAAATTGGCTGCCTTTTAAATCAGCATAAAAAACAAAATGGGAGTGACCATCATGGTCGACAACTATTCCCTGATCAGTTCTTGATAAAATTTTTGAATCTTTAGTTAAGATAAAACCATCATCTGTTGGAAAATCAATCCCCGCAATACCTTTATGATTTTTGTTATCTTCTCTAGATTTTTTGGCCGATTTCTTTTTCTTTGAAATTACCTTTTTATTAGTTTGTTTGGTTTTAGGTTGATTTGTCTGATTATTAGCCTGCGATTGACAAGCAGTTAAGCACAATTGACATGATAAAAGTAAGCCTGCTAAGGCCATTATTTTTTTAGATTTCACTTTATTCCTCCATAAGTTAACTAGTTAATTATGATGTTAACTAGTTAATTATATACTAATAAAAATTTTTTTGCAATCTTTTTCATATTCAATATACTTTATTAAAATTGAATGATAATTCAGTTTTCATCTTTTCTCTTGAAATCTAACGCTTTTACATTATACTAGAAATATGAAAACATCCGAAAAAATTTACCAACTACTATCTCAAACTGATGACTTTATCAGTGGCGAATACCTCGCTGAGCAACTCAACCTTTCTCGCACATCTGTCTGGAAGTCTATTAAAAGTCTCGAAAACCAGGGGATTCAAATTGATTCTTTAAAACACAAGGGCTACCGCATGATACAAGGTGATATTTTATTACCCAAAACCATTAGCCAAGGACTTGGGATGCCAGTTACCTATATCCCTCACAGCCAATCTACCCAATTAGATGCAAAACAAGGAATCGAAGCTCATAACAGCACTCCTAGACTTTATTTAGCTCCTAGCCAACAATCCGCCAAGGGGCGCTTGGAACGTCAGTTCTTTGCTGCTAAAAATGGCGGTATCTACATGTCGCTACACTTGAGACCAAATATTCCTTATGCCGATATGCCGCCTTATACGATGATGGTCGCTTCTAGCATCGTCAAGGCCATCTCGAGATTAACAGGTATCGATGCCGAAATCAAATGGGTCAATGATATTTATCTGGGGAAACATAAAATCGCGGGTATTTTAACAGAAGCCATCACATCTGTTGAAACTGGTTTAATCACTGATGTGATTATTGGTGTTGGCCTCAACTTTTTTGTCACCGACTTCCCAGAAGCCATTGCTCAAAAGGCAGGTTCTCTCTTTATCGAAAAACCAAGCATCACACGCAACGACCTAATCATCGACATTTGGAAACTTTTCTTATCCATCCCTGTCAAAGACCATGTTAAAGTCTACAAAGAAAAATCACTTGTTCTCAATAAACAAGTGACTTTTATGGAAAATAATCAGGAAAAACGTGCGACTGCTATTGATCTGACAGATCAAGGACACCTCATTGTACAGTTTGAAAATGGTGACCTCCAAACCCTTCGAAGCGGTGAAATCAGTCTTTCTTCTTGGGAGAATTAGCCGCTTTTAAAATGGTTTTAGTCAATTGGTTAATGGTATGCACTCGTCTTAAATCCCTAAAGAGTAACAAGCCCCAAAATAAAGCGAAAAGGTAATTTCCAGAGAGCAACAGGTCATTAAAAAAATAGGTTTCAAAGGCACATACAAAGGCCATAAAAAGAAATTGTCGAATACTCATAACCCTATTATAACAGAAAAAATGATTCTATGAAGAATCCACACAGATTTATGCTTTCTTGGATACCCAAGAAAGCATAAATCTTTTTTGATCTCACTTCTACTATTAGAGGAGTGGCTAGAATATTAGATAAAAAAACGCTAAAGGTAAGCCTAATAGGCTTACCTTTAGCGTTACTGGTTAATTAACAGCTAATAATGTTTAATCCTCAACGGCATTAATTTTGTCAACTAGAAAATCAAATCCTTCTGGAATCTCAAGGGTTTCTTCTATCGCCTCTTCTGTAGAGTCAGGAGCCTTTTGAGTTTTCAATTGTAAGGCAAACTCAGAACGAATGTGATGAAAATCAGCTTTAGGGACTGCCAAAATATTAGGCGAAAAACCTGCTGCCTTGCTCATAATGTTACCGAACATCGCATTCAAATCAGTACGCTTCATTGCTTGCTCAGCATTAAAAGCAGCTTCAAAAGCTAAAATAGCATTCTCACTATTGGCCAGAACAGGCTCTGATCCCATTAGTAAGGCTCTATCTTGGGCTGAGATACTGTCTAAAATTTCATTCCAAGCTGTTTTTAGGGCTTCTAAGTATTGGCGCGATTGCTGACTATCTTGAACCGTTTCTTCCATGATTTTCAGTATTTTCACCCGATCGATCTTGTAAGTGGTTAGTTTCGGTTTAGCCTGTGCTGCTTTGGCAGGAGCAAGTGGTGGACTGGCTTGCAATTGTGCCATGGCTTGCTTAAGCTGATCAAGTTCACGTTTAAGTCCCTCAATTTCAGTCGTCACATCTGGTGACGAACCTGATGGTAACGCTACTCCTTCTTCTTTAGCTAGCTGAATAGTCATCATTTCAGCATAAATGCGTGGGTGAGTTCCTTTTTTGATTTCTGGCAAATGGTTGGTCACTACCGCTATCATTTGAAAAATACGCTCCGTTGGCAACGACAAATTGACATCAAAAAGAGCCGATTGTCGCTGATTGTCACCACCAGCCTTCACTACCAGTAAATCCCGCAGATAAGTTAACAAGTCCGTTGCAAAACGGCTCATACTTTTGCCACTATCATAAATAGTCTCTAAAGCTTGGAGTGCTTGAGTTGCTTGATTTTCCATCAGATGCTGAACATAGTCATCTAATGCCACCATAGAAATAGATCCCGTGATTTCTTCTGCAATCGCCATGGTTACCTGGTCATCTGGTGAGAGGCTCAAAGCCTGATCTAAAATAGATAAGGCATCTCGCATTCCTCCTTCTGCCCGCCTAGCAATGAGATTCAAGGCGTCCACTTCATAAGTTAGACCTTCTTTATCTAGAATACCTGCCAGATGCTCGCGAATTGCCTTTTGCTTAATCGCTTTAAATTCAAAACGTTGCACGCGTGATAAAATAGTAGCCGGAATTTTGTGCAATTCCGTTGTTGCGAGGATAAAAACGACATTTTCCGTTGGCTCTTCCAAGGTTTTTAACAGGGCATTAAAGGCCCCTGTTGATAGCATGTGAACCTCATCAATAATATAAACCTTGTACGTCGCACGACTTGGTGCGTAGGTTGATTTATCTCGAATATCGCGAATTTCATCAACACCATTGTTAGAGGCTGCATCAATTTCAATCACATCTTCCAAGCTACCATTCGTGATATCTCGGCAAATGTCACACTGATTGCACGGCTCCCCATTGACTTGATTAGGGCAATTCATAGCCTTAGCAAAAATCTTTGCAGCACTCGTTTTACCAGTCCCTCGAGGGCCTGAAAAGAGATAAGCATGGCTAATCTTCCCCGATTCAACAGCCTGCTTTAAGGTGGTGGAAATAACAGATTGTCCTACCATTTCGTCAAACGTTTGACTCCGATATTTCCGGTAAAGGGCTTGATACATTAGTTTTCAACTCCAAACATGTCAAAAGTAAAGGTGGTTTTCTCGAGAAGTACTGCCACAAAGGCTTCCAGGTATTCTTGATCAATAGCATCATAGTCCGCCACTAGGCTAGAATCTAGATCCAAGACCCCCACCAGACAGTCATCTTTTACCATTGGGACAACAATCTCACTCATAGCTGCTGCATCACACGAAATATAGTTGGCATGCTGCTTCACATCATCTACAATAATGGTACGACGAGACTGAGCTGATTCGCCACAAACCCCTTTACCGAGATGAATGCGGACACATGAAACACCGCCCTGAAAAGGCCCCAAAATTAACTCTTGCCCATCAAAAAGATAAAAACCAGCAAAAACAGAGTTGGGAAGAGTCATTTTCAAAAGGGCACTCGCATTTGACAAGTTCGCCAGGACATTAGTCTCATTAGCAAACAGCCCCTGTGCCTGTGCTAATAATAGTTGGTATTGTTCAATTTTTTTGCTCTTATTCATACTAAACATTATAACACACCTAGATCGTTTCAAGCATTTTTTTCAGTTCTTATTTGACTTTAAAACCTCTAGTCTTTCAAGATGACTTGTGGTATACTTTTTAGTATTAAACACATCATACAAGATTTAGGAGGTTTCCGTGAAACGACTGATACATTCTAAATGGCTCTTACCAAGTCTCTTTATTGCCCTTGTTCTCAATGGCATTGAATTTGAATTTCTAGGACTCTTATCCAATGTCCCAACTTATCAAGTGGCTTCTGCTCTTATTTTGGCTACTAGTCTCTTTGGCCTTTACCTGATTCCTTTTTCCGTGGGCATTTACTATCTCGCCAAACGCTACCAAATGTCTGGATTCCTTGTCGCTGTTGCCTCTCTAGGGGGAATTTATATCTCAGGATTTCTAGCCTCACATGGTAACCAATGGATGGGACAATTTTGGTCTCATGTTATCCCTTCCACATCTTTTTTAAGTCATTGGAATGATGCCTTAACCGCTCCTATTGTTGAAGAACCTATTAAAGCCTTTGCAGCTATTTTAGTCATCTCTCTCTTTCCAACCATTTCCCTTAAAGAAAAGTTTGTTGTCGCCTTACTAGCAGGTATGGGCTTCCAGTTAACAGAAGACATCAGCTACCTTAGCCAAGCAGCTAGCAAATCTCTAGACAGCCTTTTACCGACTACTTTCGAGCGCATCAGTGGTGCTGCCACGTCTCACTGGGTCTATACTGCTATCTTTACTATGGGACTTTACCTACTTCTCAAAGGCTCTACGACCTTTTCTAGATGTCAGCAGCTTTTTTGGCTGCTAAGCCCACTAGTCTTGCACTTTATTTGGAACTCTCCTCTCACCAATTTCAGTGGTCTTACGATTGCCTTGGGAACATTGACGCTACTAATCTTTATCAACCTTTTTCAAAAAATCGATGCTTTGGACTCCAATAAGCGTTTATAGACAGACAAAACTCCTTAACCATCTCCGTCATGGTTAAGGAGTTTTTAATAGTTAGCTGTGCTAATCATATAGGTAACTAACAAGCCCAGCAACATTCCCAAATACCAAGTTAAGACGAAATACCATTTTCGTGTTTTGTGATGATAATAGTTAGCCGCTAACCAGGCCCCTAAACCTCCACAAGCAAGGGTTACCAGTAATAAAGTTTTTTCACTAATGCGCCACTGTCCCCTAACTGCCCTTCTCTTATCTAAGACATATAAGATGAAAACTATGCTATTCCATACAAGAGCACCTATTAACCAGATCTGTAACATCTTCTCCTCCTTTCCCTGACACTAAAAAAGCAGATTGAAGTAATCCGCTCAGTTATGAATTAGACTTCACCAAGGATACTAGCAATCTTAGTGTTAATGAGATCAA
Organism: Streptococcus dysgalactiae subsp. dysgalactiae; assembly: GCF_900459225.1. Taxonomy (NCBI): domain Bacteria; kingdom Bacillati; phylum Bacillota; class Bacilli; order Lactobacillales; family Streptococcaceae; genus Streptococcus; species Streptococcus dysgalactiae. The sequence goes on from NZ_UHFH01000003.1 coordinate 1,411,087, forward strand.
TAGCAACGACATTGCTGACCCCTTCAGGAATAACAATATCAGCATAGCGTTTACTGGGCTCAATAAACTGATGATACATCGGCTTCACCACGCTTGTGTATTGGTCAATGATGCTTTCTAAGCTTCTGCCACGTTCCATCATGTCGCGCTTAATACGACGAATAATACGAATATCATCATCCGTGTCCACAAATAATTTAATATCCATTAACTCACGAAGACGCTCATCCTCCAAAACCAAGATCCCTTCAACAATAATAACATCTTGAGGATCTTGACGGAAGGTCTTGTCACTACGGGTATGCTTTTTGTAATCATAAATTGGAATATCCACTGGTCGACCAGCTAATAATTCTTTTAATTGTTGAATCATAAAATCTGTATCAAAAGCTAGAGGATGGTCATAATTGGTCTTGACCCTTTCTTCAAAACTCATATGAGACTGATCTTTGTAGTAAGAATCGTGTTGAATCATTGCAATGCGGGCATTTGGAAAGCTATCCAAAATAGCACGTGACACACTTGTTTTACCACCACCTGAACCACCAGTTACACCAATAATAATCGGTTTTTTAAGCATTTTAAACTCCAAATCTAAAAAGTCTTTCTCACTATTTTACCAAAATTAAGACTATAATGCTATAATGAATATAGAAACAATAGTAAAAGGACCTATCATGATCACTATATTTCCGCCTCAATGGCAAGAAAAACTTGACCAAATCGCATTTACCAAGCTGACACCAATCCAAGAACAGGCTTTCCAGCCTATTTTTGATGGCAAAAACCTCCTTGGCGTCAGTCCAACTGGAACAGGTAAAACCTTAGCTTATCTTTTCCCCACTCTTTTAACCCTGACTCCTAAAAAATCACAACAACTTCTTATCTTAGCCCCTAACACCGAATTAGCCGGCCAAATTTTTGAGGTCGCAAAGGAATGGGCAGAGCCATTAGGCTTAACCGCACAACTCTTTATTTCTGGGACCAGTCAAAAACGCCAAATCGAACGTCTCAAAAAAGGGCCAGAAATTCTGGTTGGAACACCTGGCCGTATTTTTGAACTCATTAAATTGAAAAAAATCAAAATGATGTCAGTCAATACCATTATACTAGACGAATATGATGAATTATTGAGCGACTCTCAGTATGATTTTGTCCAAAGAATCAGCCGCTATGTTCCTCGTGACCATCAAATGGTATACATGAGCGCTACCAACAAGGTCGACCAAACTTCCTTAGAAGAGAATACTTTATTAATAGATCTTTCCGAGCAAACCAACGATGCCATTGAGCATTTTTACTTGATGACGGATAAACGCGAACGTACAGATTTATTGCGAAAATTTGCTAATATCCCTGACTTTAGGGCTTTGGTCTTTTTCAATAGTTTATCTGATTTGGGTGCTACGGAGGAACGTCTCCAATATAACGGCGCTGCTGCGGTTTCCTTAGCGAGTGACATTAATGTCAAATTCCGTAAAACCATTCTCGAAAAATTCAAATCCCACCGACTCTCTTTATTGCTAGCTACGGACCTTGTTGCTCGGGGCATTGATATTGATAATCTTGAGTATGTTATTCATTTTGATGTTGCTCGGGATAAGGAACATTATACTCACAGAGCTGGACGAACCGGCCGTATGGGAAAATCTGGCATCGTTATTACCTTTGTTAGCCACCCTGAGGACATCAAAAAGTTAAAAAAATTCGCCAAAGTATCTGAAATTCAACTCAGAAACCAACAACTTCTCCCCAAAAAATAATGACTACTCCTAACATACTCTATTAAAATACCATCGATAGATGCTGAGGGATAAAGCCATAAGATTCTACTCTTCTCAGCTCTCTCGGGGAAGGTAACACAACCATTTCCAAAATACCAATGACTTAAAAGCCAACTGTGTGGGAAAGTGAAGCATTGAACTAGCTGTATCCTCCAGAATCCAAGCCAAAATCTACAAAAATCCCCTAACTTTAGCAATGAAAAGTTAGGGGATTTTTTGATTAACGTCAAATGAAGGAACACCAATTTCCTTAATTCTTAATGGTGGTTATAAAGGTCTGAAACAGTCACACATTGATAACCTTCAGTCTTAAGATATTCCATAACAGTGGGAAGAGCATTCACTGTCGTCTGATGAATATCATGCATTAAAACAACGCCGCCAGGTTGTAACTGCTTTTTAATATTAGCCATAATCCCTGCCGTGCTGTGGTTTTCCCAATCCCTTGTATCAACGGTCCACAACATTTGTGCCAAACCTGAAGCCCGCTGCACGGTGTCATTAGTTGCACCATAAGGAGGCCTTAGATACAAGGGTTTCTTTCCACAAGCCTTGCTAATGGCTTGATTAGTAGCGTTCACCTGATATTGAATCTGATCCACTGTCAATTTAGTCATGTTAGGATGATCCCAAGAATGGTTCCCAATCTCATGCCCTGCTTCACTCACCCGTTTGACTAGAGCTTCATTACCAGCAACCTTAGACCCCATCATAAAGAAAGTCCCCTTAGCTTGATACTTGGCCAAAATATCTAGTACTTGAGGGGTTGTGCGTGGATCAGGACCGTCATCAAAGGTTAAAGCCACTAATTTTTGAGGGTGTTTAGCTTCTTCCTCTACTTTTTTCTGAGCTATATACTCATCATAAGCTACCTTATCTGCAGTATCCAGAAAGTCTGGATTAATCACGTCAAATAAACGTGATAAAGGAATACTAAGTCCCTCTCCTAAAACCAAGTGACCTGCACTCACATCAAAGTGATCAGTGACTAGATGGTTACTTTCACTCAACTGATCATCAGCTGTTATATGAAAAGCTTTATCAGGATACCTTTTTTCTACCTCTTGACTAATTCTTTCAAGATGTCCTGACACCAAGTCTGTCAACGCAAACCGTTGAAAATCATCTGTCACATGATAAGAACTAACAACTTTTTCTGATACTTTTTTCAAATGAAACCATTTTTTCTGATAAACTTTCTTTGAAATTGTCATTTTATGAATGCCTTTTAATTGTGATGGATGCCATTCAGGTTTCAATAAAATAACTGCTTTATCAACTGGCTCATCCTTATACATGGAAACCGGTAAATTGTTGACAAAAAAGTCATCTGCATTGTTTAGAGGTGAAAAATAATAATAATCCTTTTGATCCACTTTGATTTTCTTAACAGATTTAATGGTTACCTGTGATGACTTCTTCTTTTCAGCTAAAACCAACTGATGACTCTCTTTTTTGATTTCCCACTGGTTAACAGAAATGAAAATCAAACCCAATAGTACTATACTTAATAAACTAACGAGAATAAGATTGATTTTTTTCACGTGTTGCCTCCTATTGTATTGCCATTTTAACACAATAAAAGTAAAAAATAAATGAAAAAAAGTTAGGTCACCCTAACTTTCTCATTTATTGAATATCAAAAACAACAGATTTTACCGTAGTCATGGCTTCAATAGAGTATTTAACTCCTTGAACACCTGCACCTGATTTTTTAGCACCTAAGAATGGGAAATTATCTGTTCCACGTTGTGTTTTATTGTTGAGGTGAATAGTTCCGACTTCTAATTGCTCAGCAATTCCAAAAGCTTTGGGGAAGTTATTCGTAAAGATGGATGCCTGTAAACCATATTCAGAAGCGTTGGAAATCTCAATAGCTTCTTCCACAGAAGTGACACGAATAATTGGTAATACTGGACCGAATGGTTCTTCCCATGCCAAACGCATGTCAGTTGTCACATGATCAAAGAGAACGGGTGAAATAAGATTGCCCTCACGGTTAAAGGTTGTCAAAGCAGTTGCTCCCTTATCTGCAGCATCTTTAATCAACCCCTCAACAAAATCAGCTGCTTTTGTATCAATTAATGGTGTGATATCAGCATCGTCTTCAGGCATTCCGACACTCAGTTTTTCAACAAGTGTTTTAATCTCAGCCGCCAATTGATTAGCCACCTTGTCCATCACAAGAACGCGTTTAACCGCTGTACAACGCTGTCCTGAGTAACCAAAAGCACCTGCTACAATATTTTTCGCTGCTAAAGCAAGATCTGCATCTTCCAAAACGATAGCAGAATCCTTACCACCAAGCTCAAGCATAATTGGTCGCATACCCGCTAATTTACCGATTCCTTCTCCAATTGGAGTAGAACCTGTAAAGTTGATAAAGTTAACCGCTTCGTGCTCAACGATGTAATCACCGATAACAGAACCTCGCCCTGTAATGGTATTAAAGACACCTGCTGGAATACCAGCTTCTGCAAAAGCTTCTGCTAGTAACAAACCAGAAATAGAGCCTTGTGTTGGTGGTTTAAGAGCAACAACATTTCCTGCAATAAGAGCTGGAGCAATTTTAGAACCTGCCAAATTAACAGGGTAGTTAAATGGAGAAATAGCAAGAACTAAACCAACTGGTTCACGACGAACAATAGCAATCTTCTTCTTACTTGCTGCTTCGAAGCTACCGCCTTCCAGAACTTCGCCTTCCATACGAAGGCCTTCTTCTGCTGCATAATTAATGATTTCAGCAGTACGAATAACTTCACTCACTGCTGCCTTGTGGCCTTTTGCGACTTCTTTTGATAGAACAGCACCAATCTTCTCAGCATCACGCACCAAGATATCAGCAGTCTTATGTAAATAAGCTGCACGTTCTACATAAGATAGGGCACGCCAAGCTGGGAGAGCCATTTTAGCTGAAGCGTAAACAGCATCTACCTCTGCCTGCGTCATCGCTGGAACTGATCCCAACTCTTCGCCTGTTGCTGGGGCGTAAATCTTAATATCACTTTCTGAAAGTTTCCAATCACCGTTCACTAAATTTTTATATTGTGTTGTCAACATTTTATCTCCTTTTACGATAGTAATCCTATTCTATCACTTTTCTCTGATATTTCAACAGTTGGATATGTAAAGTATCAGAAAATTTCGACAAATTGTTTGAGGTTTCAAATTATTTTACTGAAAGAATAATAAAAAGAGTTGGAAATTTCCAACTCTTTTGCTATTAATCTTCAGAAACGTATTCTTTAGAAAGTTCAAGAACTTCTTCTGCTGTTGAACATTCTGTAAGAGCACGATTTGCATATTCTTCCATTTTAGCAGAATCAAGTTTCTTCATTAAGCTACGTGTACGAAGAACAGATGTTGCTGACATAGAGAACTCATCAAGTCCCATTCCGACAAGAAGCGGAACAGCTTGTTGATCACCCGCCATCTCACCACACATACCTGCCCATTTACCTTCAGCATGCGCTGCTTTAATCACATTGTTGATCAAACGTAGGATTGATGGGTTGTATGGTTGGTAAAGGTATGATACTTGCTCGTTCATACGGTCTGCTGCCATAGTGTATTGGATCAAATCATTTGTTCCAATTGAGAAGAAATCAACTTCTTTAGCAAATTGGTCTGCAAGCATAGCAGCCGCAGGAATTTCAATCATGATACCAACTTGGATGTCATCCGCTACTGCAACACCTTCTGCAAGCAAGTTTGCTTTTTCTTCGTCAAAGACTGCTTTTGCAGCACGGAATTCTTTAAGAAGAGCTACCATTGGGAACATGATACGAAGTTGTCCGTGAACAGAGGCGCGAAGAAGAGCACGCATTTGTGTACGGAACATAGCATCTCCAGTTTCAGAGATTGAAATACGAAGAGCACGGAAACCGAGGAATGGGTTCATTTCTTTTGGAAGGTCAAAGTAAGGAAGTTCCTTATCTCCACCAATATCCATTGTACGAACCACAACAGGTTTGCCATTCATGCCTTCAAGCACTGCTTTATAAGCTTCGTATTGTTCGTCTTCAGTTGGGAAGTCTTGAGAATCCATGTACAAGAACTCAGTACGGTAAAGACCAACAGCTTCAGCACCATTGTCATTAACACCTTCAACGTCTTTTGGCGTTCCGATGTTAGCAGCCAATTCAAAGTGTTTGCCGTCAGCTGTTTCAGTATGCGCATCTTTAAGGAGGGCCCACTCTGCTTTTTGTTTGGCATAAGCAGCACCAGCTTCTTTGAAAGCGAGGATTTGATCTTCACTTGGATCAATAATGACTTCACCAGTGATACCGTTAACAGCAATCATGTCGCCATCTTTAACACGTTTTGTAATATCATTTGTTCCAAGTACCGCAGCGATCTCAAGTGTACGTGCCATGATAGCAGAGTGACTTGTACGACCACCGATATTTGTAACAAATGCTTTTACAAATTGTTTGTTAAGCTGAGCAGTATCTGAAGGTGTCAAATCGTGTGCAATAACGATTGATTCTTCATTGATTGTAGCTGGGTTTGGAAGTTTCACACCTAAAAGGTGAGCCAACACACGTTTTGCAACATCGCGGATGTCCGCTGCACGTTCTTGCATGTATGGGTTATCTTCCATGCCTTCAAAGATAGTGATGAACATGTCAGTCACTTCTTTAAGACCTGTTTCTGCATTCGTTTGTTTTGCGCGAATAGTTTCTTTAATTTGGCTGATCATTTCTGGGTCAGCAAGAACCATCAAATGTGCATCAAAAACGGCTGCCGCTTCTTCGCCTAAGCTTTCTACTGCCTTTTCACGGATAACAGAAAGCTCGTCTTGTGAAGCTTGGAGTGCAACATCAAGGCGAGCTTCTTCTGCATTTGTATCTTCGACTGTAACAGTCTCAAATGACAAATCCGGCTGAACTAGTAGATATGCTTTAGCAACGGCAACACCATCAGAGGCTGCGATTCCTTTAAGCATTTCTGTCATAGTCTTATGCCAATCCTTCTTTAGTCATTGTTTCTTCGATTGCTGCGATTGCATCTTCAGCGTCAGCACCTTCAGCTGAGATTGTTACATCAGCACCTTGACCAACACCAAGACTCATAACGCCCATGATTGATTTAAGGTTTACTGCTTTACCTTTGTAGTCAAGAGTGATATCTGAAGCAAATTTGCTAGCTGTTTGAACAAGCAAAGTAGCTGGACGTGCATGAATACCTGTTTCTGCAACAATGTGAAAGTCTTTTGAAGCCATATTATGGTTCTCCTTTTAAGTTGTGTATTTTTGAGCCATCATATGATAACCCTTACAATATCACATTATAGCATATTGCGATTTTATTTTCAAGATTAAATATCTGAGACAGGAAAAATCTGCATTTGTTTTCATGATATTCTCACGTTGTTTTCATTAGTTTTCTTTTTGTGTTAAATTTTTTTCATACAACTAACACTGACAATTTAGCATTTCTTTTCCAGAAGAGCTTAACCACAATATTTAGAAGGGTTTCTAAATATTAGACACAAGATATAGTGCTTTTTTAACTCAAAATCTTGCTTTTTGGAATGTTTTTTTATATGCTATTATAGTAATTCTATTTAAAAAAATGGAATACTCATCACTATAGAGGGGCAAGACATGATTACAGTATATTCAAAAAATAATTGCATGCAGTGCAAAATGACCAAGAAGTTTTTAGAACAACATGGGGCTAACTTCCAGGAAATTAATATCGATGAACATCCTGAAAAAGTTGAGTATGTGAAAAGTCTCGGGTTCACGTCTGCTCCTGTTATCGAAGCGGATAACCTCGTATTTTCTGGCTTCCAACCTGCAAAATTAAAAGAACTGATTTAATAAGACAAGGAAAAATAATATGAGTCTCAAAGATCTTGGCGATATTTCTTATTTCCGCCTAAATAATGAAATTAACCGTCCTGTTGGCGGTAAAATTCCACTCCATAAAGATAAAGAAGCTTTAGAAGCTTTTTTCACTGAAAATGTGCTTCCAAACACCATGTCTTTTGCCTCCGTTACGGAAAAAATTGAGTATTTAATCTCAAATGATTACATTGAATCAGCTTTTATTCAGAAATACCGTCCTGAATTTATTACTGAATTAGCTGACGTCATCAAGACAGAAAATTTCCAATTCAAATCATTCATGGCAGCTTATAAATTTTATCAGCAGTATGCCTTAAAAACAAATGATGGAGACTATTATTTAGAAAGCCTTGAAGACCGTGTTATGTTTAATGCTCTGTATTTTGCAGATGGTAACGAAACCCTTGCTAAAGACTTAGCCATTGAAATGATCAACCAGCGCTACCAACCGGCAACTCCTTCTTTTTTAAATGCTGGTCGAAGCCGTCGTGGCGAATTAGTGTCTTGTTTCTTGATTCAAGTTACAGATGACATGAACTCTATCGGACGTTCTATTAACTCTGCCTTGCAATTATCTCGTATCGGTGGGGGAGTTGGTATTACCCTTTCTAACCTGCGTGAAGCTGGGGCACCAATTAAAGGGTATGCTGGGGCAGCTTCAGGGGTTGTTCCTGTTATGAAGCTGTTTGAAGATAGTTTTTCTTATTCAAATCAACTTGGGCAACGTCAAGGAGCTGGTGTTGTTTACCTAAATGTTTTCCACCCGGATATTATCGCTTTCTTATCTACTAAAAAAGAAAATGCTGATGAAAAGGTGCGTGTGAAAACCTTGTCATTGGGGATTACCGTTCCTGATAAATTCTACGAATTAGCTCGTAAAAATGAGGATATGTATCTCTTTAGTCCTTATAATGTTGAAAAAGAATATGGCATTCCCTTCAACTATCTCGACATCACCAACATGTACGATGAGTTAGTGGCTAATCCTAAAATTACTAAGACTAAAATCAAAGCTCGGGATCTTGAGACAGAGATTTCAAAATTGCAACAAGAATCTGGCTACCCTTATATTATCAATATTGATACCGCTAATAAAGCTAATCCTATCGATGGAAAAATCATCATGAGCAACTTGTGTTCTGAAATTTTACAAGTTCAGACACCTAGCCTTATCAATGATGCACAAGAATTCTTACAAATGGGAACTGACATCTCATGTAACCTCGGCTCAACCAATATTCTTAACATGATGACGTCTCCAGACTTTGGACGTTCTATTAAAACCATGACACGTGCTTTAACCTTCGTGACCGACTCATCAAGCATCGAAGCTGTTCCAACCATTAAACATGGCAATAGCCAAGCTCATACTTTTGGTCTTGGGGCAATGGGACTTCATTCTTACTTAGCTCAACATCATATTGAATATGGTAGCCCAGAATCCATCGAATTCACTGATATTTATTTCATGCTCATGAACTATTGGACTCTCGTCGAATCCAATAATATCGCTCGTGAACGCCAGACCACCTTTGTTGGTTTTGACAAGTCAAAATACGCTGATGGAACCTACTTTGACAAATATATCACAGGTCAATTTGTTCCAAAATCTGATCTGGTGAAAGACCTGTTCAAGAACCATTTTATTCCGCAAGCTTCAGATTGGGAGGCTCTTCGTGACGCCGTTCAAAAAGATGGTCTTTACCATCAAAACCGTCTTGCAGTTGCTCCAAATGGCTCTATTTCTTATATTAATGACTGCTCTGCTTCTATCCACCCCATCACACAACGCATCGAAGAGCGTCAAGAAAAGAAAATTGGTAAGATTTACTACCCAGCAAATGGCTTGTCAACGGATACTATTCCTTATTACACGTCTGCGTATGATATGGACATGCGTAAGGTTATCGATGTCTATGCTGCTGCAACCGAACATGTGGATCAAGGCTTGTCATTGACTCTTTTCCTTCGCAGTGAGTTGCCAATGGAACTCTATGAATGGAAAACAGAAAGTAAGCAAACCACTCGTGACCTTTCTATTTTACGAAATTACGCTTTCAATAAAGGTATTAAATCTATCTACTATATCCGCACCTTTACGGATGATGGGGAAGAAGTTGGTGCAAACCAATGTGAGTCTTGTGTCATTTAATTGGGAAAAATACTTAATTGATACACGTCCACTGGTTAGTCACTAAATCATCAGTATCAGAATTTGATAATAAAAAACGCCAGTAAACCACTCAAGAATGGGTTACTAGCTTATGATATGATTTTTCATATCGACTACTCTTTAGGAGAACTTTAGAAATGACAACATATTATGAAGCAATTAACTGGAATGAAATCGAAGATGTCATTGACAAATCAACTTGGGAAAAGCTGACGGAACAATTCTGGCTTGACACTCGCATTCCCTTATCAAATGATTTAGATGATTGGCGTAAACTTTCTGACCTTGAAAAAGATTTGGTCGGCAAGGTCTTTGGGGGCCTTACCCTGCTTGACACCATGCAGTCTGAATCAGGAGTTGAAGCTATTCGTCAAGACGTTCGTACGCCTCATGAAGAAGCTGTCTTGAACAATATTCAATTTATGGAATCAGTTCACGCTAAATCATACTCGTCCATCTTTTCAACCTTAAACACCAAAAAAGAAATTGAAGAGATTTTTGAATGGACCAACAATAACAAATTTTTACAAAAGAAAGCTCAAATCATCAATGAGATTTATGAGCATGGTGATGCGTTGCAAAAGAAAGTAGCTTCCACTTATCTTGAAACCTTCCTTTTTTATTCAGGCTTCTTCACTCCTCTATACTATCTTGGTAACAACAAATTAGCCAACGTTGCTGAAATCATTAAATTGATTATCCGTGATGAATCCGTTCACGGAACCTATATCGGTTACAAGTTCCAACTTGGCTTCAATGAATTGCCAGAAGCTGAGCAGGAAACCTTCCGCGAGTGGATGTATGATCTCCTTTACCAATTATATGAGAACGAAGAAGATTATACAAAGACTCTCTATGATGGTGTAGGCTGGACCGAAGAAGTTATGACTTTCCTTCGCTATAATGCCAATAAGGCTTTAATGAACCTAGGCCAAGACCCTCTCTTCCCAGATACCGCTAATGATGTTAACCCTATCGTTATGAATGGTATTTCAACAGGAACTTCCAACCATGACTTTTTCTCACAGGTTGGAAATGGCTATCTCCTTGGTTCCGTGGAAGCTATGTCTGACGATGACTATAATTACGGGCTCTAAGCATTCTGACGAGGTTGATATCAAATCAGCCTCTTTTCTTATCTTTTGCTATAATAATCTTATGAAACGACATTTTTTACTTTGGAGTGGTTACCTTATTGTAACAGGTTTGACAGCTGGTCTTGTTGCTTTTTTGTTGACAGAGGCAATCCATCTGATTCAAACTCTGAGCTTTGGATTCAGTCAGGGCTCTTTTAGCACCATGATTGCAAGTGTTCCCCCAGAACGGCGTGGTCTGTCCCTACTCATGGCTGGACTTCTTGCAGGACTTGGGTGGCATCTACTAGCCAAAAAAGGAACAGCTATTCAATCCATTCAGAAAACCCTTGATGATGACACTCAATTTAGCCCCTGGACACAATTTTGGCACGGCTGGCTACAATTAAGCACCGTTTCAATGGGGGCACCGGTTGGCAGAGAAGGGGCATCACGTGAAGTTGCTGTGGCTGTGACCTCCTTTTGGACACAGAGAGGTAACTTGTCCAAAGCCGAGCAAAAGCTTTTATTGGCCTGTGCTTCTGGCGCTGCCCTTGGTGCTGTCTACAATGCTCCCTTAGCCACTATTTTATTTATTTTGGAAGCTATTCTTAACCGTTGGTCCCTTAAAAATATATACGCTGCCTGCCTAACAAGCTATGTGGCTGTGGAAACAGTTGCTTTATTACAAGGCCGACATGAGATTCAATACCTAATGCCTCAGCAACATTGGACGCTAGGAACCCTTATTTGGTCCGTCCTGGCTGGTCTTATCCTTTCCCTCTTTGCTCACGCTTATAAACATCTTTTGAAACACCTTCCTAAGGCTGATGCCAAAAGTCTTTGGTTTATTCCGAAAGTCTTCATCGCTTTTAGCCTTATCGCAGGACTCAGTATTTTCTTTCCAGAGATTTTAGGAAATGGCAAAGCTGGTTTACTCTTTTTTCTCCATGAAGAACCACATTTGAGCTATATTAGCTGGCTACTAGTTGCCAAAGCTGTCGCTATCTATTTAGTTTTTGCTTCTGAAGCAAAAGGGGGGAAAATTGCTCCTTCTATGATGCTTGGAGGTGCTAGTAGTTTACTCTTGGCGAGTTTTAGTCAACACTTTTTCTCCTTACCTCTATCACCTACCTTAGCCATTATCATTGGTGCCTCACTCTTTTTAGGTATCATTAATAAGATGCCCTTGACCGCACCACTTTTCCTACTTGAAATCACCGGTCAATCCTTGACGACCATTGTTCCCTTAGCTGTCGCCAATCTAGGAGCTTATATGACTTATCATTCCTATCACATCATCAAAAAAAGACTTGCTCAAGCGTGGACAACCAAATCAGTAAACGACCCTCATTTTTAAAAACGCCTCGATAATGATATCGAAGCGTTTTTTCTTATAGGATTCCTAATCCCATTAGTAGTAACGTAATAGCTGGGAATAAATTATTGAAAATATGAAGTAAAATGGAATCTCTTAAATTCCCTCGTCTTTGATAGGCAACGAAAAGGAGGATTCCCATACAGGTATACATGACAAATTCAATAATATTAGTAGCATGCGGTAAGGCAAAAACAAGAGAGGTCACTAAACCTGCCACTTTAAGTAATTTTCCTCTAAAGAGATCGGTCATTGGAAACCCTCTAAAGGCCAACTCTTCCATAATTGGTGCTATTAAAGCAATCACCAAAACAAATAAAGCGGTATAGAGAGGAAAACCACCTTTGATAAATCCAGCTAAGGTATGTATCGCAGCATCATTGGTACTAATTTCTTGTCCAGACCAGGCTTGATTTAGGAGTGTTCCTACAATGGCAATCACACGTCCTATTAACCAAAATAAAGCCAGATAGCCCCAGTCAACTAGTCTCATTTTTTGCTGTTTAATAGAGGTGTCCTCCTTATTTTGATAAAGACGCCATAAACAGACAAGAGTAATCCCTACAATAACTAAGTAGGTCATTCCAATTCCCCAATTAACCCCCATAGGAATATCATGTTGCTTTTGCAATAAGATCATCGGAAGGGCATTGAAAACCAAAGCGAGAATAATAAGCGCTGCTATTTTTAAACAATTAATGAATACTTTCATAAGTAGTCTCCTTTTAGGCTAACGATAAAATTGTCTGGTCATTGTTGCACTCTTAAAGAGTAAATAAAGCTGAATTAACACCAAAACTAGGATAGCTGTCAATTCCACTTGACCAGTGAATAGATAGATAAAAAATAAAATCACATACAAGCAAGGGATAATGAAACCATTTAGGGACAACACACTTTCAAACGATGTCTTGTGATAGGCTTGTAATTCTGCCTCATCTAGAGCCATGATATTATGTTTTAATTCTTTCAAATTTGGAAAATAAGGAACATCGGTTCCCCGAATGGCATTGTAACGTTTCATGGCTAAAGCTTGAAAAGGAATGGCCATTAGTAATAAAAGGATATCCAGAAGCGGAATGGCCAGCATGGCATGCTGTGAATCATTGGTTAAGGTCAGACCAAGTAGCACATTACACATGGATAAAATAGAAGCTACGGCAATCAATAACATGGTATAAGCATGCTTTTTATTCAGCTGACGGTAACCTTTTTCAGAATAATCATCCTCTTCAATTGTGTTATAAACAGCCGTCTCTTTTTTCAGTTGCGTTAAAAAAACAAAAGAGAGTGTGAGTCCTGTGACAACTACCAGACGATTTAATAAGATAATCAGGTTAATCACATCGTCTTTTAGGAACGTGAGATGATCTAATCTCCCTCCATGGTAACCTAAAAAGGCTCCAACCATGCCACCTATGATCCCTCCCGCCAAACTTGATAGCAATAATATTTTTAACAAGCGTAAAAAACTATTCTTCTTCTTTTTCATTCCTCGACCTCCACTAGACGAAACACCTCTTCAACTGGTTCGTGAAACACCTTAGCAATTTTCATGGCAATTACAATTGATGGGGTATATTCGTTACGCTCAATGAGACTGATGGTCTGTCTCGATACACCTGCAAGTTTTGCCATTTCCGTTTGATTAATACCATCTCTGGCTCGTAATTCTTTGAGCCGATTTTTAAGAACAACCTCCATTGATATCTTCTCCGTCCTTCTTTTACTCACTTTCTAAGATAAGAAAAAGTATTCAACAGTAAGGTTAACCCTGTAAACCCCAAAACAAGATAACTCAAGGGTGCTCCAAACCAGATTACTCTGATAAGATGATAACTTAAAATGAAAAGAGTCAGGATAGCTGACCATAGGCAAATCTGCCTACTCTTACCTTTGATGCCATGTGTCATTTTCTCTAACACCTCCTCATGTCTTTGCGTTACCAATATTGTAACACATCCCTTCTTCATTGACAACGATAATAGTCAAAAAAGTTATGATTATTGTCAAATTTCCTATGAAGATAGTCAAAAACCAAGCTCCTAGGAGCTTGGTTTTTGAGTTTATCTGATTAAAATTGCTCCGGAACTGCTGCAATCAAATCAGAAATCTTAGAGGCATCTGAACCACCGGCCATTGCCATATCTGGTTTCCCACCACCACGACCTGACACAATAGGCGCTAACGTTTTAATCATGTTACCTGCATGAACTTCTTTAGACTTGCTTGCCACGAGGACATTAACTTTCTCACCAATTGCTGCTACTAGAACTAGCACCTCTGAGTAGTCTTTTTGTTTCCAATTATCAGCAAAGGTACGTAGGGCGCCTGCATCAGATACAGACACTTGACTAGCAATATAGCGCAAGCCATTTACTTCCTTGACCTCTTTAAAGACATCACCAGCTTGGGCTGCTGCAGCTTTTTCTTTAAGCTCTGCATTTTCTTTTTGCAAATCGCGGAGCTGTTCACTTAGACTCACAACCTTAGCAGGAACTTGATCTATTTGTGGAGCTTTCAATGTGTGAGCGATCTCTTTCAACGCATCTTCTTGCTTGCGGAAGCTTTCAAAGGCCTGTTGACCCGTAACAGCTAAAATACGACGTGTTCCTGAACCAATACCTTCTTCTTTAAGAATCTTGAAAAGACCAATTTCCGAAGTATTGCTTAAATGAGTTCCTCCACAAAGCTCAACAGAATAATCACCGATTTGAACCACACGAACAGTTTTACCATATTTCTCACCAAAGAGTGCCATAGCTCCCATTGATTTAGCGGTTTCTACATCAGTTTCAGTTGTTGTGATAGCAAGAGCCTTCCAGATTTGTTGGTTAACCTCTTCTTCAATGCGACGAAGCTCATCTGCTGTTACAGCTTCAAAATGAGTGAAGTCAAAACGTAAGAATTCTTCCTCGTTTAAAGACCCCGCTTGGGTAGCATGATCACCTATAATGTTGTGAAGGGCTGCATGCAACAAGTGAGTTGCTGTGTGATTTTTCTCAACAGCATAACGACGCTTGTGATCGATGTCAAGAGTGTAAACAGTGTTGAGGGCTAAACTAGCTAAGACATCTACCTTATGCAAGGCTTGCCCATTTGGTGCTTTTTGAGCATCTGTTACACGAGCAACAATGTTTCCATTAGCATTTTTAATGACCCCGCGGTCCGCCACTTGTCCACCCATTTCAGCATAGAATGGCGTTTGGTCAAAGACAAGTAAGGCTTGACCTTCTGACACGACTTCACTACGTTCATTATCGACAATAATAACAGCTAGACGAGCATCAACAGTTTCCGTTTCATACAAGAAGGTTGATGGTTCGGTAATACCAGCAAGGGTTTCATTTTGCATCCCCATTGATCCGCCTTTAACAACAGCTGCACGGGCACGGTCCTGCTGTTCTTTCATGGCAGCCTTGAAACCATCATGATCAATTTTGTAACCAGCTTCTTCTGCCATTTCCTCAGTCAATTCAACTGGGAAACCATAGGTATCATACAATTTGAAGATATCTTTACCTTCTAGGGTATCTTTACCAGCTTCTTTTAACTGCGCCAGCAATTGATCCAAATGACCTGAACCAGCATCAATGGTACGAGCAAAAGTCTCTTCTTCGCGTTTAACAATTTTCTCGATGAAGTCACGTTTTTCAAGGATTTCTGGATAGTAGGAAGCCATGATTTCCCCTACAGTTTGAACCAGTTTGTAAAGGAAGGTTTCTTTGATACCAAGTTTACGTCCATGCATGACCGCACGACGAAGCAAACGGCGAAGCACATAGCCGCGACCTTCATTACCTGGAAGAGCGCCGTCACCGATCGCAAATGATAGAGCACGAATATGGTCTGCAATGACCTTAAAGCTCATGTTGTCCCCGTCTTGATCGTAAGTTTGACCAGACAGTTTTTCGACTTCCTTGATGATTGGCATGAACAAATCAGTTTCAAAGTTTGTTTTAGCCCCTTGCATCACCGCTACCAGACGTTCTAAACCAGCGCCCGTATCAATGTTTTTATTTGGTAATTCTTTGTACTCTGAACGTGACACTTCTGGATCAGCATTGAATTGAGATAAAACGATGTTCCAGATTTCAATGTAGCGATCATTTTCCAAATCTTCCTCGAGCAAACGAATCCCAATATTTTCTGGATCAAAAGCTTCTCCACGGTCAAAGAAAATCTCAGTGTCCGGACCTGAAGGACCCGCACCAATTTCCCAGAAATTGTCTTCTAAAGGAATCAGGTGACTCGGATCAACACCAAGCGCCAACCAGCGATTGTAAGAATCCTTATCTTCCGGATAGTAAGTCATGTAAAGTTTTTCTTTTGGAAAATCAAACCATTCCGGGCTCGTTAACAACTCAAAGCCCCATTCGATAGCTTCATTACGGAAATAATCTCCGATAGAGAAGTTTCCAAGCATTTCAAACATGGTGTGGTGGCGGGCTGTTTTACCTACGTTTTCAATATCATTGGTACGAATAGATTTTTGCGCGTTAGTAATCCGTGGATTTTCAGGAATAACAGAGCCATCAAAATATTTTTTGAGAGTAGCAACCCCTGAATTAATCCAAAGAAGAGTGGGATCATTAACAGGAACAAGGTTAGCAGAAGGTTCAACCGAATGACCTTTTGATTGCCAAAAATCTAACCACATTTGACGAATTTCAGCAGATGATAAGTGTTTCATAAAAAATGAGATACAAAGAGTAAGCGAAATAGAAGCTTGCTAAATCTTGCCATGTGAATACAAAAACTAGCACAACCATTTCTTCACTAGATGACCTACTATAATCTTAGTCAATCTAGTTTACTCTATTCCTTTCGTTGATTTCAAATAGTCTTCAAAACAAAACAAGTCCATCTCACAGAGGGCGAAAACCGCGGTACCACCTCTATTCAATGAACTTGTCATTCTTATTTTATTATATCAATTGTTATAAAGCTAAGTAGCATGTCTATCTGATTATCCATGACTCGCAGCAACCGTCACTTTTCTGTATCTAATCCTTGATAAACAATTCTTAACTAAATTATTATAAGTTTTTTTTACTGATTAGTCAATGAAAACTTATTATTGAGCAGCAGTCTCACCTGTTTGA
This sequence comes from Streptococcus dysgalactiae subsp. dysgalactiae, assembly GCF_900459225.1. NCBI lineage: Bacteria > Bacillati > Bacillota > Bacilli > Lactobacillales > Streptococcaceae > Streptococcus > Streptococcus dysgalactiae. The sequence goes on from NZ_UHFH01000003.1 coordinate 1,428,455, forward strand.
GTATCAGCAGTTCCTTCAGCTGGTGTTGCTTCAGATTGGCCTGCCTCTGGCTGGCTAGCTTCTGTTTTTTCCGAAGCAGGGGTTTCAGCTGATGCTGGTGTCTTTTTATTTGTGCTTTCAGCATTAGACTTCTTATCAAGATTAGCATACTGCGTTAAAATATTAGCAAATGCCTTGTCTTTAATTTTAACGTTAGCTTTATCTAAAGCCTTAGCAATAATTTTGTTTTGGAAATTTACATCTTTTGTTTTTTCAGCAAGAATAATAGCTTTCAAACGTTTTTGATAAACTTTCCAGTCAGCTTTCTTTTCAGCTTTTTTGTTTACTTTGATAATGTAAAACTTATTTTGATAAGTGGTAGGATCCAATACTGAAATTACTTCTGACATCTCCCCCTCTTTCAAGCTTGATGCTGCTTTAACGACATCTGCTGGTAAAGTTGTTGTCCCTGAGTCAAACTTGTAGGCAACTTTTTTATCTGCTGATGTTGTCTTTTCTTTAGCAATAGTAGCAAAATCTGCTCCCTCCGCTTTTACTTCTTCTAAGGTATGATTAGCCTTTTCCTCGCTATCAAGAGTAATAACTTGTGCTGCCATTGTTGGAGTATAGGATTCATAAGCTTTTTGATATTCTTTAGTTGTTAATTCTTTTTTGGCAGCTTCTCTAACAGCGTATTCTACTAATTTTGATGAGCGAATTTGTTTTTTGTAAGTCTCTGGCGTCAAACTTGCCTGGGCCAAAACTCCCGAGAATGAAGCACCATATTGGTCAGCAGTTTTATTATAAGCTTTTTCGACTTCCTTATTAGATACTTTATCACCATACTGAGCTTCAAAAACACGACCAATTAAAAGGTGTAACATAGCTTTCCGAGAAACTTCTGTATTTTTGATTTCATTATAAAAGTCGCTAACACTAATGGTATCACCCTTCATTGAGACGACTTTAGTATTGTCATTGGTTGATTGACAAGCTGTCAAAGTGATTACTGATGCTAACGTAACAATACCAGTGATAAGTTTATTTGATTTTTTCATTTACTTCTGAGCTCCTTTTTATCATTAACTAATACATTATATCACAATTTCTTAAACGTAACTTAATCTGGTAAAGTAATTTCTTCCTGATTCTTACGAATCATCAGTAACCCGTCACTAAGTGGAACAAGGCTTGCTGTCAGATCCGGATGGTCTAGAGTTGCATCAAACAAGGCTTGTAGCCCACGATAAATGGTACGCTGTCCACGACGAACCTCTTCAATAGGTTTAGCAATGTCACCACCTTGAAAAATATCATCTAAGATAATCACACCGCCAACAGCCAAGCGCTTTAAAATTTCTGGAAGAAAAACAATGTATTTTGATTTAGCAGAATCCATAAAAACAAAATCAAAAGATCCTTCAAGAGTCGCTAAAATATCAGCTGCATCGCCTTCTAACAAACTAATTTGCTGGCGACAATCATATTTGGCGAAATTATCCTTAGCAAAGCCGATCATTTCAGGATTACGATCAATCGTTACAATCGTAGCGTCTGGAGCGTTCTCTGCCATTAAAAGAGCAGAAAAGCCAATAGCTGTACCAATTTCGAGAATCTGCTTTGGCTGCAAGGTCTGCAATAAGAACCTAAAATAAGCAACCACTTCATGTTGAATAATAGGGATATTTTCTTGCCTTGCGAACTGTTCTAGTTCTGCTAAAAAACCTGTGTTTTGCTTTTGTTTCGTCCGCATGTAGTGAACAATATCTTCTTTGACCACAGGACGACGCATATTGTGATTTGCATTTTTACTATATGATTTAACCATGACATTAATTATATAAAAAAACTCTAGGCATTGCTAGAGTTTAAGTTCACATTATCGATTAGTAGCTGACTTCTTCAACCACCAGGTTAATATCAAAGCTAGACTATACAAACAAATGAAAACTTGTAAAGTGAAAAGATAACTTTGCGTCCACTCAAAAGTAAACGATAATAGCATGGGACCAACCAATGCAGCTATTGCCCAAGCTGTTAAGATGTAGCCATGAAGCATGGCTAATTCTTTAGCTCCGAAAAGATCACTTAAATACGGAGGTATTAAAGAAAAACCAGCGCCGTAACATGTCATGAGAATAGCCATAGCAGCCACAAAAAAGAAAGATTGATGAACAACAATAAGACTACTTGTCATTGCTATATTAACTAAAAACACTAGTAGCACAGTCAAAGGGCGACCAATATAATCCGATAGACCGGCCCATAAAAGACGACCAAACCCATTGAATATTCCCATCAAGCCAACAACAATCGCTGCAGCCTCTGGGGTTAAACCAGCAAGGTCTTGAGCCATTGGTGCAACAACTGAAATGAGACCTAACCCACAAGCAATATTTAAAAACAGTATCATCCAAAGAAGGTAAAAAGATTTTGTTTTAAGGGCTTCTTTAGCAGTCATGCCTTTGGTCAAATCATTATGTTGTCCAGTACTTCGCTCCATCAAGCTTGCTAATTCATGACTAGTCGGTTTTTTTATGAACTGAGAGGCTAGTAGCATCACCACTAAATAAACCAGACCTAATAAGTAGAACGTAGCAACCACTCCCTTAGTGGCAATCAACCACTGGGCAACAGGACTTGTCAGCAAAGAGGCAAAGCCGAATCCCATAATAGCCAGACCAGTCGCTAAGCCTCTCTTATCTGGAAACCATTTGATAATAGTAGATACTGGGGTAATGTAACCAGCTCCAAGCCCTAGTCCACCGACAATACCATACCCTAGATATAATAACCAAATCTCTTGACGATCAACAGCTAGGCCAGTCATTATATTCCCTGCCGCATACAGGACAGCAGATATGCTTCCAGTAACACGAGGACCACATTTTTCAACCAAAGTCCCCATAAAAGCTGCTGACAACCCCAAGCAAAAAATAGCTAATGAAAAGCCAAAGGCAACAGTTGCTTGATCCCAACCAGTTTGCTGCATGATAGGGTTTCGATAAACACTCCAGGCATAAGTCGATCCTAGCATCAGATGAAGGAGAACCCCAGCTATTGCTACCACATAACGATTTGTTTTTTTCACAAAAAACCTCTTCCTATTTATCGAATATTAAAGCAGTTCATTGAAAAAATGTTAGGTTTTTATTTTATTACATCTCACATCTAATGTCAAAAATGCTGCTCAATAGAAACATTCCCTTACGATTTAATTTATCAACCTAACATAAGACTTTTTTACAGTAAACACAAACCTTATGAAAAACTGATAGCCTTAGAGATGATACCCCTCATTCTACTCCACTTCCTTCCAAAAGCATCTTTGAAGTGTACTCGCAAACAATACCACCCTGCCAACACTAATGCTATTGATAGTATTTGATGTGAATTCTTCCTAAACGATTAGGCCTGGTTTGCTAATCAAGAATTTCTGGCAAGAGGTCTAGAATCGCCATCAAATCGTTAATGTGCTGATTGTTAGAACTACTTGGACAAGTTAAATTCAAGGATTGAATCCCTGATTTTTCTGCAGCTTGCTGATCTAAGGGCCTGTCACCGATATAATAGGTCCTCTTTTTGTCCATTTGGTATTTGTTAATCAGGTAGGTTAGAGCTTCTGGATCTGGTTTACGTTTAAAGCCATTGGCGGCTGTTACCACTTCTTCAAAATAAGATGCCATGTCTAATCGCTCCAAAACAGGATGCGTCGTAGCGCCTTTATGGGTCAGAATATAATGCTTGACACCTTTTTGAGCCGTTTTTTCCAAGACTTCTTTGGCACCTGGCATCGCATTTATCATGTGATCACGTGTCTCTTGTTCCTGATTGAAAAAGGTCAATAATTCCTCAAAAGACAATTCTTCTTTAGCTAATTGTTGCAATAACGCACCAATTGATTCTTGAATAATGAAGGTCATAACCCAATCCTCATCAAAAGGCAAATGATAGGTCTGATAAAGCAAAGCTAATACTTCTCTAATCGCCTGACTAGACTCCACTAAAGTTCCATCAAAATCCCAAATAAAATGAACAGTCACTACTTTTCTCCTAAATTAATCCAATAACGGGCAAGTTCTTGACCTGCCATTAATGACACGTTGTAATCCATAGGTACCTGAACAATATCTTCTAAGATACCTCCTACTTTTTCAATGGTTCGCCGACTAGCGATATTATAACGGTTTGCCGTGATAAGGACTCTCAAAATCCCTCTTTCCCGATAACATTCTAATGCAAAGAGTAGTAACTCTGTCATAATTCCTTGTCCACGGTAATCTGGTCGTGTTACGTAACCAATATGTCCTCCAAACCTCTCCAAATCTCCCTTTTCCAACTGCCAGCGGCAACCAATACGAGCCACCAACTCATCATCTAGAAAATAATAATAATTCGTACTAGTAGACCAATCCGGATGATCTGTTCGTGTTTCAAACCGTTTAGATTTAGTAACAAAAGCTGGAAAATCAGTGACCATTTTGGTTTCGATAAAAGGATTTCCAGCAGCTTTTTCTGCTAATAACATAGCTTGAAACTTTTCAAAAGCTGCTTGGTCACTTAACTGAATGCGATGTATTGCCATGGCAGAACCTCCTTAAGTGTCCTCATTATAACACAAAAAAGTAGTGACCAAATGGACCTATGAGTCAATCCAAACCATCACTACTAATGAAATGAGCTTTATTATTAATTGGTTACCTGAGATTAATTCTCAAAACGTTTGGCAAAACCAAGATAAGCATCAACCACCGTTTGCAAGAATCCTTTTGTGCCTTCATTTGACAATTGCCCCTGCTCATCGAATAATTGATCAGCTTGTGCCAAGTAAGCTTCTGGCTGTGCCAAGACAGGAACATTTAAGAAAACTAAACTTTGACGCAATTGGTGATTGGCACCAAAGCCAGAAACATTCCCAGTAGAGTGCGAAACGATAAGACTTGGCTTGCCATCAAATACCCCTTGACCGATTGGACGAGAACCAATGTCAATAGCATTTTTAATGGCCGCCGGTAGACCACGATTGTATTCAGGAGTAATAAATACGATACCATCTTGTTCTTTGACAGCTTGACGGAAACGAGTATAGCTTTCAGGAACATTTCCTTCATCAAGATCTGGATTATAAAGGGGAAGATCTCCAATAGGAATTTCAGTGATTACCACTTTTTCTGGAAATAGGGCTTTAACAGCTGCTGCTACTTTTTGAGAATTTGACTCTTGACGTAAGCTACCAAGAATAAAACCAATACGTTTAACCATAATCATGTCTCCTTTAATACATTATCGACTAATCTAACAATCTTAGTCTCAAGCGATGCTACTCAACTTTGCCGAGTCTAGGTCACTACGATTTTGCGAATATATCACTATCTATTACTAATTAATGGTAAAATAAAAAAAGTTAAAAAACAAGAGATATGCTCAAAGCAATCTCTTGTCAATAGTATTAGCGATGAGCTCCCTTTGCAACAAGGGCTTCAAGTTCTGTTAGACGTTCTTCGAAGACTTTAAAGGCTGCGTCAAGATAGTCGCCTTTTGCCATATCAACACCCGCTTTAGCGATGACCTCAAGTGGGTAGTCAGAATTTCCTGACTTGAGGTAGGTCAAGTAATGATCAATATCGTCTTGCGTTCCGTGAACAATCTTATCGGCTAAATAACTTGCTGCTGCAAAGCCTGTAGCATACTGATAAACATAATAATTGTAATAGAAGTGAGGAATACGTGCCCATTCATACTGAATAAAATGATTATCGTCTTTACTCAACCCATAATACTTTTCATTCAACTCAGCATACAATTGGTTGAGGTATTCGCTCGTTAACACTTCTCCTTTTTGATCAGCTTGATGGATCGCGTGTTCAAACTCAGCAAATTGGGTTTGACGGAAAACAGTGCCACGGAAACCGTCAAGGTAATGGTTTAAAATAGCAAAGCGTTCTTTCTCATCTTGAACCTCATTTAAGAGAGCTTCTGTCATGATGTTTTCATTAGTTGTAGATGCAATTTCTGCCAAGAAAATACTGTAATCTCCATACACATAAGGCTGTGTTTCACGAGTGAAAGTAGAATGCAAACTGTGCCCAGTTTCATGAACTAAAGTGTATAGATTGTCTAAGGTATCTTGCCAGTTTAATAGCATAAAGGCATTGGTATCGTAGGAACCACCTGAATAAGCTCCAGAGCGCTTCCCTTTATTGACATGAACATCAATCCAACGTTCTGTAAAGGCACGATGCACTCGGTCTGCATAATCCTTACCAAAAACAGCCAAAACCTTCTCAGCTTTTTCCAAAGCCTCATCATAACCAATGGCTAGGTCTGTTTCAGATAATGGTGTGTAAACATCATACATCTTCAACTCATCTAGACCAAGAACATCTTGGCGAAGTTTCAAGTAACGGTGTAAAAGTGGTAAATGTTTGTTAACTGTTTCTAATAAAGTGTCGTAAACAGCTTCTGGAATAAAGTTAGCAGCCATAGCAGCTTGACGTGCTGAATCGTATTTATGAACACGCGCCTTGTAATTTTGAACCTTAACATTTGTTTGTAAGATTTTAGCATAAGTGTGTTGGAACTGTTCATAAGTGCTATACATTGCCTCGTAAGCAGCTTGGCGAACGCTACGATCTTTAGATTCCATTAAACTGATGAAGTTACCATGGGTTAATTCAACATCTTCCCCCTTATCATTTTTAACTACTGGAAAGACAATATCAGCGTTATCCAGAATGCTAAAGGTTTCTTCAGCACCGTTGAAAATTTCTTGGGCTCCTGCTAATAATTCCTCTTCAGCCTGACTAAGCACATGGTCACGTGTCTGGAACAATTTGTCAAAGAAATGATGATATCTTTTTAACTCAGGAGTTTCCACAAGAAAAGCTTGGTAATCTTCCTGACTCAATGCCATAACTTCTGGGTCATAGAATGAAAACACTTCGCTAAATTTAGCATACAAGCCAGAAGCCTTAGCCTGATATTCTTGATATTTAGCAACAGTCGTGTCTTGATCATTTTTCATATGCGCATAAACATAGACTTTCTCAACACGACGAGCCAACTCTAAATAAGTATCTGTAATTGTCAACAGATTAGCGCTAGAATCTAGTAAATGACCTGCAAAATCCTTAGCCGTGTCAATTTCACTAGCTAAGCCACTCACTTCAGCTTCCCAATCCTTATCTGTTGCAAAAATAGTGCTCAAATCCCAAGTGTACTTTTCTTCTAAATGACTACGATTATCTGTCATAATATCCTCCTCATTTTCTATTACTAACTATTTTAACATAATATTGAGGCGAAAAAAGCGTTTGCACCTTTTTATTCCCTTCTTTTTTGTAATAAGCTTTAAAACTCTTATCATAATCATGGAGATTCTCTTTGATTTGACAAAAACCAGTAGCCGACTGTACGGGGCGCCATTGAGAATAGAAGGCCTCTACTGGCAACATGAGTAAATTATAGCCAGCTAAATAGGCTCTTTCCTGACGATGTAACCATTTAGAATGCTTCGTTAATAAAGCCCTTTGAATGGGTATCGAAAGAGATTTGGCCATAGGTTTTTGGTAAGAACAGAGCTTCCTTTGGTGATAAGGAATCCGCAAACTTTCCATGATATTGTTATCCAAAGAAATGGTTTTGGTTAGGTAACTCACTTTGCCAAATAAATCTTCATGAATTAAGTATTTTAGACGTAACAGATGTGCAGCTGTATCCAACTCCCACAAATGAAAGCCTAAACTAGACGAAAAGTAAAGACATTGTTTTTGGAAGGCCGTTAAACGATTTTTAAGCCAAAGTTTCTTTCCCAACAGCCAACGAACCTCGTAACCATTTTTCTGATAGGCTTGTGTACGTGCCACCAAACGCTCAATTGGTAAAGGGCTGCACTGAATTTCTAAGGCTAATTTATCATTCACCCAAAGGTCTGGAAATTGTTGTAACTCAGGAAGATACTTTTCCACACAAACCTTTTCTGTCTTTACCAGGCTTGTATATAATTTTGCTTTCAAATGCAAATGTTCTTGGGACTCATTTTCTGTTTGAAAATGACAATTAGCTAATGTGATGTGTGCAAAATGAGGGCGTATAATTTTTCCCTGACGCAAGCGAACAGGGGATCCACAAGCTGGACAACGAAATGGTTGCTTCTGAGGATTAGGCTGTGCTAGCAAAGAAATCACCTGATTCTCATTGGTTAAAGCTGTTAATACTCTCAACACCTCCTCCTAGTCCTTCTACCTTATTATTCGTAAAAAGAAACCGTTCTTACCTCAATTTAGTCTTTTGACAAAAGACTAAATTGAGGTACAAAAAAACAGGCAAATGGTGAACTGCACCCCAAAAGTTAGACGTAGAATCTAACTTTTGGGGTGGACTTGTCAAGAAAAAATAGACCTAAAGTTAAGCTAATTAGTAACTATTTTTTTCAAATTCTACAGGTGAGAGATACCCTAAAGCTGAATGCAGACTTTTAGGGTTATAGTAAGTCTCAATATATTTAAAAATCTCAAGCTGAGCTTGCTCAATAGTTGCGAAATGAGCATCATTGACAAGCTCTCTTTTTAATGTTTTATAAAAGGCTTCCATGAGTGCATTATCGTATGGATTACCTTTTCGACTCATACTGGACTTCCATTTTTTCCGTCTAAGTAGGACCTGAAATCGTGCCCCGGTATATTGAGACCCCTGATCTGTATGGACGATTACCCCTTCTTTAGGCTTTTCTCTATCATAAGCTTGATTGAAAGCCTCTGTTACCAACTTGTCTTGCATACGTCGGCCCATTGCCCAACCAACAATCTTTCTACTATAAACGTCTATAAAGACAGATAAATAAAGTATTCCTTCTTGTATAGGGATATAGGTTAAGTCTCCTAGCCATAATTTATTCTTACCAGTTGCTTGGAAACATTGATTAACAAGATTGGGACGAGTTAATGAAGAACGTCGACGGTTATAGTATTTATAGTTATATCGACTTCCTTTAGCATAGAGACCTAACTGATGAAGGAGTCTACCAACACGTTTATGATTGACATGCATGCCACGTCTACAAAGTTCTTGGGTAATTCGTACACTTCCGTAACGCTCTTTATGTTCATAGAAAATGGCTTTAATCATTTCCTTCAAAGCTTCATTCTCAACATGCCTTGAAGATGGACGACGTTTTAAATAAGCATAGAAATCTGAACGGGAAACTTGAAAAGTTTGACAGGCGTGATGACTATTCAAGCTAACACTATTTTCCTTCAGAAACCGAAATTTTATTTCTGGTTTGGCTTCAAGAAGACCTGGAACTTTTTTAGAAGAGCTAATTCCTCCTGTAGCAGTTTGTTCTCTTTTTCAAGTTTTTTTATCTCAAATTGAGCATGACGAAGTGCGCTCCCGTGTCCTGGGAACGCACTTTCTCCATATTTTTCATATTCTTGAATCCATCGATAAAGACTATTGGGATGAATTTCTAAAGTTGAACTAACCATTTTTACAGACTACTCTTCCTCAAGGATGAGTTTGACAGCAGAGAGTTTGAAGGCTTTATCAAAGGTTTTTCTTGGCATAATGACTTTTCCTCGTTTCCACTTAATTTTGTGTCTACTTTATTATACCAAGTCCAATCCTTTCAATAATTTCTTGTCCAACTTTTTAGGGGCAGTACAATGGTTACCTAGCTTCTTTGAAAGGAGCTTTTTTCAGCAGCCCATACAAGATAAGATTGACCAACATAAAACCGCTCGTCATATAAAAAGGAATTACAAACATTTCCCAATGCCAGAGTGCTGGTAGTTTGGTTAATAAAACTGGCGTTAGAATCACACCAATATTCCCTGCGGTAATTGCCAAACTGGTTACAAAATGATTATGTTCCCTTTTAAAATGTTTAGCAATATAATCAAAAACAGCAGACATGGCTCCCACAAAACTTGCTCCGATTAAAAGGGCTCCTAAGATGAAAAGGGCACTATGAGTAGCAAAGGTAAAGATAAGATTTCCCAGACCCATGAGGAGAATCATCACAGCCATGATGCTATCGTTGAGATACTTGGTCAGCTGTCCAAAGACCAGACCAATCAAAATACCGCTAATAGCTAAAATAGTCAGCATGTTACTCGCATAGAAACTGGAATAATGGTATTTATTGACAAGAAGAGAGGGGATTTTAATGGTTGCTCCAATATAAGAAATCCCCACAAAGAAGGTTATTAACATCAGGTAACCAACAGCCTGATCAATATAAGTTGTTTTCTTAAGTGTTAAATGACTTGTATCAATTTCAGGAACGTATTTGCTAAAGAAAATGTAAACAGGAATAACCAACAAATACACAAGGTAGGTATAATTAACACCAACTAACAAAGCTAGACCAACGATAAAAGTCGTTAAGGCCTTTCCAATATTAAGTGTTGCCGTTCGAAAGCCAATCATGCTGGCACGCTCGTCACCCTCATAATAATCGCTGATAATACTGATAGAAAGGGAATTGTAAAGGCCAATACCTACTCCCAATAACAGACGGCACATTAAAGCCACTACAAATTGCTTGGTAAAAAAAGATACCAGACCTGATACTAGAATCAACACCAATCCCAGTTGGATCGTTTTTTTCTTTCCTAATGTTGCGACGACAAGGTGACTTAGCATGACAAAAATGGTAATCATCATGGCTGGAATAGTCACGAGACTCTCCACAGAAGCTAAGCCAATATGAGGATTTTGCCCATGATAGAGGGCATAAAGTTTAGGAATGGCAGGTGCAATCGCTAAATGCGACATTAAAAAGAGTGAGATGGACAACATTGCCAATTTGGTTGGCAGTTTCGTTTTCATGAAAAATCTCCTTTAACTAAGATACTGTTTCAGTATATAGACAGTTTGCTATTTAAGCAAGAATAGCGTATTAGTGACCAGTAAGTTTTTATCAATCTAAATAAGCTTTAATCACTAATGTTTCAGCATCAGTCAAGGAACGATAGGCTCCACTCGCTAGTTCCCCAAGTTCCAGTCCTGCAAAACTAGTTCGTTTAAGAGAAATCACTTTCAAGCCATAGGTCAAAAACATTTTTTTCACTTGATGAAATTTACCTTCTGAAATGACCAAACGTGCTTGTGATTTCTCCTGACTTGCCTGAAGGATTGTTAACTGAGCTGGTCGGCACTGCTCTCCTGTTGGAAACTTAATTCCTGCTGCGAAAAAATCTGGAGCATCCTCATCTAAGAAGCCATTGACTGTTACCATATAGGTCTTTGCAACATGATGACTAGGATGTAACATTCGAAAACCTAAAGGGCCATTATCAGTGAGTAAAACCAAACCTTCGGTATCTCTGTCCAATCTGCCAACTGGATACAAGTCTGGGTGTCTGTCTTTCTCCGCAAGTTGATCCAACACTGTTACATGGTTAATATCGCTTCTTGCCGAGACAACCCCTGCTGGTTTATTAAGGATAAAATAGGAATGTTTGGGATGACTTATCCGTTTTCCGGAAACCTCAATCAACTGTAGCCCGGGGTCTACATTTTGTCGCCCACTCCAAGCGATCTCGTGATCAATTCTCACGTCTTGTCCCTTGATCAACTGTTTCACTTGCCGCCGCGAACCATTTGCAACGAGCTCTAATAATTTATCTAAACGCATATTAGTAGTGTAACATAAATTGATAGCAACAAAAGAAAAAGAAGGAAAAAGAATTCACCTCAAGAACTCTTCTTCCTCTTTCTTCTTATAAAATTATTAATGATTAGTCAACTTTATTTAATTTAGATGCTGCAGCTTCATCCACAATCACAATCACATTCTCATGTTGTTGGAGAATACTAGCTGGAAGATCTTCTGTGACAGGACCAGATACCATTCCTTTAATAGCATCAGCTTTTTCTTCTCCAAAAGCGAGAAGAACAATCATTTTGGACTTCATGATAGAAGCAATGCCCATAGAAATAGCTTGTTTTGGGACATCATCAATACTTGTAAAGAAACGACTATTGGCTTCAATGGTTGATTCTTGAAGATCCACCACATGCGTTTCTTCTTCAAAAGAAGTCCCAGGTTCGTTAAAACCAATGTGCCCATTACGCCCAATCCCAAGCACTTGAAAATCAATCGGATGCTCTGCAATGATTTGGTCATATCGTTTAGCTTCTGCTTCGACATCGGTTGCTAAACCATTGGGCAAGTAATTCTTTTTAAAAGGCTTCGCATTAAAAAGGTTTTGACGCATAAAATAATCATAACTCTGATCGCTATCTACTGGAAGACCGACATATTCATCCAAGTTAATACTTGTTAAGTCCGAAAAATCCAAAGGACTTTTGATCATTTCTTGGTAAAAACTAATGGGTGAACTTCCTGTTGCTAATCCTAAGGTCTTAGCTCCCTTAGCCAAGCTATCTTTCAATAAGGTAAAAGCGATTTTCCCACCTTCAATCTGATCTTGGACCCGAATAATTTTCATGTCATTCTCCTCCTTTTATTGGTATAGACCTTTTGTAATTTTATTATATGGTATATACCAATTTTTGTCAAGCCTGTCCTTTCTTTTCTGATGAAAGATTAAAGATGACGGGTTAAACGACAAGTGATATAATAGAAAAGATTTATCTTATCAGAGAGCGACTGCCCAGAGGTGCTCTAGTAACTCAAAGGAGACCTAATGAATACTAACGATTTTGATTTTGATTTGCCCGAAGAACTGATTGCCCAAACACCACTTGAAAAAAGAGATAGTTCAAAACTTTTGATTATTGACCACGAGCAGAAGACAATGATTGATAGCCATTTTGATCACATCATCGATCAACTAAATCCAGGTGATGCGCTTGTCATGAACAATACTCGTGTCTTACCTGCCAGACTCTATGGGGAAAAACTTGACACCCATGGTCATGTGGAATTGCTCTTATTAAAAAATACCCACGGAGATCAGTGGGAAGTCCTTGCCAAACCTGCTAAACGCCTCAAAGTTGGTAGCCAAGTCAGTTTTGGAGATGGTCGACTAACAGCAACCATTGTTGAAGAATTAGAACACGGTGGCCGCATTGTAGAGTTTAACTACGAGGGGATTTTTCTAGAAGTTTTAGAAAGTCTTGGCGAAATGCCTCTACCTCCTTACATCCATGAGAAATTAGATGATGCTGAACGTTACCAAACCGTATATGCTAAGGAAAATGGCTCTGCTGCTGCCCCAACTGCTGGTTTGCACTTCACAACAGACTTACTCTCAAAAATCGAAGCTAAGGGTGTCCATTTGGTTTACCTAACTCTACATGTGGGCTTGGGTACTTTCCGCCCTGTTTCCGTGGAAAATCTTGACGACCACGACATGCACTCTGAATTCTATTCCCTTTCAGAAGAAGCAGCACAAACACTGCGCGACGTCAAACAAGCTGGAGGCCGCGTTGTCGCTGTTGGAACCACCTCTATTCGTACATTGGAAACCATCGGAAGTAAGTTCCAAGGGGATATTCAAGCTGATTCTGGTTGGACCAATATTTTTATTAAACCAGGCTACCAATTTAAGGTTGTTGATGCCTTCTCAACTAATTTCCATCTTCCAAAATCAACTCTTGTCATGCTTGTTTCCGCCTTTGCAGGGCGTGACTTTGTCCTTGATGCCTATAAGCATGCTGTCGATGAAAAGTATCACTTCTTCAGTTTTGGCGATGCCATGTTTGTGAAATAAAACCATGAAAACACTTGGAAAATGGCTGCGCTTCTTGATTTTTTTAATCTTCTGCATTAGCTTTTGGCAAAAAGACTATCGTCGCCTAACCTTTGAAAAAAAGCACAAACCTTATCAGGACTTAGTGGCGCCTTTTTACCAAAAACATCCTAAATTACAAGAACTCCAGCTTTCAGAAGCTATTAAATTACGCCACGACTTGCTTAATTATGTTCGAAAACTCAATAGGGACGGATGGTCCTATAAGGCCATCCAAAAAGGATACCTTGAACACCTTACTGTTGGAGGTAACTCTTATCATTTCGAACAACTTTATAGTCGCATTCGCCTGATAGGATCACCTGACTTTCAAAAGCTCTGGCAACAAGAGGGGATGGCACAGACGCCTCAAGAAGCTCAAAAACGACTAGAACTCCTCTTGACCTATTTAAACATGCCAGAAGAAGTGACTGGACAGGTACACCAAACTCAGCAAATTTTGGCGCATTTTAGCCCCAATTTAACTCCCGCAGATCCCTTCTGGGATCAATTATCTGCTCTCATCCAAGCTTGTTATATCAATCTGGAGCACATCCCTTACAGCAGTTTTAACCGGCAAATCCATCAGCTACGCTACCTCTTATCTACTCAACAAATCGAGTGGGTTCGTTCTCAGTATGGGAAAAAAGGCGAAACTGATGCGGATGCTTTAGCCAAGTATCTGGCTACTCTCGAAGATGACGACTACAATCTATATGAATCATCTCGGTATCACAATAAAGTCGCCAGTATTTTAGACGCCAGTGGCAATTATCAGGCTGTCTACACTGATAATATTCCCCAGTCTAACTATAAGATTTTGGTTCATTTTCATTCAGAATTTATTTTGTCAGAATCTGGACAATTTTTAGTCGCATTAGATCCGGAAAACCTAACACGCAATAGTATTGTCAATGGTTCATCTTTCAACTACGGGAATCAAAACGATGACTTACACCGTCTCCTTGATATTGATCCTATTTTGCTCTTTGAACCTACATTTATCGAAGAGGCAACCCATAGCCCAGAAGCCACTTTCCTCGTTCCTGATTTGGAACAACAAGGTGACAAACATAACCCTATTTATAGTAGGAATGGGAAATCCTCCAAACAACTCACTCGCGCAGCTATCAAAAAATTTAAAAAGTTGTTGTACCATTATCAAAGTGCTATAACTAAAACGCAAACATCTAACAAACAATATTAAGGAAAAAGGTTTGACAAAGTTAATTGTCAAACCTTTTTTATTTCTATAAAAGCACAGCCTCTACCGGTAGTCATATGACTATTTAAATCGCCTCACTCCCCAAAGATTTCATCAATCAGCTAAGTCATATTGTGATTAACCCTATGCCATTCATTGATCACATAGGTTAAATTAATTAACTGCACATAGCCAAGTCCGTTAACTTCTTCTGACTCTTCTGTAGCTCCACCAAGACCTGCTGAATAAAGAGCAATAAGGTATGGAGATTCTTCACAAACAATCGCGCCTATATTTAAAGCTTCTCTGACATACCCAGGTTTTTGATAGATGGTGATATTTGGCAAGTAAGCCTTGTAATACAAATCAGGAAACGACTCTCCGATAAAATATAAAATATCTTCATATTTATCCTGATGCTTCCACAAATAATCAAGAACTTGCAAGTAGTACGCAGTGGTTGTCTTGTTTCCCTTGCGATCAATAGTTGGTATGGGACCAGATGCTTTTCCATACCGATCGAATAGTTGGTAAGCTTTATTCATGCCACCCAAACGTTCTGCCAAAGCGTAAGCAGGTGTATTTTCTGAATAAACAAGGGAATACTCCTGCATATCTGGAATTGACATAGCCCCATTAAATTGAGCCACATAGGTATTATGTTCTTGTTCGTATTCATAATCCGTTCCAGTAATGTCAAAACGCTCGGTTAACGTCAGCTTGCCCTTTTTCACCTCATCAACCACCAACATGTTTAGCGGTAACTTATAAGTACTTCCTGCTGTCATAGGCTAGTTTTCATTCATGGCCACTGTCTTACCTGAACGAAGATCTTTGTAGGAAAAAGCAATCTGAGACTCATCAATACCAAACTCTTCCAGATAAGCTTTCACCGTATCCACCAAACTCAACGTATGGTAGTCATAATAAAGGCCTAAGGCATTCATCTGTGCAAAATCTGCATCCATAGTAGCTTGCTTAGCTTCTTTGGATTTTTCCGATAATGGCTTAGGTTTAACTGTTTTTTTCTTATTTTTCTTTTTTAAATAGGCTATTTGCTGTTGATGTTCTCCTATTTTCTTGGAAGCTGTTTTCTTTTTAATCGCTAAGCAACCAACTAACATAGCTAAAGCCACTATGGTTAAAGTACACCACAAAATATTACGTCTTTTCTCACTTAACACCTAAAATCTCCTATACGTTCTATTCTAGCTAGATCTGATTAAAAATCAAGGCATTATATTAAAAAGACAAACCATTTTTATCTTATCCTAGTTACAGACTGTTTTCCTATTAAGTCATCAAACCATCTAAAAAACCAATCTCCTCTCGAGATTGGTACCTGTTTCCTTATCTAGCCGCTTGGTAAAGTTCGGATACTTTTTTCCAATTAATAATATCAAAAAAAGCTTTGATGTAATTTGGACGGACATTACGGTAATTCAAGTAGTAAGCATGTTCCCAAACATCAAGTCCTAGAATAGGAGTTTTACCGTCTGAAATTGGCGTATCTTGATTGGCTGTTGAAGTGATTTCAAGTTTTCCATCTGCGTTAACAACTAACCAGGCCCATCCTGAACCAAATCGTCCAGTAGCAGCTGCCGTAAATTGTTCTTTAAAAGCGTCAAATGAACCGAAGGCATCATCAATAGCTTGAGCAACATCAGGAGTGACGTCTTGTTTTTCTGGGGACAATAATTCCCAGAAAAGGGAATGGTTTAAATGTCCTCCGCCATTATTAATTAAGGCTTGACGAATATCTTCTGGAATTTTGGTTACATCTGCCAATAATTCCTCGAGGTTTTCACCTATTTCAGGGTGTTTTTCTAAAGCAGCATTCGCATTAGCAACATAAGTCGCATGGTGTTTATCATGATGGAGAGTCATTGTCTCCGCATCAAAATGTGGTTCAAGAGCATCATACGCGTATGGAAGTTCTGGTAAAATAATAGCCATTTTCCTATCCTCTTTTTCTTTATGGTAAGTCTATCTTATCGCAAAAAATAAGAGCTTTCAACTAATTTGATTAGCTCTTAGAAAGCGGTTCAATCGCTCCTTTGTAATGTGGTTACCATCTTTAAAAGAGCTATATCAACTAAATACTGTTTGTCATAAACCCCAGTTTTAATCTGATAATCTGTCTCAATTAAGGTTTTGACCACAAATGCTAGCTCCTTGAGAGACAACGTTCTAGAATCTTTAATAGCATACTTAACTTGATAAGGATTAACTCGCCGACCAAGTATCTCTGACAAACTGGTTACAAGCTGCTGTTCTGATTTTCCTTCTTTAGCAAGAATGGCAAGCTGTAAATATAAGCGAAATTGACCCAACATAATAGCAATTAATTTAATATCATCTTCCCCTGATAAGCGTAAATCATGAATCAAATCTCTAGCTGCATCGTTTTTTCCTCGTAGAACGAGTCTCGTTAAGTCAAAAATATTGTCTTGCAAACTTTTAGGAATGGCCTGTTCAATATCTTCTAGACTGACAGTCCCCGATTTTTTATAAGCTTTTAAAAAAGTCATGTTTTTCATGATTTGACTAAAATCATCGTTTGATTTCAAAAGCAATTGGTCAAAGGCACCACTCTCGAAACCTAAACCCAGTTGATGACTGTATTTTTGAAAATAAGTTCTCAGCTCTGCTTCTTTCAACGGACTAGCTTCCAAAATAAGAGCATCTCGTTTTAAGAGTTTGACCAAGCGTCGTTTACTATCCAACTTCCCTGGTGCAAAGATGATTAGCCGAGTAGTCTCTAAGGGATTTTCTAAATAAGCCTCAAAGGCCTTTAGGTCTTTTTCTTTTAAAAAACTTTTTTTATTGGTCGTGATATCTAACAAATGATCAAAAATGACCACCTTCTGCTCAGCAAAAAAAGGCAAACTCAACAAATCCATTTCTGCATCCTGATAAGCCGTCTCGGACATGTCAAAATAAGAATAGGTTAAATCATCCTTATCAAAAGCAATTTGCGTCATTAAACGCGACTTCAACTGGCTATACTGTCCAATATCCTCTCCCGTTACTAACGTAATGAGGCCTAAATTTTGTTTACTCAGTTTCTCTATCTTTTCTATCGTAATCATGCTTTTATTATATCATCTTTCAAAAGAAAAGCTATCGACCTGACATCAAGCTGTTAAGAAATTAATGCACTTTCCCCTTGATCAACGAGCAGTCTCAATATGCCAGTTTAGCCACCCTGTCAACCGAATAGCTCCTTGAATATCCGTGCGATAATAAGAAATTCCCCTATCCTCCAAACGGGTTAGGGTTTCTCTGTGAGGATGCTGATAACGGTTATTTTTTCCAGCAGAAATAAAGGCCACTTTGGGCTGAATATGGTCTAAAAAAGCTGCACTAGAAGAGGTATTTGATCCATGGTGACCTACTTTTAAATAATCTACTCTTAGTTGAGGATAACGTTCTATGATCTCGTTTTCCCCCTCTTTTTCCAAATCACCTGTAAATAGAAAAGTTTGATTGAGGAGCCTACCATAAAGAACCAGAGAATCATTATTTTTCCCGTCCCCTAATTGCCAAGGATAGAGTACCTGTAAGACACTTCCCATAATAGGCAATTGGTCTCCAGCTGCTAAAACCCTAACGTGACATTTTAAACGCCTTAACCGCCTAACAAAGCTTGGCTGGCTTAAACTACCTTGGCTAGTCAAAATCTCCTTTATCCGAATAGCTTTGGCAACCGCCTCTATATCCCCCATATGATCAGTATCCGCATGAGTCACTAGTAATTGGTCAATGGTGTGAATGCCTCTACTTTTTAAGTAAGGAATTAAGGTTTTCTGAGCATTCGATGTCTGGTGCCCCTGTCGCCACTGCTCTTTTGAAGAAAACGAAAGGCGCCCACCTACATCTATTAAGAGATTTTTTCCTGTCCAATCCCTCACTAAAATACTATCGCCCTGGCCAATGTCGATAAAGGTCACTTCATTGGTCAAAGGATATTTAACAGATAAAAGCGTCAGGCCTATGAGCAAGCCGCAAGTGATAACTCTTTGTCGTATCTGCCGATAGTCATAAAGAATAGCGAAGCTAATCACCAAGATAAGCAAGTGCCAACTGGTCGGACTTCCAAAAACAAGGGAGACATTGAGGGTATTCCCAAGAAATTGAATGACTTTTTCTAAGAAAAGAAAGAGATAATTACATCCTGAGAGAGTTATCAAAGGAGACAAACAGAAAACCAAGCAAAGAAGAGGCAAAATCAAAGCATCGAAGAGATAAGACAAAAGCCCTGTTAACACCATTGACATGGGGTTAAAACTAGCAAAATAAAAGAGCAAGAAAGGTAACATCCCTAAAGAAACGGTGACGACCTGAACGAAATGCTTTTTAACTCCCGATAACTCCTCAAAAGTGATAACAGTTAAGATAAACGCATAGCTAAATGTTAGTACTCCACCAACAGTCATCAAAGCATGAGCATTCCATAAAAGAACAAGTAAGAAAGCGTAAACCAGGTTATTTAAACCTTTTATGCCTAGATGACCTAATTGGGCCTGCAGAAGGCTTCGAATAACAGAAATACTGTAACCTGTCAGCGCAGCATATAGACAGGCAAAGGGAAGTTCTATCCATTTAATCCATTCGAGAGGAATAGCTAATAGCGTCAAACCTCTTCTAAAACAGGTTAAAAAGAAACCAATCTGCATCCCTGATAGGGCAAAAAGATGAATGATACCAAGCTGACTATAATAATCTGTCATCTCACCAAAGGACTTATCCAAATAGCCAAAAAGGAGTCCCGTCAAATAATGAGACATGGGCTTTGGAAAGGATTGTTGACAATGGACAATAGCCTGTCGCCTCAAAGAAGATAAATAATCACCTACTGACTTTGGTGAAACCACTTTAAGCTGCTCTACTTGTTCCACTTTTCCTATCCTGTAAATTCCCTGATAGGCTAAAAAAGATTGGTAATTAAATCCTCTAAAATTTCGGGAAGTCTCAGCCTTGTCCAATACTATTTTGGCATGCATCACTATCCAACGGTACTCTTTTTGGAAAAATCGGGCTTCCATTTGATGTTTAAAACGATAAAACAACTGATAAGAATGATTACCGTGACGCCCAATAACAGCTAATTGATCTCCATTAATTCGAATACTATCCGGAACCAATGCTACCTGAGACACTTGTAAAGGTTGTGTTTCCAATTGCTGTCTCAACTGATGTTTCCGATAAACAAAGACAGCAGCAAATAAGGCCAGAATCATAACAACCTTACAGAGGGTCTGTTGA
This sequence comes from Streptococcus dysgalactiae subsp. dysgalactiae, assembly GCF_900459225.1. Taxonomy (NCBI): domain Bacteria; kingdom Bacillati; phylum Bacillota; class Bacilli; order Lactobacillales; family Streptococcaceae; genus Streptococcus; species Streptococcus dysgalactiae. Next base: position 1,448,606 of record NZ_UHFH01000003.1, read on the forward strand.
GGAAACTGCTTCAATAGTAACATTCCTAAACAGCTGCTAAGTAAGCAAGTCAACCAGCTAGGACAATAGATCTGATAATAAAGAGCCATTACCAAAAAGGCTAGTTGAATGGGAGGCAAGGGAGACCACTTAATCCAACGATAGTTCATGTTTCAATTTCTCAAGTGTTTTTTCACCAATTCCAGATACCTGCCTAAGATCATCTAACGTTTTAAAGCCACCTAGACTGTCTCTCGTCTCAAGAATATCCTGAGCTCTTTTTACACCAATGCCCGAAATACGTTGTAACTCCTCTAAATTTGCCTTATTGATATTCACCTTTGTTGAGTTAGACATTTCTGCGTTAGCTTTACTTGCTGAGGAGGCATTTGGCAAGACAGAAATGTCTTCACCCTGCTTAGCCACATACACAACCTGCTCATCCACCAGTTTTTCTGCAAAATTAATAGCATGTCTATCAGCTTCCTGAGTAAGTCCCCCAGCTAATTCAATGACATCGCGCACACGGCTATTAGCCCTGAGCTTATAAACTCCCTCCTGTTGTACGGCTCCTTTCAAATCCACTAGAATATTACTCTCTTCTGAAGGATACTTTTTTTCCTCACTAGCTGGCTGTTGTATGGAAGAAGAAGTTGATACAATAGGAAGTTTTGTTTGGCTCTGCTCTTTTCTCCAGATAACAAAACTTAGGGTTAGTATCAGAAAAATGGCTAACACAACACCAATCAAGCGTGGCAGAGAATAAATCTTTCTCAAGCTATTTGTTCCTTTAGTTAACAAGTCATCTATCATTTTTTCACCTCATCTTTTTATTCGTAAATGAATGTTAAAAAATAATTCTCATGAGACTTTTTGAAGAGAGTGCAAATGGCCCCCCCTAGCAACCAACTCTTGCTTGAGTGCGAAACCGACTTTTCTATATAATGTTGTTACCAATTAAATCAAAGAAGATAATATGCTATTGAAACCTATTTTTTCTATTAGTTACGTATGGTTTTTGCCAAATTGCCCTCCTTGTCAACCAAAAATGAAGCAAGCACTTGATAAACCTGCCAATATCTAGTCGATAGCCTTCTTCTGATTTCTCTGTCACCAAATAAAAAAGCTAAGCTTTAGTAAGTCTGTTACTCAGAAATACTAAAGCTTAGCTCTTTTTTTGAAACAAAGATGTTCTTCTTATTTTCGTTTTTAATGACGGTGTTTATCTGGATCCCAAACAAAGCTAGCAATATAGGAAAATAGCATGGTTAATAATAATACCACCACCAAAACCAAGCCCAGAGGTAATCGGTAAAGATAAGTTAAAGAGTTTCTTGCTTTGCCTGGTTGGAAAGGTGCCAACTCATCATCCATCCGATCAAATTCTGCCTGAATACGGTTTGCCACCTCAGCAATCCCTTCATCATTCATGCGTTTAATATCTGAGACGTCAATGGGATTCCCAAAAGTCATGTCAACTCGTTCTCCCGCTAGTAATCCCTTGACCGACATAGGTCCTTGATAGGCTGCTGGCATAATCTTGACCTTAGCCATTTTAGCAATCACCGCTACCCCTCCTTTGACCTCTTGAGAGTGTCGGCTTCCACTTGGAAACATAAGAAGAGAACGATTGCTCTTTTTGAGCATATTAACAGGGTAACGAATAGCATCTGGATTCGGTTTATCACGATCAATAGGAAAAGCACCACACATTTTAATCCACCAAGCAAAGAGACGATTCGTAAACAACTCTTTTTTAGCCATAAAAATAAACTGCTTAGGACGTGCTGCAAATGCCATGTAAACTGGATCCCAAAAGGTTCGATGAGGTGCTACCAGAATATAATTCTCAGAAGCATCTAACATATTTTCTTCATGATGGTAGTGGGCATTGCCATTGACAACCCATAATAAAAAGACTACTAAACCACGTAAGTAAGCGTAAAACACAGGCTTCTCCTTTAATAGAATAATCTTACTTATTGTACCATGAAACCTGACTTTTCGAAAGTCAAAATCCCTCTTCAAACATTCACCTCAAGCCTATTTTATGTTAAAATAACAGGTATGATAAAAGCAATCTTAAAAGAAGGCGAACGTATTGATCAACTCTTTTCAAGTGATGTTCGCATTATTCAAAGCATGGATGTCTTTAGTTACTCTATTGATAGCGTCCTCTTATCCCGCTTCCCTAAAATGCCTTCCAAAGGGTTAATTGTGGATTTGTGTTCAGGAAATGGGGCGGTCGGCTTATTTGCTAGTACCAGAACCAAGGCAACCATCGTTGAAGTCGAGTTACAAGAACGGCTTGCTGATATGGGGCGGCGATCCATTCAACTTAATCAGCTGGAAGACCAAGTAACCATGATTTGTGATGATTTAAAATATCTCCTAAACCATGTGCCACATTCGGGAGTTGATTTGATACTCTGCAATCCCCCTTACTTTAAAAGTCACGAAAGTTCCAAGAAGAACGTCTCTGAACATTATTTATTGGCTCGTCATGAGATTACCACTAATTTAGAAGAGATTTGTCAGGTAGCCCGCCATGCCCTTAAATCAAATGGCCGTCTGGCAATGGTTCATCGACCAGATCGATTCTTGGAAATTATAGATAGCCTTCGAGCTAATGGTCTTGCTCCCAAACGGGTACAATTTGTCTATCCTAAATTAGGTAAAGCAGCTAATATGTTACTTATTGAAGCAATCAAAGACGGTTCTATTGAAGGGATGACTATTTTACCTCCTTTAATTGTCCACAAGGAAAACGGGGAATACACTGATCATATTTTTGAGATTTATTTTGGTGCTGCTTCCAAAGGAAAACCTGATCATGACCACTAAAAAAGCTTACATGTATGTGTTAGAGTGTGCAGATAAAACCCTCTACACTGGTTATACAACTGATTTGCAAAAACGTTTAGCCACACATAATGCAGGAAAGGGGGCTAAATATACTCGCTACCGATTACCTGTTTCTTTACTTTATTACGAAGTGTTTAATAGCAAAGAGGCTGCGATGAGCGCTGAGGCACTCTTTAAGAAACGAAAAACAAGAAGCCAGAAATTGGCCTATATTGCTACTCATCAAAAAGAAAAGAAAAAACATTGAGACTTATCATCTCAATGATTTTTTTATGCTTCACTGTCTTCCACAGGCACCAATTCTTTGATTGGTAACTTCAAGACATCTGATAAAATTAAAGGAACCACTTCAAGTGTTACTTCGGAGTATTGAAGACCAAACCACCGCATTGGACTGGCAGTGACATGTTTGATGCTCGCCTTAGTCTGCATAATAAAGCGTTCAAAATTAGTGAGTTAACGTGCATTGGAGACCCGCTCTTCTATTAAAACAAAGCGAAAATCACCAACATCACGGCCAGGTGTGATAGTATATTCTTGTTCTTGTTTTGGCAAACGACCACTTTCCATCAAGTCATGAACAATCGTACGCAAATAGCGTGGCACAGCCTGTGGCATTCTAAAACCGAGATAAAGTTCGACTCGAACCATATAATCCGTTCCCATCATATCAACCTTGTACTTGGCTGTATAAGGTTCATCAGTTACCTGAACATTCACAAACCAATAAACTTGAGCGCGCTTGGGCCGCTTATCTAAAATGGAATACAAAATAGAACGGTCAATCATGTAATCCTGCATGCGATTTGAGAGATAAACCACATTGGTTTGGTAAAGGTCAAAACGAACGTCATCACGAAGTTGTTTAATCTGCTCCTTGTAATCATTCAAATTGAGAGATTTCACATACTTGAAAACAATGCGTGTGCCCGCATGCCAGATAAACATGACAAAGACAATTGCTAGCGCTAAAATAACCACTACATAGCCACCGTGCATGAATTTGACAGCGGAGGCCCAGAAGAAAATGAACTCTACAAGGGCAAAGAAAGCCATCACTAAATGAGCTAGGATAGGTTTTACGCCTTTTTTAATCAAATAGTAATTCAATAATATAGTGGTCATTAACATGGTAATGGTAATGGCCAGGCCATAGGCCGCTTCCATATGAGCAGAGGTTCTAAAATACAAAACCGTACAGGACGTGACTGCAAAGAGAATCCAGTTAATCACCGGAATATACAATTGCCCCAAATTAGCACCAGGATAAGTCATTCGAAATAGAGGGAATATTTTCAAGCGCATGGCTTCTGAAACCAAGGTAAAAGAACCTGAAATTAAGGCTTGTGAAGCAATAATGGCTGCTAAGGTGGCAAGGATAACCACATAAACCGTTAGTTGGGAAGATACACTAGCAAAGAAAGGATTAAGCTCAATGCCTGAATCTTTATGGGATAGAATCCATGCTGCCTGACCACAATAGGATAAGACAATGCATAGCTTGACAAAAGGCCAACTCACATAAATATTACCTCGGCCGACATGTCCTAAATCAGAGTAGAGAGCTTCAGCTCCTGTTGTCGCAAGGAAAATAGACCCCAAGATAAAAATCCCTCGATGATTTTCTGGACTAAAAAGCAAATGCAGGGCATAGTAAGGATTGATAGCCGTGAAAATTTCTAAGTGCCCTAATGTGTTCAGTGAACCACTAATTCCCAAAAAACTAAACCAAAGGAGCATCACAGATCCAAATATTTTCCCGATAAACCCTGTCCCAAATCGTTGAATGCCAAATAGAATCATCAAAATAATCAGGGTTGTGATAATCACATTGGTTTGATTTTGATAAATCTGACTGAGACCAGGAACAGCTTTCAATCCTTCAATGGCTGAGGTCACCGTTACCGCAGGCGTAAGAGCCCCATCAGACAAAAGCGTTGCACCTCCAATCATAGCCGGAATAATGAGCCATGGTGACATTTTGCGAACCAAGGTGAATAAAGAAAAAATCCCACCCTCATGATGGTTATCCGCTTTTAGAGCAATCAAAACATATTTGATTGTTGTGATTAACGTTAAGGTCCAGATAATCAAGGACACGGCCCCTAGAATAAAGGGTTCAGAAACCTGAGCGATACCTCCTTGATTTTCCACCAAAGATTGCATCGTGTAGAGAGGACTTGTTCCAATATCTCCATAAACAATACCTAGAGCAATAATAAAACCTGCTTTTGATGCTTTATCAAAGGCAGTATGATGGGCATTAGATATCCCAATTTTCCTCCTAATAGTTAAAAAGTGCCATAAAATGACTGAAACCATTATAACAGATTCGAACGTAAAAGCAACTTTTTCAGAAAATTAAAGAGAGTCGATTCCCATCGACTCTCTTTAATCCTATTCACCTTTGTGACGAATCACAAATCCAGTGTTTTTAGGGCTTGATTTCTTTTCTTTATTGAAAAAATCTTTAGCATTACGTTTTGGTTTACGTTTGAAATCACGATTGCCACTGCCATCATGACCGTCACGTTTATCACGTTTTTGACGACGACGATCACCATCACGCTCATCTCTGTTACGGTCGCCACGATAGCCACTACGGCGATCTCCGCGGTTACGGTTGTCACGTCCACGACCACCTTTGCCATTTTTATTGCCATGGCCACCACCCACATACTTGAATGGTAATGGTTTTTCACGCGCAATTTCCACTTCTGGTAAGCTATCCGGATCTTGAACCGTTAAGCTCAAAATATACAATGCCAACTCTTCTGGAGTGAATTCAGCTGCTAATTGGATAGCATCTCCTTTGAATTTATCAAAGTTAGAACGGATAACATCATCAGCAAAATCACGTTCAATTTTTTTAAGGGCTACTTTTTTCTTGGCTTGGAAAGCCTCTTCTGCAGTTGCTGGGCAGAGAGGTTTCATCTGTTTTTTCGTTAAGTTCTCAATCATTGAGAGGTAGCCCATCTCATTTGGTGAGACAAAAGTGATTGACTCACCTGATTTACCCGCACGACCAGTACGGCCAATACGGTGAACATAACTTTCTGGATCTTGGGTAATATCGTAGTTATAAACGTGGGTAACTCCTGAAATATCAAGACCACGTGCTGCCACATCAGTGGCTACAAGAATATCAATTTGATCGTTTTTGAAATCACGAATAACGCGTAAGCGTTTATTTTGGTCTAGATCACCATGGATTCCTTCGGCACGGAAACCACGTAATTTTAGACCACGTGTAATCTCATCAACACGACGTTTAGTCCGACCAAACACAATAGATAGTTCAGGTTGGTTAACATCCATTAAACGTGTCATGGTATCAAATTTTTCTTGTTCCTTCACACGGACATAGTATTGATCAACATTCACGTTGGTTAATTCTTTGTTCTTAATTTGAACATGTTCAGGGTCTTTCATGAATTTTACCCCGATTTGTTTAATAGGAGCTGGCATCGTTGCGGAGAAGAGCAAGGTTTGACGGTCTGCTGGGACACGACTAATAATAGCTTCAATGTCTTCCAAGAATCCCATGTTAAGCATCTCATCTGCTTCATCAAGGATTAAGGTTTCCACATGATCTAAAATAAGAGCCTTACGCTTAATCAAATCTAACAAGCGGCCTGGTGTTCCCACGACAATGTGGGCACCTGATTTTAGGGCTTTGATTTGTTTTTCAATACTTGATCCACCGTAAACAGAGCGAACCTTAACCCCTTTTTCACGTCCAAAACGGAACAATTCTTCCTGACTTTGTACAGCCAATTCACGCGTTGGTGCAATGACCAATGCTTGGATGATATTTTCGTTAGTACGAATCTTATTCAAGGTTGGTAGACCAAACGCTGCTGTTTTACCAGTTCCTGTTTGTGCCTGACCAATAACATCCTTTCCTTCTAGTGCGAGAGGAATCGTCATTTCCTGGATAGGAGATGCTTTCTCAAAACCAGCGGTAACGACAGCTGATTGGATGTCTTCTGATAAGTTAAATTCTGTAAATTTCAATTGTTTCTCTTTTCTAAAAAGGCAGTGCGAAGCTGCCTTATAAACCTTTTAATTTCGTCGTTTGATTAACAACTTAACTAGTGTAACACAATTAGAATCAAAAAGATAGGAAATAAGGTTAATCTCATTAATAACACGTTTTCATAAATAAACGATTCTTGTAACACTCCTCCAAAACAACTAAGAAAGCTCCTTTTCTAAGATAAAGAAGCTTCTCAATGTTGATTTTTAAAAGGCAACCTCTGCTTCACTTGGAAGTTCATTGGTGATGTAATCTCCAATTTCATCACTAGTTAACACCTCTTCGAGCACTTTAATTTTAGCACTGTTTTTATTATCCTGACGAGCTACTAGGACACCTGCAAAGTGAACGTCTGGTTTTTTCTCATAAAGCAAGCGGTCTTTTTGAGGGGTCAAGTTAATTTTAGCGACGTAAGCTGGAAAGTTAAAGACAAGGTCATACTCAAAGTAAGCCTGGTTAAGGTTAAGAAGTGCCACCGGCTCAATAGCTAACTGTTTAGGATTGTCGGTAATATCTTCAATAGCTTTTGTTGGTTTGTCTGTTTTCTTAAGTTTAATCAGATTTTTTTCTTGTAACAATAGCAAAGCTCTAGTCATATTTGAAGGATCTGAAGGGATGGCTACCCGTGAACCATCTTTTAAGTCATCAATGCTTTTTAAGCCTTTACCATAAAAACCGGCCAGTGAATGGTAGATAGGCGTTATCGAAACGAGATGCCCTTTGTTTTCTTTGTTAAAAATGTCCATGAAAAATTCATGTTGTAAAAGATTAGCATCATGTTCTTTATTTTCTAAGGCAATATTTGCTTGAATATAATCAGAAACCGTCTCAATTTTTAAGGTGTATCCTTTTTCTTTAACGTTATCTTCAACCAACTCTAAAAAGGTGGATGATGGTTTAGTATAAGTTGCCACCGTGATCACACGATCTTCTTTAGCCTTAGTCGTATCTTTAGACTGACTTGATTCTTTTTTAGCGCAAGCCAGTAAAAAAAACGGATGCCATAACAAGACATATTAGGGAAAGTACTTTTTTCATAACTCCTCTTTTCATTTGTTTTTCTATTTCTTTGCATAGCGATTGGCTAAAAAATAGCCTAAACTTTGCAAGATAAACACGTACATAATAAATAAGAAAACAATCAGATACATGACCGGATAATCATATTCCTGATAACCAAAGCGATAGGCATATTCACCTAAGCCTCCCGCGCCAATAACCCCCATCACCGTTGAATAGCCTAGAACACTAATCGCCGTTGCTGTAAAGGACAAAATCAAATCCATCTTAATGGATGGGATCAAAAAATAACGTATCAACTGTCCCTTACTGGCACCCAAACTCAAAGCTCTATCGATGACTACCTGAGGAACATTCAACAAAGCCTGCTCAACGTAACGCGCATACAAACTCACTGAGACAAGCGTTAGCGGCAAAATAGCTGCTATCGTTCCAAATGATGTTCCAAAAATTAATCGATTAAGGGGAATCAAGATAAAAATAAAGATTAAAAAAGGCACACTACGCAAGGTTCCAAGGAACAAGTTTAAACATTGATAGGCCAAAGGATGCCTGATTAGGTAAGATTTTTTCAACGAAAAGAGTAAAATACCTGTGGGAAAAGCAATCATAAAACACAAAGCCAAGGTAAGCCCTAGCATTAGATTGGTCTCCCAAAATGAATTCAGAATGGCTTCACCATGTTTTGCTAAAATATCAGTCATGTAATAAGAACTCCTTTACCTGGCTCACATAATCTGTCTCCAGTTGATGGGATGCTGTTTTGACAGGAACTACTGTTTCTGCAATCGTCTGGTAATCTAGAATCATCACGCGATCACCATATTGTTTTAAAACAGAGAGATGATGGGCAATCATTAAAACGGAAATGCCATACTGGTCACGCAAGCTAGCCAATAAATCAAAAATCTCTCTTTCACTATTGGTATCCAAGGCAGAACTAATTTCATCACATAAAATCAACCTTGGTTTTTGCAAGATAGCCATAGCGATTGCTACTTTTTGTTGCTGACCACCACTTAAACTGCGACACTTGACTTCCTTAACCCTCGCTAGTCCAAAAAAGTCTAAAATATCATCAATAGCTTCATGATCAACTTTTTGATGATTCAGCTTATAAACTAGGGATAAATGATAGAAAACCGTTTCTCCAGGTAAAAGGTTATGGTGCTGAAAAATATAGGCAATATCTTTACGCATTTGCCGCAATTGGCTGGCCAATAATTCCTTTAATTCTTGTCCTTGATAATAAATATGACCCTGATCATAGGACATTAAACCATTTATCATTTTTAAAATGTACTCTTCTCAGTCCCGTTGGAACCAATAAGCCCTACTATCTCGCCTTCTTCAATGTTAAACGAAATGTGCTCTAACTTAAACTGAGCTTTTGGAAATATTTTACCAACTTCTTTTAATGCTATTATCATTATTTAATGCTCCTCGAAAACTTATCCTATCAAAAAAAATGTAGCGTTTTCAAAAAATTTGTCTAGAAATCAAAGTCACTCATCCGGATTTCCATATCCTCCTACGCGTTTTAAATCTATTCCTCTTTTGGTCACTTTTTTAGGCAACAAAAAACATGACCTTGCTCTTCTGAGACCAGTGGTCATGTTTTATCTTAATAATGAGATGTTATTCTCCTAAAACAGCTGCTGCTAAAGCCTGTTGAATCGCAATAACACTTTGATCGCTCTTAAACTTTAAGGTTTCAGCAGGTTCCATAGCAGAGGAAACCCATATTTTTAATTCAGCATCCAAATCAAAATGCCCTGATGTTTCGACTGTAAAACGAGAAATAGAGCGATAAGGAATAGACTTGTAAGATACTTTCTTGCCTGTCACTCCTTGTTTATCGACTAGAATTAAGCGTTTTTTAGTAAAAACAATTAAATCCCTAACCAATGAAAAAGCTAGTTCTACTTGCTCTCCAGTGACTAAAACATCTACTAGTTGAGCTTGAATTTTTTGATTGTCTTGCTGTGACGCATTGCCTAATAATCCTGATAGTAATCCCATAGGATATCCTCCTTTTTTAGTAACTATATCACAATTGTTAATGATAGTCACACCAAACGAAAAGAGACTAGACAACGGAATATAGTCAGAAAACAGCTAGACCTCGTGATACCAGTCTCCGTCGGAATTACATTTTTTCTTCCAATTTGACGTCTGGGTATTTATCTGTAAACCAGCGAAGGGCAAATTCGTTTTCGAATAGGAAGACAGGCTGATCAAAACGATCCTTAGCTAAAATGTTTCGGCTTGACGACATGCGTTGATCCAAATCATCTTCTGAAATCCAGCGAACAGTCTTTTTACCCATCGGTGTCATAACAACTTCAGCGTTGTATTCACCTTCCATCCTGTGTTTAAAGACTTCAAACTGCAACTGCCCTACAGCACCTAACATGTATTCACCTGTTTGATAGTTTTTATAAAGTTGAACAGCTCCTTCTTGCACCAACTGTTCCATTCCCTTATGGAATGATTTTTGCTTCATGACATTTTTAGGAGAAACTTTCATAAAAATTTCTGGGGTAAAGGTTGGCAGTGGTTCAAATTCAAACTTACGTTTACCAACAGTCAAGGTATCCCCAACTTGGTAGGTTCCTGTGTCATAAACCCCAATAATATCACCTGCCACCGCATTTTGGACATTCTCACGGGACTCTGCCATAAACTGAGTGACGTTAGACAACTTTGCCCCTTTACCAGTACGGGTTAAGTTAACAGCCATTCCCTTTTGAAATTCACCTGACACAATACGTACAAAAGCGATACGGTCACGATGTTTAGGGTCCATATTGGCTTGAATTTTAAAGACAAAACCTGAAAACTCTTTATCCAGAGGGTCAATCATGACATCTTCAGTCGTTTTGTGACCGTGAGGTTCTGGAGCAAATTCCAAGAAAGTATCTAGGAAGGTCTGCACACCAAAGTTTGTCAGCGCTGAGCCAAAGAAAACAGGGGTAAGTTTCCCATCTAAAACAGCTTGTTCAGAAAAATCATTACCAGCTTCCTGTAACAATTCAATATCTTCTAAAACTTGTTCATAGAAAGGGTTTTTCGCAAAAAGAGTTGCCCCTTCTTCAAAATCAGCAAATCGTTGATCTCCTTTGTAGAGTTCTAAACGCTTGTTGTGCAAATCATACAAGCCCTCAAAGGCACGTCCCATACCAATAGGCCAATTCATTGGATAGGAAGCAATCCCTAAGACCTCTTCTAATTCTTCCAAGAGTTCTAAAGGCTCACGGCCGTCACGGTCTAACTTGTTAATAAAGGTGAAGACAGGAATATTACGGTGTTTGACAACCTCAAATAATTTTTTCGTTTGTGCCTCAATACCTTTAGCAGAGTCAACAACCATGACAGCTGCATCTACCGCCATCAAGGTACGGTAAGTATCTTCAGAAAAGTCTTCGTGTCCTGGGGTGTCAAGGATGTTAACCCGTTTGCCAGCATAATCAAATTGCATTACTGATGAGGTAACGGAAATTCCACGTTGTTTTTCAATATCCATCCAGTCTGACTTAGCAAACTGACCTGATTTTTTTCCTTTTACAGTCCCCGCCTCGCGGATCTCACCCCCAAAATAGAGCAGTTGTTCAGTGATTGTTGTCTTCCCTGCATCCGGGTGACTGATAATAGCGAAGGTACGGCGCTTTTTAATTTCTTCTGTAAGTGACATTCTTTTTTCCTTGTGTGTTAAAATGGCAGAGCTTTTCTCTGAGTTATTTTCGTTGGGTATTACTCGTTTATCAAAAGATTTGGGCTACATTGGTCTTCTCCATATACGATTAGCCTCTAAAGTTTTTCATAACTGGTATTATAACTTATCTTGAACTATCAATGAGTATCTTTTCTAAAAAAATCGAGCCTGGAAATAATCCCAGACCCTTCTTATTATAGCTGATTTTAAGTGCTTTTTCAACGGCTTACTTTTCCTTAGAATAAACAAGTTCTAGTTGCTGTGATTCTCCAAGTTTCACATAGGACCATTCTATCAATTTAACCATCCCAGTCAATCCCCCAGTCACAATCACAAAGTTTAGCAATAAATGATGAGTATGGATAACAGGAATATCTGTTACAAAGCCATAATTGCCCTTAGTCAGCAGACTGACAGTAAGGAGAAGGAAATTAACAGTTGCAAAATAGCGTAATACTAGAACGGGCTTTAATTGACTTGGATTGTAAAAACGCAAGAGATAAATCAACCCATTAACCAAGAGAGCATAATGACCTAAGTAGAATGCCACATTCGCCACGTGCCATAGCTTGAAAGGATAGAGGTCTGGTGATAAAAGTGCCAAGAAAGTCCCGCCTATCCCCAAAATCATAAACAATTGTTTAAAACTGTTACGATCCGGTAGGAAAAAGACTGCCAGCATGGCAATACGGCAATGATACAAAGGCAAGGCTTCATTTAAAGGAAAACCTCTTAGGGCATACCAAGTGTATAAACCAATCAACTGTGATAACTGTAATCCCAAGAAAAAATAGCGATAAGGTTTTGATTGATAAGCTTGAAGCGTCAAAAAGACAAGCAATGGTGCTATCAAAAGTGATGACACATAAAAAATAAGTGAGGTGTGAGGTAACCCAATCGGGTCAATTGCAAAAAAATCCATAACCATCTCTTTCTACGTTTTTTCATTATACCTTAATCTTTATGAGAGAACAAGCCCTTCTCTGTGCTTTTTCTAAAAAGCAAGGCTAAGGTAAGTCTTCACTTTAATTTTCAACTAAACGATTGACCAATTTAGCCAGCCCCATTGAGTTACTCCCTTTTAAAAGGATTTGGTCAGAGGGGGCAAGTAATTGTTGCACTTGTCTTACCATGTCTTCAAACTGATCTGCTTGCTGATTTTTTCGGAAGAACTGAACATGTCCTTCAGGATAAAACTCATGTGCTAATTGGGCTAACTCTTGAATATCATCACCATAAAAAACAAGTTGGTCAATGCGATCAGGTGACAATTGTTTGATTAACTGCGAGTGTAGGGCAACAGAATCTGGTCCTAATTCTTTCATGTCAGCTAGCACTGCAATCTTTTTTCCACCGGGGTTCTTTGCAATGTTAGCAAAGGTTTCTAAAATCAGACGCATGGCTGTCGGATTGGCATTGTAAACATCTGATAAGATGTCAGCACCATTAGCAGCTTTTTTCCATTCTGTACGATTAGCAGTGAGTTGAACAGACTCTAACGCCTCGATAATATCCTCATCTGCTACTGCCAACAATTTGCCAACATAGGCTGCTACCATAGCATTGGTCGCGTTGTATTTTCCTGGTAGAGGTAGGGACACAGGTGTTGCTAACACATTTGTTGTAAACGTTAAGCTATCTTTTTCTTCTCGAATATCAGTAACATTCAATTCTTGGTGGTCTCCAAATCGAATGACCATCTGGTTTTCTGGAAGATAAGGATCGATAATCGAATCACCTGGGGCAATTAAAATGCCATTTGAATCCATTCCATCAACAATTTGCATTTTCCCTTGAGCAATCTTGTCACGTGACCCAAAATATTCTAAATGGGCTTCGCCTACCAGAGTTAAAACAGCAATACGGGGTCTTGCAATTTCAGAAAGAAGATGAATATCTCCCATGTGGTCTTGTCCCATCTCAAGAACAATTTTTTCAGTATCTTCAGGCATGTGGAGAACGGTGTAGGGTAATCCGATCTCATTATTGTAATTTCCCTGCGTTTTATAAGTTTTATAAGTTGTTGATAGGACTGCGCTGATCATATCTTTGGTAGAGGTTTTCCCATTTGAACCTGTCACGGCTATCACATCCACGCGCATCTTATCAATGTAATACTGGGCTAACGTTTGAAAAGCTTTTAGACAATCGTTAACAAGAAGATGGGGTTTACCTGGCAAGTCTTTTTCTGAGAAAGTAGCAACTGCTCCATTTTCGAAAGCTAAATCAATAAAATCATGGCCATCTCTCTCGCCTTTAAGGGGTAAAAAAAGATCTCCTTCTGTAATCTTACGGCTATCAAACTCAATCTGATTCAGAGGGACGTCGTCCAGATCAGATACATTATTTTGGGCATCAACAATTTTAGCCACTTCATGTAAGGTTAGTTTCATCTTGTTTTCCTTCTAAGAACACTTGTTTTTACAATTTCCTTTCTATTATAGCATAAAATATTAGAAAATTTTCTAAAATGTCCAAGTCCTTTTGCCGCCCTGCTATTCTTTCTAAAAACCTCAAAAAGGATGGGGTTCGGAAAACATCTTGGCGATGTTCCACGTCCCATCCTAATAATCAAGTCAGTCCAGTGATGTAGAAGCCTTAAATAAGGTGACTTTCGCGCTGATCAAACATTTCTTGCGCTAATGTGACCAATTCCTCTATCAAATCAGAATAAGCCAATCCCATATTTTCCCATAAAAGGGGATACATAGACCATTGAGTAAAGCCTGGCATAGTGTTTAGTTCGTTAAGGTAAATCTGTCCATCTTGACTTAAGAAAAAGTCACAACGAGACAAGCCACAGCCTCCCAAAGCTTTAAAGGCAGACTCCGCATAAGTGCGCATCTTAGTCATCGTATCCTGATTAATTTCGGCAGGAATAGCCATGGTAATTTTGTTATCGATGTATTTAGCCTTATAGTCGTAAAAATCAACATCCTTAACGACTTCGCCAGGTAAGGTCGACTTGACTTCTGTATTGCCAAGAAGGCCAACTTCGATTTCTCTTGCAACCACACCTTGTTCAATTAAGACGCGGCTATCATAGGTCAGTGCTAATTGAATAGCCTCTTTTAATTCCTCTTTTGTTTGGGCTTTAGAAATACCTACTGAAGAGCCCATATTAGCTGGCTTCACAAAAATAGGAAAGGCTAAGGTAGCTAGCGTCTCTGTCAAACAAGCTTCTAAGTCCTGCCCATCAATATAAACAGTATAAGCCACCTGAGGAATACCTGCCGACTCTAAGACACGTTTTGTGGTGATCTTATCCATAGCCACACTGGATGAGAGGATGTTAGTCCCTACATAAGGCATTCGTAACACTTCCAAAAAACCTTGAATAGAGCCGTCTTCTCCCATAGGTCCATGTAAAAGTGGAAAAACAACGGCATCTTCTTCATAGATATCGCTTGGCTTGATCTGCTGCTCATACTGAATCGTACTATTGGTCATCAAGCGTTCTGTGGCTGCTGGCTTTTCTGAAAATTCTTGGGTTTTGATGAATTGGCCTGTCTGACTGATAAAATAAGTTTTCACCAAAAACTTATCATAGTTAACTGCTCGCATCACACTCTCTGCTGAAAGCACTGAGACTTCACGTTCTGCTGATCGGCCTCCGTATAATAGAACTAACGTTTGTTTAGACATAGCTAACCTTTCCTAACTGAATTAAATGTCTCCTTATTATAGCAAAAAGAAGGAGGCTTTTCAAAATCTTCTGATAATAGTTATCTCTGCTGAAGTTACTTGAGATAACCTTTAAAACCTCTTGACCTCTTGAGGGTTTCACAAATCAAAAATCCCTTTTTCTGCCACCACTTAAAGTTCTGTGCGGTTTTCAATAGCTCTTAACAAGGTGACTTCATCTGCGTATTCAATATCTGACCCCACTGCGAGCCCTCTTGCTAAGCGGGTAACTTTGATTCCTGCTGGTTTCAAGACCCGTGAAATATACATAGATGTTGCTTCGCCATCAGCGGTGGCATTGGTCGCTACGATAACTTCAGTCACTTTACCGTCCATTAAACGGGTAATTAAACTTTTTAGATTGATATCATCCGGACCAACACCATTCATCGGTGAAATTAAACCATGCAGCACATGGTAATAACCATGATACTCTTGAATTTTTTCCATAGCAGAAACATCTTTAGCATCTTCCACTACAAGAATCGTTGTCTGGTCACGACTTGTATCTGTGCAGATAGAACAGGGATCATCATCTGTCAGGTTCCCACAAATAGAACAATAGGTTAATTCTCTTTTAGCTGCCAATAAATTTTTGGCAAAGTCATTGACATCCTCGTCAGACATTCCAATTGTGTAAAAGGCAAGCCTGGTTGCCGTTTTAACCCCAATTCCTGGGAGCTTGGAATAACTTTCGATTAATTTTGCAATAGGGGTTGGGTAAAGCACTCAATTCTCCTTTATTGGTTTCCATACATTGTCATATATAGTGTCATCATTTCTTTAGCAATTAATTGCTGTGCCTTAGCCAGTGAATTGGTCGCATGTGGATACATCACTGCAACAGCGATGTCAGCGTCATCACTTGGCCCATAGGCTACAACATTTAAATTGTAAGTTGCTAAAGGTTGCCCTGTTTTATCCTTAACGTAGGTTTCAGCTGTTCCTGTTTTAGCGCTGATACTAATTGGTCCACCTGATAATTCTCGACCTGTGGCATAACCACTGCCACTATTCACCACCTGATAAAAACCATCTTGAATAATCGCCAATTGGTCTCCTGATAAATGAACTTTGTTCAGTAAGCTGGTTTCAATTGCCTGACTTAACTGCCCTGGTCCTTGGCTACCATCATCTTGGTAAATGCCCTCAACAATATGTGGGGCAACCCGATTACCACCATTAGCAATAGTGGCTACATATTGCGCTAACTGCATTGTCGTGTAGTTGTCAAACTGACCAAAAGATTCGCTCAGAACATTTGAAATGGTGTAATTGTCCGTTAAGTAGCCTCTAGATTCTCCAGGCAAATCAATTCCTGTTGGCACACCCATGCCAAATTCCGCGTAGGCCTTTCGCAACGCTGACATGGTTTCTGACATTCCAGAACCTGTTAAAGACATGCCCGGATAATACTCTTGGCCCATCATTTTCAGGGCCAACTTTACCATATAGGTATTTGAAGAGTATTCTAAGGCTTGGCTAGCAGTGATTGGCAACTGTCCTGCTGTAAACCAAGAATTAATAGGTTTAGAATCTCCAAATTGAATCGATTGGTCCGTAATAACCTCGTTTCCCTCAATGGCTCCTGTCTGCCAACCTGCTGCCAGAGTAGCTCCTTTAACAACAGAACCTGGGGTAAACACGTCGGTAATAGTTCCCAAAGCATCACTATCCACTTGACCTGTCTCCTTGTTATGAGATAAGCCTGACATAGCTAAAACTGCTCCTGTTTTTGGATTCAGCGCAACAGCATAGATTCCTTCAGAATAATCCGCTTGACCACTGGCCATTTCAGCCTCATAATACCGCCTTATGATGTCATCTACGCCTTGCTGATAGTCCAAAGGAATCGTTAGTCTGATATTTTTACCTGGCTCTCCTTTATCAAGTTGCTGTTCAGAGAGGATTTTGCCTGCCTTATTAGTTTTGATTTCTTTAATCACGTGATTCCCTTGAAGAACGGATTCGTATTGTTTTTCAAGGTAGGAAGTCCCCACACGATCATTCATAGCATACCCTTTTTTGAGGTACTGATTAACTTCTTCTTTAGGAAGACCAGCTTCCTCACTAGATACTTTTCCTATAAGGGCTGTTAAGCTTGTATTGGCAACCTGTCGTTCCCAATCAGTCCCAACAGCAATACCTGGTAATGTTGTTTGATTAGCCCGAATATTTTTAATAGTCTCTTCATTTAAGGGATTGGTTCTTAAATTAACCGTTGTAAAAACAGCCGCTCCATTCATTTGATTAAAAATGGCAATGGTTTTCAAGTCCTCATCTGAGTAATGAAGGTCACTTTCTTTTACAGAAGCAACAGCATTGGCATAAATCGTCACTTCCGTTAAGCGATTGCCAAACCGGTCTAGAACAGCCTTTTTAGGAAGTCTCTTAACAATTTTGGCATACACATCTGGATCAGCCAAATAAAAATCTTTTTTAGCTCGGCTTGTCACGCTAGCTTCTGGGTACGAAACATAACTTGCCAGATGCTTAGCTAGAACTTTCAGTTCGTTAGCACTGGCTTTTGGACTTCTGGTGTAAGTAACCACATCTTTTATGGCATTTGAGACAAGGGGTTTGCCACTAAAATCAAAAATTTTTCCACGAGGTTGAGACACTTTAACCTTATAAACGGTAGAAGATTTTAGCTTACTCACGTAAAAAGAGGTCGTGTAAATTTGCATGTAGGCCAACCGTAAAATCAGTCCGACAAATAATAAGACAATAATCAAAAAAAGGAGATGAAGTCGTCTCGGAATACTTGCTTTATTTTTAGTAATGAGTGATGCCATTGTGTTCTTCTACTCCTCCTTTTTAAACTTCGCTTCTTATTTTATCACAAATTATAAAAAGAAGACCGGGAATAAAGTCTTCCCAGTCTAAAAATTTTATCTGAACTTATGCTTTCTCAGGATGATAGTAAGCTTTGAAATAAAAGAGACTCACAAAAATAGCTCCACCAATAATATTACCGGCATAGACAAAGGTAAAGTTAAGGATAAAGTCCAACCAAGTTGCTCCACCTTCAAAAATTGCTGCTGGAATGACAAAAGCGTTTGCCACACTATGCTGAAAACCAAGTGCTACAAAGGTCATGACAGGAAACCAAGTACCAAGGAGTTTACCCGTAGCATCACTTGCGCCATAACACAACCATAAAGCAAGACCCACAAACCAGTTGCAACCAATCCCTGATACAACGGCTTGTAAAGGTGTTGCGGCTATCTTAGCATGAGCTACTTCTATCACTTCTTCTTTAAAAATTCCTGCCGAGGTCAATCCTAGAAAATGCCCAAAAACAAAGGCTACAAATACCGCACCAATAACATTAAATAAGGTAATGATGAGCCAGTTGTTTATTAAGTCCTTGGCTTTAATCTTTTTGGCGAAAAAAGCCGCTGAAACAGCCATCATGTTTCCTGTAATTAATTCTCCACCAGCCATCAAGATAATAATCAATCCAATTGGAAATGCACAGGCCCCCAGAACACTCGAGAAAGCTCCAAATGTCTCTAAACCACTAGCAGCAATCCTAACGTAGAGCAAGTAGCCTAAACTAATCATTGCGCCTCCAATAAAGCCTAAAATAGACTTGGCAAGAAATGGCTTACTAATCTTATGCTCTCCAATATGAATCGTTGATGCTAAAATCTGTTCTGGTGTTTTCATGACATCTCCTTTTGTTATCGTATTCACAAATGCACTTTTTAGTATATCAATTTTTTAAAAAAATGCAAGCCCTTCCATAGTGAAAGGGCTAGTTTTATAGATGGAGGAGCCATCAAGACTACCTAGCTAAGGTTTTGCAATGGATAAGTCTAATTCAGCAGCTAAAAATCTCCAAAGAACTAAAGCAAGATAAAAGTCTACCATGCCATGAATCAGAGAGCCCACACCAATCAGGCCAAACATTGACCAAAAATAGGATAAAGAGGTTGCAGTTGTTGCTGTCATAGCATAGACAACCACAAATTCAGTCAATCCATGAATAACATTGACTAAAAAGGCAAACCAAAAGGTTTTGAGTGGAGATTTAATCGTTTGAGGGGATTTGCTCAACCACCAAGCTGCCAAGACAGCAAACAAAAGATGCGAAAAAGCTCTCAAGACAATAATAAGGGGAAAGCCAGCCAATAAAAAACCTAGCCCCGTTCCAAGGGCTACAAAAAGAGCCACAGTAACAGATATGAAAACAGCTAGAAATAAGGGAACATGACTAGCCAGCGTGAAAGAGGCTGGGCCGATAATCAGCTTAAGAGGCATAATCATTGGAATTAAAATAGCAAAAGCAACTAAGATCGAAACATAGGCAATTAATTGTGTTGGTTTTTTAGTCATTATATCTCCTTTTAAGAGATAGTATAGCGCATTGATTTACAAGTGTCAAGACACCTATAAAACAATGCGCTGTTCCGATTCCTATTTATTCTTTGGACTCTCTACCGACCAGTATATAGAATGCCCGCTGCTTCTAAATCTTGGGACATTGCTTCAAAAGATTCTTGACTCGGACAGGAAATCAAATGGCTGTGCAACCCTTCTGTCAAAGATGATAGCAATTCAGCATTAGAGTGGTTTAGTTTTTTCATAAAGTTAGTCACATCAGACTGACTTTTTATATTCAAGGGGGCTGTAATCATGCCATAAATAGGATGTTCTACTTCAACAGTAGTAATAATTCCCTGATGCGCTAAAATGATTTGCAATTCTTTTTCTGTCTCTGCCAAACCGTGTTGACAGACAATGCGGGCACAAAATTGGTGACTAAACAGAGCTGTTGACATAATATAGCCTTTAGGAGTTGAAATGATATCAATTTGTTGGGCACGAAGTAAGGCAACATCTCCAACAATGACTTGGCGACTAACACCTAGCAACTTAGCCAAATAAGTAGCGGACAAGGCCTCTTGTTCGCCAGTTAAGTACTCAATAATTTTTTGACGACGTTCTTCTGCTTTCATAATCTATCCTTTTTTTCAAGTTAGTTCTATCATACCACATTTTTCAGAAGAAACTCCTGTCTCTCATAAGTAAGACAAGAAAAAACCAGACCAAAGTCTGGTTTCACAATTATTCACCACCGAGGTAGTATTCTTTAACAATGTTAAGTTTTTCATCCAATTCGAAAACAAGGGGTGGGAAGTTTGGAATTTCCACATCCATGATTTCGTCATCTGAAAGACCTTTAATGTGTTTAACAAGAGCGCGGATTGAGTTACCGTGTGCACCAACAAAGACGTTTTTGCCGTCAAGAAGAGCTGGAGCAATTTTTTCTTCCCAGTAAGGCATTGCGCGTTCAAGGGTTACTTTTAAGTTTTCAGCATCTGGGATAAGAGCTGGATCAAGATCAGCATAACGACGATCATTGTGTGCTGAATACTCGTCATTTTTATCCATAGCTGGTGGTAAAACATCGTATGAACGACGCCAAATGTGAACTTGCTCATCACCAAATTGTTCAGCAGCTTCTGCTTTGTTTTTACCAGTTAAAGCACCATAGTGACGCTCGTTCAAACGCCATGATTTTTCAGTTGGTACCCATAATTGACCAGCATTTTCAAGAGCAAGGTTAGTTGTTTTAATAGCACGTGTTAATACAGAAGTGAATGCAAGGTCAAATTCGATGCCTGCTTCTTTGATCAATTTACCAGCATCAATTGCTTGTTGTGTTCCTTTTTCTGAAAGATCAACGTCTGCCCAACCAGTGAAGAGGTTAGCTTTGTTCCATTCTGACTCACCGTGGCGAGCGAAAACCAATTTTACCATTAGTTAATATCTCCTTTTAATTTAAAGGTTGCTACCTTTTTACAACTTCTATTTTACAAGAAATAGGGTAAAAAAGCTAGTCAATTCCTTCTTTTATTGAAAATCCTATTGTGAATATCATGAAAACATTCATTGTTCGGAAATTGATTAATAAAAAGGATTTTTTTCAAAAAACATCTTGCTATTATTCACATCCGGTGGTAGAATAGAAAAAATTTGTCTAAAATATGGAGGAAATAATGGTTTCTACTGCTACACAAATTGGTCATTTCTATTTCGATAACTGTTTGATGAATGCTGCTGGCGTTTACTGCATGACAAAAGAAGAGCTTATGGGGGTTGAAAAGTCTCAAGCCGCTTCCTTTGTCACCAAAACAGGGACGCTCGAAGCTCGTCAAGGGAATCCTGAACCCCGCTATGCCGATACTAGTCTCGGTTCTATCAATTCGATGGGACTCCCCAATAATGGTTTTCGCTACTACTTAGACTTTGTCAGTGATCTTGCCAAAACCGGACAACATAAACCTCATTTTCTCTCCGTTGTCGGGCTATCTCCTACTGAAACCGAAACCATTTTAAAAGCCATCATGGCTTCAGATTATGAGGGTCTAGTGGAACTAAACCTTTCTTGCCCGAACGTTCCAGGGAAACCACAGATTGCTTATGATTTTGAAACCACTGATCAACTTCTAGAGAGCATCTTTACCTATTACACTAAACCTCTTGGTATCAAATTACCTCCTTATTTTGACATTGTGCATTTTGACCAAGCGGCTGCTATTTTCAATAAATACCCCCTTTCCTTTGTTAACTGTGTCAATTCTATCGGAAATGGTCTAGTACTTGAGGATGAACAAGTCCTCATCAAACCTAAAAATGGCTTTGGTGGCATTGGTGGAGATTATATTAAACCTACTGCTCTTGCCAATGTCCATGCGTTTTACAAACGCTTAAAACCTTCTATCCACATTATTGGTACAGGGGGAGTTAAAACAGGACGCGATGCCTTTGAACATATTCTTTGTGGCGCCAGTATGGTTCAAATTGGCACGGCTCTTCATCAAGAAGGACCGGCTATCTTTGAGCGGGTGACCAAGGAATTAAAAACGATTATGGCAGAAAAAGGCTACCAACGTTTAGCAGATTTTCGTGGGAAATTAGGCTACAGGGATTAATCTTAATAGTCAAAAAAGCTTGGAGAGTTGTACTTTGTACACTTTCCAAGCTTCTTTTTAAAATGGAAATTTTTTTGAAGGGACGGCGTCATTTTCTTGGGCCTGTTTTTGCTGGTCAGTGGATTCAACTTTCCTTTTTTGCTTACGCTCAAATCGTTGATATGAATAGAAAAACAAGATGATTTTGATTATTGAAAATATAGCTAAGCCAATAGTAATAATAGTAAACATAGAATGGTTTTCTCTTTCCTCAATCTCACTATTATTATAAACACTTTCACGTCTTCAAGCAAGTTTCCTGCTACTTATAAGAAAGTAACCGCAAGCTATTCAAAATTACTAAGATTGTTGATCCTTCATGCCCAACTACCCCAAGAGGTAAGTTCACCACTTGAAAAACATTAGCGAAAATCAATAGAGTGATAACAGACAACGCAAACACAATATTTTGTTTGACAATGGTTTTCATTTTGCGTGACAATTGAATCGAAAAAGGAATACGAGTCAAGTCATCCATAATCACACTATCTGCACTTTCCATAGCGATATCTGTTCCTGATCCAATAGCATAAGAAACATCCGCCTGAGCAAGGGCAGGAGCATCATTGATACCATCTCCTACCATGGCCACAAAGCCATATTTTGCTTTGAGTTCTGTTAGTTTTGCGACCTTATCTTGAGGCATACAATTAGCAACAAATTCGTCAATACCAAGCTTTTGGGCAACATAATTAGCAGTTCGTTCTTGGTCCCCTGTTAACATGACCGTCTTGATTCCCATAGCATGAAGAGCTTCAATGGCACGTTTTGACTCTAATTTGATGTCATCTAACAAAGCGTAGTAGGCTACTAGTTGGTTGTCGCGAGAAACAAAGATAAGAGTTTTCCCTTGACTTTCTTCTACCTGAATCGTTTCTTCAAAAGCAGAAAGATCTGGCACCATCTCTAAAATAAAGGATTTCTTCCCAATGCGCCATTCTTGACCTTGATAGAATCCTTGGAATCCTTTCCCAGAAATCTCGTCTAATTGGTCAAAATTCAGTGCTTCTACTGTTTCAGTGTGTTCAAGCAGGGCTTTAGAAATAGGATGGGTACTGGCAGATTCGGCTCCTTTTACCAGTCTATTCACAAGTAATTCATCTGTTAAATAATGCGCAGCTACGACAGATGGTTTGCCTTGAGTTAGGGTTCCTGTTTTATCCATCACGACAGCCTGAATATCTCCCATATTATCTACGATGTCACCGCCCTTGATAATCAATCCCTTTCTGGCTGCACGAGAAATCGCTGAGAGACTAGCAGGTGTTGAACTAGCAATCAAAGCACATGGAGAGGCGACTGTCAATAGAATCATCCCTCGGTAAAAAGCATCCAACCAGGTCCAAGCAAGAACAAAATGACTAAAGAGAATAAAGGCAGGGACAAGGACAAGGACAAATTTAACATAGCTATCTTCTAAACTCTCAATAAAGGTAGCTGTTTTACTCTTTTGACCTTGGGCAGATTCTACCAAGCTTACAATCTTAGCAAAAAGAGTATTGTCATTCTCAACAGTAACCAACATATCGATCGTTTGCCCTTGGTTAATGGTTCCTCCAATAAGTTCTTGACCTTTTGTCTTATCAACAGTAATCGGCTCACCAGTAACCATAGACTCGTCAAACTGACCAAAAGTACTCAAGAGTTCCCCGTCAATTGGAACAGCTTCGCCTTTACGAACCTGCAAACGATCTCCAATAGTCAAAAGCTTGGTCTCAACGTCTACAATACTACCATCTTCTTGATAACGACGTGCTGTATCTGGCGTTAAAGACATTAAGGCAGAAATAGCATCTTTACTTTTTTCCATGGCCATTTCTTCAAGGGTATTAGATAAAGAAAAGATAAAAATCAGCAGAGCGCCTTCCAACCAGTAGCCAATGATTCCAGCACCGATAGCAGCTAAAATCATCAGAACATCTACTGACAAATGTTTATGTTGTACCAAATCCAATAAGCCAGCTTTTGCAGATTCATAACCTCCAATTAAGAAAGCCAAAATAAAAATGGCAGAGGCAACATGTGGAAATGGTCCAAGAAAGGCTAAGCCAATGATGATCAATACCAGACAGGCTAAAGTCTCCATAAGATGAAGATGATCTATGATCCATGCTTTGATTGTCATTTTAGTTTCCCTCACAATTAAAAATTCTCTCAATCTTTAAGATATATTAATTATAATAATTCTAAATAGATAAGTCAAGTAATTTAGAACAATTCTAAATAAAGTTTTTTAGATGATCTTCTCTTTGAAAAATCTCATAGCTACCATTTGCAAATATGAGAAAATCCTATCCCAAACTAAGGAAATGTTATACTAATAGAAGGAGGATTGACCGCATGGCAAAACCATTAGGAGAAACATTTCGTGAGCTAAGGCTAAATCGAAACCTTTCCCTACAACAAGTTGCAGGAGACTCTGTCTCACTGTCACAGTTATCACGTTTTGAACGGGGACAGTCAGATATTTCCCTCAATAAATTTTTAGTTGCCTTAGATAGGATGCATGTTGAAGTAAAAGAATTTATGGATGTCGCTTCTGACTTCAAAAAAACTGAGCAGATTCGTTTTATGTCACATTTAATTCCGCTTGAATATGCCCGTGATGTGGAGGGATTTAAAGCTTTGCAGGAGGAAGAAAACCGGAAATACCAAGAGCAGCCTGATTGGAAAAGGTATTATTTAAACGTTATTTTACTACAAGGATTTATTTGTAAGTGTGACCCAACAATTCCTTTTCCAAAAGCTTATCTTGATGACGTTACTGATTATCTCTTTAGCACTGAGCAGTGGCAGATTTACGAACTCATTTTGATTGGCAATCTTTATCTCTTTATCGATATACCACTGCTCGACAGAATGGGACGAGAGATTCTTAACAATCATCATTACTATCAAGATATTTCCAGTCATAAGCATTTAGTAACCATTACCCTCTTAAATATCTGGGAGACGTGTCTGCACCGACAGGCTTTATCCTATGCCACTTACTACCAAGACCAGCTAAAACCTTTATTGACAAATGAGACCAAGCTATATGAAAAAACCATCTTCTTGTTTTTACAAGGCCTACAGGACTATTTAACTAGGGACTGCCTAGCTGGTATTCAAAAAATGACAAAAGCTATTGATATTTTCGAAGCATTGGATTGTCCTCATATGGCTCATAATTACCGTTCAGACTTTGAACGATTTGTTAAATCTCTTACCTAATTTGCAAAAAAATCAAAAACCTCCTAAAAGTGATTTATAATAACATCACTTTATTGTGGAGGTTTTCTAATGACAAAAAATGAATACCGACTTTTAACAAGTCGTGCTGTTAACAAGATTGGCAATGTGATTTACGATTATGGTAATAGCAGTTGGATTGCTGGTCTAGGTGTAGTAGGGCAAAAATACCTCGGTTATTACCAGTTAGTTGATAGCCTGATTGCTCTCTTTTTAAATCCAATTGGTGGTGCTATCGCTGATCGTTATAAACGTCGACAGATTCTGTTATGGACTGATGCTATCGGAGCTATAGCCTGTGGCTTGTTAGTTTTTATGCCTAGCAAGCAAGGCATGCTCTTTGGTCTTATTACTGTCAATGCCATTTTAGCTATCTCACATGCCTTTTCTGGTACCTCTTTTCGTGCCTATGTTGTCACTCTTGTTAAGGAAGAAAGGTTAGTAAACTTTAATGCACATTTGGAAATTATTTCCCAAATCATTAGTATTTCCTCCCCTTTGCTGGCTTTTTTGGTCGTTGATCGTCTCGGATTGAGATCCGCCTTACTGCTAGATAGTATCAGTTTTGCCCTTTCCTTCGTCTGCTTATGGTCAATCACCACCAAAGAAACTCATCTTCAGTCCAAATCTGGTCAAATCGGTATTAGGCATTTACTGACAGACATAAAGGAAGGCTTAGACTTTATTCGCCGGGAAAAAGAGATTTTCTTTCTCCTCACAATCGCAACTCTGGTTAATTTTTTTATTGCCGCCTTTAATTACCTTCTCCCCTTCTCCAATCAGTTGTTTAATCGTTCCTCTAGTTACGCTACCATGCTGTCACTTGGAGCTGTGGGAGCCATTTTAGGAGCACTGTTTGCTAACAAATACTTCAAAAATAATTACCAAAGTCTCTTAATTGCTTTAGGAACTAGTGGCTTAGGACTTGCGATGCTTACTCCATTGCATCTTGCTAAGGTTTCCACCTTGGTCTTAGCCTCCGGTAATCTTTGGTTTGAATGTTTTCTAACCATTTTTAACATTCACTTCTTTTCCACGGTTCAAAAAAAGGTCCCAAAAGTCTTATTAGGACGTGTCTTTAGCTCTATTTTTACCCTTGCCGTTTTACTGATGCCTTTAGCTACCATCCTTATGACAGCCTTACCAATATCGGTTAATCCTCTTAGCTTTTCCCTAATCGGATTTGGAATAAGCCTCATTTCCCTGTTAGCCTATGTCTACGCCCGTCAACACTTCATGTAACACCACTATCAAAAATTTTTTACTATAACAATTCAGGTGATGCGCAGAACCTTTTTTAAGCTGTTATTCACATAACCATAGCAAGAAGCACAACGATAGCTGACACCATGAAACACTACTAATTTCATAGCCAAATATACAAAAAAGCCCACTGCACAGGCTATAATGCTTGATACAACGGGCTTTTATCTATGCAATTATTTAACAGCGTCTTTAAGAGCTTTACCAGCTTTGAAGGCTGGAACTTTTGAAGCTGCGATTTCGATTTCTGCACCAGTTTGTGGGTTACGACCTTTACGAGCTGCACGTTCGCGGACTTCGAAGTTACCAAAACCGATTAATTGTACTTTCTCACCTTCGGCAAGAAAAGCTTCGATTGCAGAAAATACGGCATCAACTGCTGCTGCTGAATCTTTTTTTGTAAGTTCAGTTGCTTCTGCAACTTTTGCGATTAAATCTTGTTTGTTAGCCATTTAACAAATCCTCCAA
Source organism: Streptococcus dysgalactiae subsp. dysgalactiae (assembly GCF_900459225.1). Lineage (NCBI taxonomy): Bacteria > Bacillati > Bacillota > Bacilli > Lactobacillales > Streptococcaceae > Streptococcus > Streptococcus dysgalactiae. The sequence continues at coordinate 1,475,853 of NZ_UHFH01000003.1, forward strand.
ATAATTAGTAAGCTTAATGCTTTAACAGATATTATCATATCTAAAAAAAGCGATTAGGTCAAGTATTTAACGTTATTTGGCCTTATTTCTTGTAAATATCGAAGCTGATTTCATCCTTAAACAAATCAATTTTCTTGGCCTTCAAATAGACCCTCGCATCGTTTTTAACCTCTTGCAAATTGACCACAATAGCTGATTGTTGTGGCATCACTTTCACAAACTTCGGCAACTTGTAGCTTGACTTCAAATATTGCAGAACATCTTTTTCAGGTAAAGGTAAGGTTCCTACTGAAAAAGAAATCACCTGTAGCTGAACAGCTCCATTATCTAAACGATGAGGTTGAAAGTAGATGTATAAAGGGACTTCATATCCTAGAAGTTGGTAGGTTCCTTCGAATAAAATGGAAGAAGAGGTGGAGTAGAATTTGTAATGCATCTTTTCAGACTGATAGTCCTTGAGGTAGCTGGCCACCGTTTCATTCAGTTGTTCTCTGCTTGTGGTAAACGTACCGACTTTAACATTTTTAGTGGCTTTTTGAGCAATTAAATCTGACTCAGGCTCTCTCACTTGAATAAGACGACTTCCAATAACTAATAAAAAGGCGACATTGAAAGCCAACAAAAGCAAGAAGCCCCATTTCCACCAGTTAAGGGGTGATTTCTTTTCCATGTTTTCTGATTTTCTCCATTACTGCGTCTGACATGATTTGATAACCAGTATTATTGGGGTGAAAATGGTCTCCCGTAAACAAGGCATCGTTAACAATTGTAGCTTGGTCTCCTGACGATTGAACAATCCCGTCTTGGCCATTAATCCCCTTATATAAGAGGTCATTGATAGGAACAAAATAAACATGCTTGTAATCATCAAGAACGTCCTTAGTTTTATCGTTCCAATCGTCAATAACTTTTTGCATATCGGTTAATTCTGGAAAATTCAAGTAGAAAGGATTATAAATCCCCAGAACAAAAATGAGTAGTTCCTTATTATCTTTTTTTGCTAAATCAATAATCTTCCGCAACCGCTCTTGATACTGACGAGCTGGTTTTTTAAAACTGGACACTTGTAAGTCAGCTAAATTGTTTCGAATAACAGCCATAACATCGTTACCACCAACGGTTAAGGTCATCACATCAGCTTTTTTTAAGGCTTTTCGAATGTCTTTTTCTTTGGTCATTCGATCAAGGATTTGCTGGCTGGTATTACCGGATACGCCATAATTTTGAGAGATCACGTTAGCTTTTAGATAATCTCCCATATCACTTGCTAATAAGGGAACAAAACCGCCTTGATTGGTCAAGTCTCCCACGCCTTCAGTCAAGGAATCTCCTATGGCAACGTAATGAATATCCATTTGCTCATTTTTTAGAAAATCACTTTTTTTCAATCGTGAATCTGATTTAGGGATAAGAAAATTGAGCATTAGAAACGCCAGGCCTAAACTGACCAGAAAGAAAAGGAGACCGTTAAGAAATCGACGATTATTCATAACGAACCATAACCGCAAAGGCTCCCTCACCCGTATGCGTCTGGATAATAGAGCCAGTTTCTAAAACCGTAATAGATCCTGTGTAGTGAGCTGCAATTTTTTCTTTTAGCATTAAGGCAAAATCAGCTTCTCCAGCATAAGAAATGGCTACCTCAGCTATCGGACGGTGGCTGTTATCAGCCAGATAGCCATCTAACCATTTGGTAAAGGTTTTATTTCCTCTCCCTTTGACAAGAGTTTTGAGTTCATCATTTTTAAGTTCCATCAACACCCTAACATTTAGAAGTGAGCTAAGAACTCCCGTTACACGGCCGATTCGGCCCCCTTTGACAAGGTTTTCTAACGTTGAAACCCCAATATAGAGTTCTGTTTTTGACTTAATGTCTTGAACCGCAGCCAAAATATCTTCTAGGCTTGCACCCACTTGTGCCAACTTTGCTGCTGCAACAACTTGGAATTTCAAGGCTTGGTCTGTGAATCCAGAATCTAAAACCGTTACTGGCGCTTCAGCAATTTCTGCTCCTTGACGTGATGCTTCGATAGTTCCTGATAAAGCTGGGGACAGGTGGATGGCAACAATGTCGGTTGCCCCTTCTTTAACAAGCTTCTCATAAGTTTCAGCAAAAAGACCAACCGGAGGTTGACTCGTTTTGGGAAGAGACTTACTAGCCTTCATTAGGCTCAAAAAGTAACCTTCTTCTTTCAAGTCATTATCAGAATATAATTTGCTCTCAATCATAACGGATAGAGGCACGACAGTAATGTCCAATGCCTTAACTAATTCTGGTTCAATGGTCATTGATGAATCTGCAACAATTTTAATAGTTCCCATGTATTTTTCCATTCTAGACTAGTTTCTCACCTTCTTATTTTATCACTCCTTGGTAAATAAATCAAAATTAGTCACGTATCTTCTGAGTATTTATTAACTAAGAAGTTAACAAACCAGCTGTTTTGTTTTTTAAATATGATGATCGCAGAGTTTTAAACCAATATAAAACAGGAGCCTTATCTAAATAATCTGACTCCTGTGTTGTGTTATCCATGTCTTATCTTCTCAGACCTGCCTTATCAGCCAATTGATGAGGGCTCAGTTTTTTTAATCACCAGAAGAGTTGCAAAACCTAGGCAAGTCATCCCTAACCAAGGTAGAGTGGTCCACGATTGATCTCCTGTTACTGGTAAGTCTTTCTTCTCCTTGCGCACTAGGAAGCTAATTTTTCGGTTATAGGGCACGGGAACATCTTTTCTGTTATCCCTAATATAAGAAATAATGCGTCCTAACTCATCAATAATAACACTTGGTTTATTCGTTTGCTGACTAGCTTCTCTTCTCCTATCAATGGTTTGTTCGACCTTTTTCTTTTCATATTGGGCTGCTAAAACTTCGCCAAACACTTCACCATGAGAATACACCTGAGTTGTTAAATCAGACTTTTTAGACACTAAAGATGCTAATTTTGTAGTCGCTGCATTCAAAGCTTCCATTTTTTCAAGCAATTGACGCTTTGCTATCATATAACGCAGATCTGGGCTTGGGGCTGTTCTCACGTGTGGTGTCGGTTTATCACTATTTTCCTGATCATCAAGAAACGGAAGACTAACAGCGATAGCGTTCATCAACATAGGCGTATCAGCTTCACCAGCAGGGACTTCTGCTAAACTAGGCTTGTCTAACCCTTCATCTTCAGCGGATGGCTCATCTTCTCTTTCAAAGTAGTGACCCTCATCCTCTTCAAGGTCATCCTCAAAATCATCTGCTAATGGAAAATCTGGTATTTCCTGTTTTGATTCAGACTGCTCTTGAGGCACGGGTTTCGCATAGATTGATGTGTCTTGGTCAGTAGTTATTTGACGGTCTGCTTTCATATCCTTACTTGACTGTTGAGTTGCTCCCACTGTTGAAAAACCGCAACTTAGGACAGCCAATACCACAATGCTTGCGAAATACAATTTTTTATTAGACATGTATGTCTCCTGGATTAAAATTCTCTTATATATTCTACTATTTATCAGGGGTTTGTCAAGACAGTTGAGCAAAAAGAAACCGCCAAACGTCCTGCTAGATGGCATCGGAGCGCTATGACTCCAGAATCTAACCACAGACTAATCTGACGGTTTCTCTTTCTCATCAAAAGACTATTCTATTGAATAGTCACAGTTTTTTCTGTTTATTAATGTTTGGCCAGTAATTCACGAGCCTGAGTGAGAGCAGCTTCTGTCATGTCTGCACCAGCAAGCATTCTGGCAATTTCTTCCACACGTTCTTCAAAAGTTAACAACCTTACCTTCGAAACGGTGGATTCTTCTTTACTCTCTTTAGAAATAAAATACTGGTAATCAGCAATGGCAATGACTTGAGGTAAGTGTGAAATAGCGAGAACTTGCCCATGTCGCCCAATTTTATAAATTTTTTGGGCAATGGCTTGAGCAACTCGACCAGAAACACCTGTATCTACTTCATCAAAAACAATACTCGTTTTATCTTCTTTTTTAGAGATAGCTGCTTTGATGGCCAACATCAAGCGTGATAATTCACCTCCCGAAGCCACCTTGACAAGGGGCTTGAATCCTTCACCTGGATTAGTGGAGATGTAAAATTCTAAGCTTTCATTACCATCACGATTGAATTTTGATGTGGTAAAGTGAACTTTGAAGTCTGCTTTTTCCATATAAAGTTCCTTAAGTTCAGCTTTGATATCAGTTTCTAGTTGCTCCGCCAATTGATGGCGAGAGACACTTAACTCCGAAGCAGCAGCAACCAATTGTTTTTCTAAGCTTTTCAATTCTGCCTCTAGGTCCCCTGAAGACAACTCATCGCCTGTTAATAGCTGGTATTCTTTAACGATATTATCGTAGTAGTCAAGCACATCATTCACATCGCCACCGTATTTACGGGTTAAGCTATTGAGTGTATCCAAGCGAAATTCAATTTCCTGTAATCGCCCACCATCAAAATCCAGTTGGTCAATGGTATCTGATAATTGCTTGCTCACTTCTTCAAGAATATAATAGGCTTCAGAAATCGAAGTCGACATCCCCTTGTACTCAGAATCAAACTGCTCAATTGATAGCAAGTCATTCATGCTAGAGCGAATATTGGATAGGCTTGAAAAATCTTCATTATCTAGCATGATATAAGCATTGGTTAAGGTATCAGCAATTTTCTTATGATTTAACAAACGATCACGTTCTTGACCTAGTCGCTCATCTTCTCCTCGATGCAAAGCTGCAGTTTCAATCTCCGCTATCTGAAAAGCCAACATGTCGATACGATCTTTATGTTCTTTTTCATTTTTTTGTTTATCAATAACCTGTCGACGCAAGCTTTTATAGCGATCAAAAATAAGCTGATAGTGCTCTTTCAATTGCTCAAAAGCCTTATCACCAAAAGCATCCAAAATTTGCTGGTGGAGCTGTGGTCTCATTAATTCTTCTTGGTCATGTTGCCCATGAATATCTACCAAAAACTGCCCGACCTCTTTTAAGGTCGCTAAGTTAACCATCTGACCATTAATACGGCTCACGCTTCTGCCATTTTCAAAAATATCTCGACGGATTACCAAATCTTCTTCCATTGCAATTCCAGAGGCTTCTAAATATGCAACCAGTGCCGGATTGGCATCTACGGAAAAAAAGCCTTCAATTTCTGCCTTATTAGCGCCGTGGCGAATCACTTCTGTACTAGCACGCGCACCAAGCATCATAGTCATGGCATCAATAATAATGGACTTTCCAGCTCCTGTTTCACCCGTCAAAACTGTCATGCCATTTTCAAAATTCAGAGAGATTTCCTCAATAATGGCAAAATTTTTAATGGAAATTTCTAATAGCATCACTTTCTCCCTGTTCTTCTAAGTTTGCCTCTGCATCCAGAGCAAGACTTCCTGACGAATCTTATCGGCATCTGCTGCTGATTTAGCAATCAAAAGTAAACTGTCATCATCTGCAATAAGACTAAAAATAGCTTCTGGAAAATCAGTTAACAAGTAACGTTTTATGAGTTTGCTATTCCCAGGAACTACTTTTAAATAAAGATGTTGCTCAAGTCCTGCTGTAGGGTCCGAAATAGCCAAAATGGTACTTTTAATAGAACGTGGTCCTTGGATAATCTTTTTACGACTATCTTGAGAGAGACCGTAGACATAGCGACCACTGCCAGAAGGAATTTTAACAATGCCAATTTCATTCATGTCTCTTGAAATAGTAGCCTGGGTCAATTCTAACCCATGCTCTGCCAGCAATTTTAAGAGGTCATGTTGCGTCTCAATTGGATGCGTCAAAACCATTTTTTTGATTAATTCAAGTCGTTCACTCTTTTTCATGTTTCTCAAACTCCTTATGTGCCTTGGCAACAACTTCCTGAATCAGATGCGGGGCTAACGTTTCAGATGTCTGTGACTTAACAAGATGAGCTAAAAATTCGATATTGCCATGACCACCCTGAATAGGGGAAAAATCAAGTCCCTTAACTGTAAATCCGTAATCTAAGGCAAAATCCATGACCTTTTGAATCACTTTTTCATGAATCTGTTTGTCTTTGACGATGCCTTTTTTACCAATCTGCTCGCGCCCAGCTTCAAATTGCGGTTTAATGAGAGCGATAACCTGTCCCTGATCTGACAAAACGTTATGCAGGGCTGGCAAAATCAATCTGAGAGAAATGAAGGACACATCAATACTGGCAAATACAGGCTGTCCCTCACTAAAGTCCTCTAGCTGAGCATAACGAAAATTATACTGTTCCATACTTCTCACTCGTGGATCTTGTCTGAGTTTCCATACCAACTGATTGGTCCCAACGTCGACAGCATAGACTAATTTGGCCCCATCTTGTAACATAACATCCGTAAATCCACCTGTTGAAGCGCCAATATCAATCCCAATTTGATTAGCAACCGATACACCAAAAACATGCAGCCCCTTTTCCAGTTTTAATCCACCACGACTGACGTATTTGAGTTTTTCGCCTTTAAGTTTTAACTCAGTCCCATCGTCAATTTTGTCACCTGGCTTGTCATAGCGTTGGCCATTAATCACAGAGACCACTAACCCTGCCATAACACCGCGCTTAGCTTGCTCTCTGGTCTCAAATAATCCTTGCTTATAGGCTAACACATCTACTCTTTCTTTAGGCATTAAGTCGTAACCCTTCTATCAGTTTTGTAATCGTTTGAGGCTTAAAGCCTACATCGCTTTCTAGTGTCTGAAAAATCGTCAAAGCCTGATCTAAACTCTCTGTCAACAGTTGGTAAGAGGCTTCTAACCCCAGTAAACTTGGGTAAGTAGCTTTTTCTGCGAATAAGTCCTTTTTAGGTGTTTTTCCAAGATCTTCAAAGCTAGCTGTCACGTCTAAAATATCATCCCTAATCTGAAAGGCGTGTCCGATGAGCATTCCCGCCTGCTCTAGTTGTTGACGAACAGTAATAGTCTGTTCTGTTACAAGAGCTGCTGCTTTAAAAGGAAAAGCTAATAATTTTCCGGTTTTATTGAGGTGAATCAGTGACAACTGAGGGAGACTCAAAGCTTGATTTTCCCCTTTCATATCTAGCATCTGACCACCAACCATACCAAAAGTTCCTGAAGCTAGGGAAAGTTCTTGGATTAAGGCTACTTTAACCTCACTATTTAATTCAGCTTGAGCTATTAACCCAAAGGGGTCTAAAAATAAGCTGTCTCCCGCCAAAATGGCCGTGGCTTCTCCAAATTGTTTGTGATTGGTCAGTCTGCCACGTCGGTAATCATCATTATCCATGGCTGGCAAATCATCGTGAATCAGACTTCCTGTATGAATCATTTCAAGAGCTGCAGCCAAATCAAAATGAGCATTCTGTAACGATACCCCAAATCCCTCAATCATCTCTAATAAGATAAGTGGGCGAATGCGCTTGCCACCACTGTCAACAGAATACAAGATGGCATCAATCAACTCTTCAGATACACCGTTACTAGTCGTCTTATAGTAGCGACGAATGGCTTCGTCAATTCTAGCTAATTTGTCCATTAATCATCCATATCTACTTCTGTGCCATCAGCTTGCATCACTTTGACGAGTGTTTTTTCTGCCGCTTGTAAGGTCCTTTGAAGTTCTTTTGAGAGAAGCATTCCTTTTTGAAATTCTGAAATGGCTTCTTCTAAGGGCACATCCCCATTTTCAAGTTTGTTCACAATAGTCTCTAAATCTTGTAAATTTTCTTCAAATGTTTTCGTTTTTGACATCTTTTACCTCTACATCTAATTGTCCATCACGCATCTTAATGGTTAACTGATCACCCTTTGTTATCTGACTTACAGAGGCTACCAGTTCTTGATTTTTTTCAATCAACGCATAACCACGCGCAATAATTCGGCCAGTGTCCAGTGATAGCAAAGCATCCTGTGCTTTTTCAAATCGGGCCAGCTGGCTATCGTACTGATTTGTCATATTAGCCATCAGTAAACGCTTAGCGGTAGCAACACGGTCTTGGTACCGCTCGATTTTTGTCTGTAATTGACTATTAGCCAAGGCATGATCCAACTGAACCTTGTTTTCTTTGGCGGAACTCAGACGATCTTTCATCGTATTCATCAGGGTCATGCTAAGGCGATCAATTTTTTGCAAGTAGGCATCATATAATCGTTCTGGCTGCCTAAAAATAACAGATTGTGATAGTTTATCCACCCACTCTTGCCGCTGCTTAATCCGTCTTAAGCAGGCCTGATAGGAACGATTTTGCCGCTCTACTATCCAAGACATAAGTTCTGTTTTTGTAATAGGCGTTGCTAACTCTGCTGCTGCTGTTGGTGTAGCTGCTCTGCGGTCTGCCACAAAATCCGCCAGGGTTGTATCAGTTTCATGACCCACACTCGAAATCACTGGAAGTTTCGATTCAAAGATAGCCTGAACCATTATTTCCTCGTTGAAAGCCCAAAGGTCTTCTATCGAGCCACCTCCACGGCCAACAATGAGCAAGTCCAAATCCTCTCTTTGGTTGGCTCTTCGAATATTCGCCACTACTTCTTGGGCGGCTCCATCACCTTGTACTTTAGTTGGGAATAATAAAATCTCAACCCCTGGAAAACGCCGTGAAACGGTTGTGATAATATCTCGAATCACAGCGCCACTTGGACTTGTAATGACCCCAATTTTTGACACAAACTGAGGTAAGGGCTGCTTGTGTTTTTGCTCAAAATAACCTTCTGCAGTTAATTTTTTCTTTAATTGTTCAAACTGCAAAGCCAAGGCACCTATGCCGTCTGGCTCTGCCTTTTCAATCACGATAGAATAGGAACCACTCGGTTCATAAAGTTGGACTCGCCCAATCACATTAATTTTCATGCCTTCTTCTAGGTCAAATCCTAGTTTTTTATAGACTCCTGCCCACATGGTGGCTTGAATCACAGCACTTTCATCTTTTAAGGAAAAATATTGATGAGTCGGTCGTTTTCGAAAATTGGACACTTGACCAGTCAGATAAACCCGTTCCAAATAAGGGTCACGGTCAAATTTTAATTTTAAATATTTCGTCAAATGAGTGACGGTTAAATAATCTGCCATCAAGCCACCTTTCACTTAGTTGGACCTGACATAGTCCCTTTGCATACTAATGCAATTATACCATTTTTCTGAATAAATAGTGAGCAGAAAACCAGAAAAAGGAGCCTCTTTCGGCTCCTCTCTTACTCTATTCTAAACCCTTTATCAGCACTACTCATTTTCTTCGCTGAATGCTTTCATCCATTTTGGAATTTCCTGGCTAATAGCTGTTGGTAAGACCACATAAGCTTCTTGAGCTAATGCATCAGCAATGGCTGAGTGAAGATAGGCCGCACAGGCTACCCTATCAAACAAATCAACCCGCTTAAACTGAACAGCCATTGCCGCAATCATACCTGCCAAAGTATCCCCCATACCACCAGTTGCTTGATATGGCCCTCCAACAGTTAGCTCATAAATCTTATCATCTTGATAGAGTTTAGTTGCTGAACTTTTAGCCACCAAAATCGTACCTTGAGGAAATTGCTGCAAGAATTTTTGAGTGTTGGGCACCGTCTGTTGGTCAATGGCTAATCCAGAAAGGCGTTCCCACTCTTTCTGGTGGGGAGTAAGGATAATTGGTGACGTCAAATCTTGAAAGAAATAGTTTTTTTGAGCAGCAATCGTTAAAGCAGAGCCATCAACTAACAAGAGTTGATGACCTTTGATATGAGACACGACCCATTCAAATAATCTTTGTGCTTTGCTATTTTCAGAAAGCCCTGGACCAATAAGGACTAAATCTGCCACTTCAAGTTGTCTTAGCAACAAGTCCCTGTCATCCACTGAAAATGCCATTGCTTCTGGTAAATGGCTATGCAAGGCTGAGATATTTGATTGATCAGTCGCAACAGTGATTAAACCTACTCCACTGTTTAAAGCTGCCAGAGCTGCCATAATAATAGCACCACCATAAGGTGCTAAGCCCCCTATCAGAAGCAAGCGCCCGTAATTGCCTTTATTAGTTTCTTTTTGCCTTGGTAAAATCACTTTTCTCGCAAGATCATGGTCACTAATCATCGACTCACACTCCGTAAAGCTGCTTGGTAAGTTTGTTCTAATAACATGGTAATCGTCATCGGACCGACTCCCCCAGGAACAGGGGTAATTTTAGAGGCAACTTGAGAAACTTCATCAAAAGCCACATCTCCAATAAGTTTACCATTATCATCACGGTTCATTCCAACATCAATAACAACGGCCCCTTCTTTAACAAAGTCTTTCGTCACGAAATGACCTTGTCCAATGGCCACAATTAAAACATCCGCATGGCGGCAGACGTCTTCTAAATGTCGTGTCCTAGAATGCGTCAACGTTACCGTTGCATTCTTATCTAACAAGAGTTGAGCCATTGGTTTGCCTACAATGTTAGATCTTCCGATAATCACCGCATGCTTACCTTCAAGGTCCACCTCGTATTCGCGTAACATTTCCATAATACCTGCCGGTGTGCAAGGAACCATCAAGGGGCGACCAGACCAAAGGTGACCGGTATTCATTGGGTGAAAACCATCCACATCTTTTTTAGGATCAATAGCAAGGATAATTTTCTTATCATTAATGTGATTTGGCAAGGGTAATTGGACCAAGATGCCATGAATCGTGTCATCTTCATTATAGCGTTCAATGACGCCAATCAATTCTTCCTGGCAAATAGATTCTGACAACCTAACGGTTTCGCTTTTGAAGCCAGCAGCAATAGCTGCGCGTTCTTTGTTGCGAACATACACTTGACTGGCAGGATTATCCCCAACCAAGATAACTACTAAACCTGGTACAATCCCCTTCTCCTGTTTTAATTGCTGCGCCTTAATAGTTAATTCGCTTTGCATTTTTTGAGCTAGGGCTTTCCCATCCATTATTTCAGTCATCCAATTCCCCTTTCATTTTCATCTCTCTATTATAGCAGAAAATTAGTGGTGCGTTCTCTTATTTATCATCTTGGCCGGTTCCATGTCTATTTGCCATAGCATAAAGCCTATCGAAATGGCCTCCTAATTCAAAAAAGAAGCTTTCTGAAAGCCTCTTTTATTGACATGATAATCACTGAACCTGTTCCATTTTCTTGCGACAAGCTGCTTCAATAGCATCTAATTTAGCAAGACTATCAGCTTGTGTTTGCCCAATGGTGTAGAGATAAAGTTTGATTTTTGGTTCTGTTCCAGACGGCCTAAGAGCATACCAAGACCCTTCATCAAAATAATACTTGAGGCAGTTTTGTTTTGGAAATTCTTGATAACCTTCTTTGAAGTCAATCGTCGTTTTTAAAGTTAAATCTGCCACTGCTTTTAGAGGATATTGACGAAAATCATTCATGATTCTAGCAATACGTTCTTGACCTTCAATCCCCTCTAATTCCAAGGAAATCTGTCGTTCGTTATAATAGCCAAAAGTAGTGTAGATGGTTTCTAAAACATCCAGTAAGGTTTGGCCTCTTTCCTTATAATAGGCAGCCATCTCCACAACCATCATCGAGGCGCTAACAGCGTCTTTGTCCCGAACAAAGGTTCCGTAGCAAAAACCAATACTCTCCTCGTAACCAAAGAGATAGTTTTTAGCCTTGGTCACTTCGTATTCATTTGCCTTGCCACAAATGTTCTTAAAACCAGTCAAGGTTTCAACGGTTTCAATTCCATAATGGCTCGCAATAGCCCGTGACAAATCACCTGTAACAATAGACTTGACCAAAACAGGATGCTCTGGCAAATTGTCTAAGGCTGAACGCTGTGAAAAAATGTAATAAGACAAGAGCGCACCGATTTTATTGCCATTTAAAAAGACATACTCTCCTGCTGAATTTTTCACTTCTAAAGCCACACGATCACAGTCTGGGTCAGTCGCAATCAGAATATCGGCATCAACTTCCTCGCCTAATTTTTCGGAATAGGCAAAAGCTTTAGGGACTTCTGGGTTAGGGTAACCAACTGTTGTAAAGTCAGGATCGGGTAATTCTTGTTCAGGCACCACATAAACATTGTCAAAACCACGACGTTTCAAGATTTCACGCACTGGTAAATTCCCAACGCCGCTAAGTGGCGTATAAACCACACGAACAGACTTATCAATAGACGTATCGTTAATGGCTAAACCAAGCACTTCTTGCTTGTATGCTTCTTCAACACTATCATCAATATAGCTAACAAGACCGCTCGCTAAGGCTTCCTTGAAAGGCATTTGCTTAATGGATTGATAATCAGTTAACTCAGCCATATGGCCTGCAATCTGGTCTGCAATATCATCTAGAATTTGAGACCCTTCTTGCCAATAAGCCTTGTAACCGTTATAGGCTTGTGGATTATGACTAGCGGTAATCATGACTCCTGAGACACAACCCAAGGCACGAATAGCATAGGAACACATGGGTGTTGGTCTAATGCCCTTATAAATATAAGCCCTGATACCATTCGCCGCCATAATAGAGCACGTTAACTCTGCAAATTCTTGAGACTGATAACGCACATCATAGCTAACAGCAATTCCTCTTGCAACTGCCTCAGTACCATGATCAATGATGGTATTGGCTAAAGCTTGGGCAGCTTTTCCAACCATATAAGTATTCATACGATTGGTTCCTGCACCAAGCTTGCCTCTTAGCCCTGCTGTCCCAAATTCAAGTGTCTTGTAAAACCGATCTTGAATCTCAGTCTCATTATCTTGAATTGCTACTAAATCTTTCTTGATGTCTTCACTGAGCGCATCATTTGTTAACCACTCTTGATAAACCTCTTTGTAAGTCATATGACATTTCCTATTCTAAAATCACATAATAAAAGTTATTCTATCGTCAGGCATATCCTTTAAAGAAAACTAACTGAATAGTAACAAATAACGCCGATTAAGTCAACTTATTTTTTAAATTAATTTATGTTAAAAAATGCAAGTGACAGCCATTTTAATGAAGCCTCTCCTCTTGCATTTGCGCTTTTTCCTTCGCCCATTCATACCTAGCAATCGCTCGTTTGCGTTGCTCTGCATGATCCACTAGAGGATGAGGATAATCTTTCCCAATAATACAAGCAATACTTTCTTGTAGAGCCTCTGGCATTTTCCAAGGCTCATAAAGGTACTTTTGAGGAACGCTAACCAAGCTAGGCAGGTAAGACCTTATGAAGTCACCATCTGGATCAAATCGTTTGCCTTGAGTGACCGGATTAAAAATCCTAAAATAAGGAACCGCATCCGTTCCAACGGAGGCAGCCCACTGCCAACCACCAATATTACTTGCAGCATCATAATCAATCAACTGTTCTTGAAAATAAGCTTCCCCCAAACGCCAATCAATCTGCAAATCCTTGGTTAAAAAGGAGGCTACTACCATGCGTAAGCGATTATGCATCCACCCCGTCGCTCGTAATTGTTTCATAGCTGCATCAATAATAGGATAGCCTGTTTGTCCTTCTTTCCATGCCTTGAAAGCTGCTGGGTTCTCGTCCCATTCTAAATGACGAAAAGCTTCTTGTATAGCTAGCTTTTTCTGATTAGGGTTGGCCACATAGACCATATGGTAAAAATCACGCCAAGCTAATTCTTTGAGGAAAACTGCTTGTCCGGAACTAGCAGGTGCTTGGCTAACAGCTTGATAGACTGTCCGTATACTAACCATTCCTAATCTTAAATAAGGCGATAAGAAGCTTGTCCCACACCGGGATGGAAAATCTCTCGTTGTATCATAGTCAGCTAGTTGATTGTCCACAAAATGATTTAGCCTTTCCTTGGCTTCTTTAACAGTCATCACATCATTAAAAGTTGTGTCTTTTAACGTTTCAATCAGCTCCAAAGTTGCTTGAGGTGTTTTCAGACTTAACCAATTTCCCCGAGATAAATCAACAACAACTGGCGTTTCTTTAGGAAGGCATTGCCAGACGCGATAGTATGGTGTAAAGACCTTATAATACTCCCCTGACTGGTTCTTTATTTCTTGACTACCATGCAAATAATGATCCTGGTAAGCATGAATATTAATCTTTTTTGCTCTAAACCATTGCGCTGCTTGTTGGTCTCGCCTGCGACCAAACCCTGACTCATCATAATTGAAATACACATCCGTCCACTGGTCTAACTGTTGGGCTAACTGCTCAAAACAAGTGATTAAATCACCATTCATCACATAGAGATCAATCCCTTTTTCTTTCAACTCCTCTTTAAATGCCAAAACACTTGCTACAACAGCTGACTGATTTCGACTTGGAGGCTGACTGAGTTGCTCTTGATTAAATTGAAACACACATAAAGTTGGAGACTGACTGGCAATAGCACGAGCTAAAGCTTTTTGGTCTTCTATTCTTAAGTCTCTACGAAACCACATTACGGAAACCATATCTTATTCCTTTCTCGTTCTTTGTTAGGTCTCACGTGCACTGTCACTTTTTCTTATTGTAACAGAAAACGAAAGCAATCGCCTCTCAAAAACCTTAATAGCTGCATATCGAAAAGCCTTCAGTCCATATGAACCAAAGGCTTTTAACAAGTATGATGAGGTGAGCCACTAAAACATGACTTTTCTAAAGCGTTATTTTTTATTTGTTGAGGTTTTTCCATATCTTCCTTGATAGGACAAGAACACTGACAGTCCCCACAAGAGCCCTTTTGTTTATAATAATGGGTAAGGGGTAGGACAACAAGAATACCGATCACAGCTGCTAAAATAAGAGTTGACATTAGTTTTTTTCCTCCTGACTAATACGCTCAAGGTTGCTCATGGTAATAACTTGATCAGACACAAATGCTGGTTTTCTCAAAATAGCATATAAGAGAGCAACTATCTCGAGTCCTGCCAAAATCGTCCAGAAAGTGACTTCTTGCCCCATAAAGACCAACCCCACCTGATAAAGGATAAAACTGAGAAGATAAGCCAGACCTGTCTGAAAACCGATGGCTAATAGTGACCACCTGACGCTATTCATTTCACGTTTAATAGCACCGATGGCTGCAAAGCAAGGCGCATACAACAAATTAAACAGCAAAAATGAATAGGCAGCTAAGGCAATATAATCCATTTGAAGGCTAGCCCAGAGGGCCCCGCTGGTTTCCGTCGCATCTGCCTGATGATATAAGATACCGAAGGTAGCCACAACGGTTTCTTTGGTCAATAAACCAGTAAGAGCTGCCACGGTTGCTTTCCAATTGCCAAATCCTAACGGTTTAAAGAGCCAAGCAAAGAGGCGACCAAAGTCAGCTAGCATGCTGTGGTCTGTTTCAACAACCTGCAAATAGCCATTATAAGTTGACAAAAACCAGATTAAAATCGTCAATGAAAAAATAATGGTACCGGCTCGTTTGACAAAACTCCACGCCTTCCCAAAGGCATAATGCGTCACCGTTAACATATTAGGTAAATGGTAGGCTGGCAATTCCATGATAAAGGGACTAGCCTGTCCGCCTAATAACTTGGTCTTTTTAAGAGCAATTCCAGATAAAATAATAGAAGCAATCCCCACAAAGTAAGCACTCGGAGCAATGAAAGGATTATTAGGGAAAAAAGCTCCAGAAATTAGCGCAATAATCGCTAGCTTGGCAGAACAAGGCATAAAAGTAGCTGTCATGATTGTAATTTTCCGGTCTCGCTCATTTTCAATAGTGCGGCTGGCCATAATAGCCGGAACACCACAACCTGTCGCAATGAGCATAGGAATAAAAGATTTGCCAGAAAGCCCAAATCGTCTAAAAATACGGTCCATGACAAAAGCAATCCGACTCATATAGCCAATATCTTCTAAAATGCCTAGGCAGATAAAAAGAACAAAAATTTGAGGAACAAATCCTATAACAGCACCAATCCCTGCAAGAATCCCATCAATAATGAGAGATTGTAACCAGGCTTCAACCTTTAGATAATCTAAGGCTGTGCTGGCTGCATTCGGAAAGTAGTCGCCAAATAAAACATCATTGACCCAATCCGTTCCCATGGTTCCCACCGTTTGAATAGCTAAAAAATAGACCAAAAACATGGCTGAAGCAAAAATGGGGAGGGCTAAAAATCGATTGGTGACAATGCGATCAATTTGATCTGAACATCGCCATTCCAAATCATTAGTTTCAATCTGAGCCATGTGACAAACTTGTTCAATATATGCATAGCGCTCATTAATAACAATAGATTCAGCATCCTCCCCAAAAATATCTTCAGTGATCTTAATAATCATTTCAATTTCTTTGGCAAGAGCATCCTCCAAAGCTAACGCTTGCTGAACTAAAGGGTCTCGCTCAAATAATTTAAGACTATAATATCGCCAGGCCATTCCTAAATCAACTCCCTGCAACACTTCCATAATTTGAGCTAGTGCCGCTTCCAATCGATTATCATAAATCGGAAAATAAGGTGTTTCCTTAGGATATGCTATTTCCTTTTGGCAACTGCTAATTAGCTGGTTAAGCCCTATGTTTTTTAAAGCACTGGTTGCTACAATGGGGAAACCCAGTTGGTAACTTAGCTTATCCAGATTAATCTGTTTTTGACTAGCTTCTAACACATCAGACATGTTGAGCGCCATAACCAAAGGCAGGCCAATTTCCATCAGTTGTGTGGTCAAGTAGAGGTTCCGCTCCAAATGAGTACCGTCTACCACATTAATAATAGCTTGAGCATCTTGGCTAAGCAGGTAGTCTCTTGCAACCTGTTCTTCTGGACTATAGGGTGACATTGAGTAAACACCAGGGAGATCTTGAATCTCAATTGTCTTATTTGACTTTAAGAAGCCACTTTTACGATCAACCGTAACACCAGGCCAATTTCCTACCCGCTGATTAGTTCCTGTTAAGAGGTTAAAAAGACTCGTTTTTCCACTGTTAGGATTACCAATCAAGGCCATTTTTGTCATGACATGTCCTCATCTTCTAGCTGCCGTACAGCAATTAATTGAGCTTCCGACTGACGTAAACTTAGCTCATACCCCCTCAGACTAATTTCTAGGGGGTCACCTAAAGGCGCTCGCTTACGTAACTGAAAACGAGTTCCCTTCGTTAGCCCATATCCATTAAACGCCGCTTCGTTTCCTTGCTCGCATAAATAGCTTCGACAATAGCCACTTCCATGATTTCTAATTCTGATAAAGGAAGTGTTTGCCCTCCTTCATTAACTTCACTGACCTCAATAGCATCTAAAAGACTCTTATCAAAGGCCAGACGACTTGTTTTAATCATCAAAATTGCATTTTGCTTCGTCTGCGACATGACCTTGACTTGGCTTCCCTTCTTGATACCAAGATGAGCCATATGCCTTTGATGGTCTTGAGGTAATGCTATGCTAAGTACCTGATAGGCGATGCCACTTCTTACCTGAGATAATTTCACCATAAGCTCTCCTTTTAATTACAGTGTCCATTATAACATACTCTGTTCTTCCCACTACAAGGTACTTTAAGTTTTTTGTCTTTTTAATCTCATATAATAATGATTCTAAAAAAGAAATGGCAATAGCAATTCCTAAAGAGTTGTCATCAAAAAAACTTGAGTCTGCATAGACTCAAGTTTAACAAGAGGTAATTTGATTGTTAGAGAACTTTACTTAAAAAATCTTTTGTACGTTCTTCTTTAGTCAGATCAAAAAGTTGGTTTGGACTTCCTTCTTCCACAATAACGCCACCATCCATAAAAATCACACGGTCTGCGACTTCTTTAGCAAAGCCCATTTCATGGGTGACAATGACCATCGTCATCCCGGATTTAGCCAAATCCTGCATGACAGCCAAAACCTCACCCACCATTTCGGGATCCAAGGCTGAAGTAGGCTCGTCAAATAGTAAGACGTCTGGATCCATGGCTAGGCCACGCGCAATCGCAATTCGCTGCTGCTGTCCCCCAGATAGACTAGATGGGTAAGCCTTGGCTTTTTCTGACAATCCAACTTTATCTAACAGTGCCAAAGCCGTTTTGTCAGCTTCTGCTTTAGAAATGCCTTTCGTTTTAATAGGTGACAAGGTAATATTGTCTAAAACGGTCATATTAGGGAAAAGATTAAATTGTTGAAATACCATTCCCATTTTTTCACGCATTGTAAAAATGTCATTTCTTTTATCTGTAATGTCAATGCCTTCAAACGTTATCTGACCTTTCGTAGGAACCTCAAGAAGGTTCATGGTGCGAAGTAAAGTTGATTTTCCAGAACCAGAAGGGCCAATAATCACCACGACTTCTCCTGGCATAATGTTTAAATCAATTCCTTTAAGCACCTCGTTTTGCCCATAATATTTGTGTAACGCTTTTATTGCAATAATAGGTTCCGTCATTAATGATTACCTCCTTGTGCCATACGACGCTCTAAGACTGCCAATAATTGTGATAGCACTGTCGTGACCATTAAATAGTAAAAAGCAGCAACTAGTAAAGGAGCAATTGGAGAATAGGTAGCTGTTGCTACTGACTGAGCGCCATTCCAAAGTTCCATAACACCAATAGTTTGCAAGAGAGCACTATCTTTAATGATCGTGATAAATTCATTGCCTAAAGCAGGAAGAATATTTTTAAAGGCTTGAGGCAAAATCACATAGCGCATGGCATTTCGAGGGCGGATACCTAGTGAATAGGCTGCTTCAAGTTGCCCTTTTGGAACAGCTTCAATACCCGCTCTAACAATTTCTGAAATGTAAGCACCGCTATTTAACGAGATGATAATAATACCAGGAAGTAATCTTGAAAAATCTAAATTCAAAACGCCAAAACCGATAGTTGGCATTTGATTAAAATGCATCCAAGCAAAGGCAATCATAATTTGAACAACCATTGGTGTCCCACGAAAAATCCACACATAAGTATTGACTAGCCAAGTCAAAGGCTTTATTTGAGTACGTTTGATTAGTGTTACCAAAACCCCAATAATGGTTCCAAAAAAGACGACACTAGCCGAAATCATAATGGTGACGAGAACACCATAGTTAAAGTAGGCCCAGTATTTGGGCAAAAATGATAAATCCATCTATATCTCCTTATAAGTCCTAAGGTCACAACAATAAAGATAATTATACCATTTGATGAATATTAATACAATACTTTTTTAGCAACAAAAAAACCTGCCTCAGGCAAGTCTCTTTATGATATTCAGCTTAATATAATAAATCGTAGATTTCCATTGCAATCAAGTCAATACTATCAAAGGAATATGACTCACGCGCTTCGATATCACGCAATGTGAAAACTGGTCCGTTTTCAGGGTCATTTGAAAAGGCAACTTCTGCTACAACAACACCATCACGTTCAAAATTTCGCTTGAGATTACCGCCATCTGTTACCATCAATTCCAAACGATTGATGATTCTCACCAAATGTGATTCCATTTCGTTTCTCCTATTCGTTTTTTATCCCTATTATTTTAACACAATTCGCGCCAAACAAACAAGAAAAGTAGCATTTTTCTTCACATTTTCCCATTTTTAGCCTTTTGTGCCTCCTACCTCTTAACCTTTTGAAAAATAGCAGGGATGATAAGAACAATTATCACTCTCTCCCTGACAGTGCTAACATCCTAAGCTTTTTACTTGATTTCCAAAACAGTGGTGCTATAATATGAGTATAAAGTTTGACCATTTTTGACTAAATGACTTTGACTTTTAGATAAACCCTTGGAGGTATATTATGCTTTGTCAAAATTGTAATTTAAACGAATCAACCATCCACCTCTACACGAATGTTAATGGAAAACAAAAACAAGTTGACCTTTGTCAAAACTGTTATCAAATCATGAAGACTGACCCTACTAATCCTATTTTAGGTGGTCTAAATGGAGGTCAAAGAGCCCAAGAACGCTCATCCACCCCCTTCTTTGATGACTTTTTTGGTGATTTAAATAATTTTAGAGCCTTTGGTAACCTTCCGAATACCCCGCCTACACAAGCAGGCCAAAATGGCAACGGAGGAGGACGCCATGGTGGTCATTTCAATGGGCAACGTCCCACTCAGCCACAAACACAAAATCAGCAAGTAAAGGGCTTGTTAGAAGAATTTGGGATTAATGTTACAGATATTGCAAGACATGGTGATATTGACCCTGTCATCGGTCGAGATGACGAGATTACACGTGTCATCGAAATCCTTAACCGTCGGACTAAAAATAACCCTGTGCTTATTGGGGAACCAGGAGTTGGTAAAACAGCTGTTGTAGAAGGTCTAGCCCAGAAAATTGTAGATGGCACAGTACCTCACAAATTGCAAGGTAAGCAAGTGATTCGTCTAGATGTGGTTAGTCTTGTTCAGGGCACAGGTATCCGTGGTCAATTCGAAGAACGCATGCAAAAATTAATGGAAGAAATTCGTCAACGCAAAGATGTGATTCTCTTTATTGATGAAATTCATGAAATTGTAGGTGCTGGTTCTGCTGGAGATGGCAATATGGATGCTGGCAATATTTTAAAACCAGCCTTGGCCCGTGGTGAGTTGCAACTCGTTGGTGCTACTACCTTAAATGAATACCGTATTATTGAAAAAGATGCTGCCTTGGAGCGGCGGATGCAGCCGGTGAAAGTTGACGAACCTTCTGTAGAAGAAACCATTACCATCTTAAAAGGTATCCAGCCCAAATATGAAGACTATCATCATGTCAAATATAGCCCAGCAGCTATCGAGGCTGCTGCACACTTATCCAATCGCTACATTCAAGACCGATTCCTCCCTGATAAGGCCATTGACCTTCTGGACGAAGCTGGTTCAAAAATGAATTTAACCCTTAATTTTGTTGACCCTAAAGAGATTGACAAACGTCTGATTGAAGCAGAAAACCTCAAGGCTCAAGCAACTCGTGACGAAGATTACGAACGAGCAGCCTATTTCCGAGATCAAATTGCGAAATACAAGGAAATGCAAGCTCAAAAAGTCGACGAACAGGATATTCCTATCATTACTGAAAAAACCATTGAAGCCATCATTGAACAAAAAACTAATATTCCAGTTGGCGATTTGAAAGAAAAAGAACAATCTCAACTCGTTAATTTGGCTAATGATTTGAAAGCTCACGTGATTGGCCAAGATGATGCCGTTGACAAAATTGCCAAGGCCATTCGCCGGAACCGTGTGGGATTAGGAACTCCAAATCGTCCTATTGGTTCTTTCCTATTCGTTGGGCCAACAGGTGTTGGTAAAACAGAATTGTCTAAGCAACTAGCTATTGAACTCTTTGGCTCTGCTGACAATATGATTCGCTTTGACATGTCCGAATACATGGAAAAACATGCCGTTGCTAAATTAGTCGGGGCTCCTCCTGGTTATGTGGGCTATGAAGAAGCTGGCCAGTTAACGGAACAAGTTCGCCGCAATCCATATTCACTTATTCTCTTAGATGAAGTGGAAAAGGCTCATCCTGACGTCATGCACATGTTTTTACAAGTTCTTGATGATGGCCGTTTAACAGATGGTCAAGGACGAACAGTCAGCTTCAAGGATACTATTATTATCATGACCTCTAATGCCGGAACAGGTAAAAGTGAAGCTTCTGTTGGATTTGGTGCAGCTAGAGAAGGACGAACAAGTTCTGTCCTTGGTGAATTAAGTAACTTCTTCAGCCCAGAGTTCATGAACCGTTTCGATGGTATTATTGAATTTAAGGCCTTGAGCAAAGATAACCTCTTGCATATCGTTGATTTAATGCTGGAAGATGTTAATAAGCGCTTAGGCTATAATGGGATTCACCTTGATGTGACGCAAAAAGTCAAAGAAAAATTAGTAGATTTAGGCTATGATCCTAAAATGGGTGCTCGACCGCTCCGTCGTACCATCCAAGATTATATCGAAGATGCGATTACGGACTACTATTTGGAACATCCAACTGAAAAGGACTTGCGTGCCATAATGACAAGTAACGGTAATGTTATGATTAAAGCTGCCAAAAAAGATGAAACGGTAACAGCTAAACAAGATCAGACCGACGAGAACTAAACCTAAAAGAGAGTTTTCTCATTGAAACTCTCTTTTTTTCGTGAACTAGTCAAAAGAAAACATTTTTATAAGAATAATGGCTCAAAATTTAGTATAATAAGAAAAAGGAGGGATACGATGACAATTCCAACATTCGGTAACTATAGTGAACATGAAAACTATGTGGCACGTTATGGTGTTTATGCCATCATTCCTAATCAAGAACGCACCAAAGTGATTCTCGTGCAAGCTCCTAATGGCGCTTGGTTTTTACCTGGTGGTGAAATTGAGGCTGGTGAAAAGCATGCTCAGGCCTTAGAACGTGAGTTATTGGAAGAACTAGGATTTACTGCTCAGATTGGTTCTTACTATGGTCAAGCTGATGAATACTTCTACTCTCGCCATCGTGATACCCATTTCTATCATCCAGCCTATCTTTATGAAGTGACTGCGTTTCAAGAAGTTTCTCAACCCTTAGAAGATTTCAACACTTTGGCTTGGTTTTCTACTGAAGAAGCTATCTCTAAATTAAAACGCGGAAGTCATAAATGGGGTGTTGAGCAATGGCAAAAAAAAGCATCATTCTACTAACTAACTCTTTTAAATAGTGCTATAATAGGTATAGGATATTCAGGAGGACATTTATGAGACTCATCAACACGACTAGTAGTCACCCAGAACTCGTCAGAAATCAGCTGCAGAATACAGATGCTCGTTTAGTTGAGGTTTATTCAGCAGGAAATACAGATGTCATTTTTACCCAAGCACCAAAACATTATGAACTACTAATTTCAAATAAATACCGTGCCATCAAGGAAGATGAACTTGAAGTGATTCGTGAATTTTTCATGAAACGTAAAATTGACCCTGCTATCGTTATTCCTGGGCAATCCAAGACCCTACATACGAATAACTTGATTGAAATTTCATTCCAAACAACTGTCTAGAAGCAGTTAGCGACATTACTCTAACTTAGGTCCTTTTTAAAGGGCCTAAGTTTTTTTAGTTATCATGATGAGATCTTATTATATGTCATATCATCCTTACTTTAAAATGCAGTCACAGCAGTTAACATAGGCTAAATGAGCTTATGTCATCATACTAAAAGATCATCAGGTTGTAGACAAAATACCTCTAAGAGAATTTGTTTACAATATCATTTAAAAATAGTATCACTGTTTGCATTGTGTTAGTCAGAGGCGAGTGAAGCGAGCCCAAACTGGGTACTTTACGCTAGAACAAAAACGCCAGAAACATAATGTTTCTGGCGTTTGGAGATTTGGAGACTTAGGCTCACCGTCTAGGTATAAAATCCGTAGGGAGTTGCTACCATCCGTGCTACCTAAGTAAAGTATAGAATTATTTACCACTGTCTTCAAACCCTTCAGCAACAGCTTCTGGGAAATTTTCTTCAATGATCTTAGCGCTATGGTCGCAGACAAATGCATTGTAAGAACGCATGCGAGTAGTTGGGTCAATGCGGCGTGAACGCTCACAAACTTCTCCCACTGCATGTTCAACTGTAAAGGCAATACCTTCAAATGCTACGGCATCAGCAGGAGCATCTGCCAAGTCAGCGATGGTTAATTGAGACACAATCAAAAGTAAAGCAATATCGCTATCCAACGCTGTCAACAAGGTTTTCACTTCTTCGCTAGCGTAGATAGTCAAATGAGCTTCCAATGATTTCCCAATAACCTTGGCATTTCGCGCTTCTTCCAAAGCTTTTTGAGCTTGGGTACGCAAAGTCATGAAAGCTGACCAAGCTTCTAAAATATCCTCTTGAGCTGAGAAGGTTTCTGCCACAGGCATTTCTGCCAATTGAACAAATGCTTCTGACTCATGCTCTAGATAAGACCAGATTTCTTCAGTAGTGTGAGGCAAGATTGGCGTCAATAACTTCGTAATCTTAACCAAGATATCATAGAAGACTGTCTGCATGCGACGACGTTCTAAGCTGTTTGCAGCTTCAATATAGACAACGTCTTTAGCAAAATCAAGATAGAAGGCTGATAAATCAACCGTAACAAAGTTCACCACTGCTTTGTAAATAGTCATAAAGTCATAACGCTTATAAGCGTCATTAATCGTTGCTACCAACTGATTAAAGACAATTGTCATGTACTTATCAACAGCTCCTAGGTCTGCATAAGCTACTGTATCCGTAGCAGGGTTGAAATCAGATGTATTAGCAATCAAGAAGCGAAGGGTATTACGGATTTTACGGTAGGTTTCAGAGACTTGACCAAGAATCTCCATAGAAACACGGACATCATTATCGGTATCCACAGAAGCTACCCACAAACGGAGAATATCTGCACCATATTGTTTAGCCACATCATTTGGAGAAATAATATTGCCTTTTGATTTAGACATTTTTTCTCCCTTACCATCAAGAACAAAGCCTTGCGATAAGATAGCCTTATAAGGAGCATAACCGTTAACAGCCACAGAAGTGATTAAGGATGAATTGAACCAACCACGATACTGGTCAGAACCTTCTAGGTATAGGTCAGCTGGATAAGATAGGTTTTCCCTAGCATTCATAACACCATTCCAAGAAGAACCAGAGTCAAACCAAACATCCATGATATCAGTTTCTTTTGTAAACTCACCATTTGGTGACCCTGGATGAGTGAAGCCTTCTGGTAATAGGTCTTTAGCGTCTTTTTGCCACCAAATGATTGAGCCATTTTCTTGGAACAAATTGGCCACATGATCTGTTACTTCCTTAGTCATAATAGCTGTGCCATCTTCCGCATAGAAGATTGGAAGTGGAACACCCCAAGCACGTTGACGAGAAATAACCCAATCACCACGATCACGAATCATATTGTAAAGACGTGTTTTACCCCAAGAAGGATGGAAAGTTGTTTTTTCAATTTCATCTAAAATATCCTGACGGAAGTCAGAAACAGAAGCAAACCATTGCGGTACAGCACGCCAGATGATTGGTTTTTTCGTCCGCCAGTCAAATGGGTATGAGTGATTGATCACTTCTTGTGCTAATAAGAGGTCACCAAGTTTATCTATGACAATTGGCGTTACCTTATCATAAAATTGTCCGTGGAAATCTGGTCCTGCATTTTCCATCATGAGACCACGTTCATCAACTGTTACAGCAACTTCCAGTTTATATTTTGTACCAACATTGTAGTCATCCTCACCAAAACCTGGTGCTGTGTGGACAATCCCTGTCCCTGATTCAAGAGTAACATGATCACCTAGGATAACGAGTTCTTCTACGTCAGTGTCCCAAGGGTGTTCTGTCACGATGTACTCTAGATCAGCTCCTTTATGACTAGCTAAAGTCTCAAAAGACTCCCAACCAAATTTTCCAGCAAGGCTATCTAAAAGGCCTTCTGCCACAACATACTGACGGTCTGAACCAGCAGGTTTCACCACAAGATAATCCATATCAGGCCCAACTGTCAATCCACGTGATGCTGTAACGGTAAATGGTGTTGTGGTCCAAACAACGATATACGTATTGGTATCAAGGACGTTTTTACCATCTTTAACTTTATTGGCGTAGTATAAAGAGGTTGAGTCAATATCATGGTATTCAATTTCAGCTTCTGCCAAGGCCGATTCTGAAGACCAAGACCAATAAACTGGTTTAGCGCCACGATAGATGTATCCTTTATCAGCCATCACCCCAAAGACACGGATTTGATCAGCTTCAAATTGTGGATCCAAAGTCACGTAAGGGTTCTCCCAGTCCGCTGACACACCCAGACGTTTGAAGTCATCACGTTGTTTATTCACTTGGCTTAAAGCATATTGACGGCACATGTCAAGATAGTCAGCCAAATCCATTTCCTTACGCTTCACACCTTGTTTAGCCAAGACTTGTTCTATTGGAAGCCCATGTGTATCCCAACCTGGAACATAAGGTGCTTGGAAGCCTGACATAGACTTAGAGCGAACAATAATATCTTTTGAAATTTTATTAAGAGCATGCCCAACGTGAATATTGCCATTGGCATATGGAGGACCATCATGAAGATGGAAAGCTGGTTTGCCAGCATTAAGTTCTTGGCGTTTTGTGTACAAATCTGCTTCTTCCCAAGCTGCTTGCCATTGTGGTTCTTTATTAGGAAGACCAGCTCGCATTGGAAATGCTGTTTTCCCAAGATTAAGTGTTTCTTTTAATTTCATTGTATCAAACTCCTTCTAAACAATCTTGAAACTATATAAAAAAAGCCTCGTCTCAAAAAAGGACGAAAGCTCGTGGTACCACCTTAGTTCAGAATAGCTACAAAATAACTATTCCCTCTTTGCTCGTAAGGTGAACCAACCTCTTCGCCTACTGTCATTCAGCGAAAATATAAGAAAATGATAATGTGAATGCTCAGGGAATGCAGGACTCTCATCGTCTCCCGCTTGCTGTGATTGTAAGCAAACCATCTTGTTTTTCTATATCTTAAATATTCAATTTAAACGTCTGTGTCTCACTAAGATTTACAGGTTCAGCTTCTGCCTCATTCTGATGCTCTTGTTGGTGAGCTTCTAATTCTTTGTTACTTTCATCAACACGACGTTGCAATTCCTCTAGTTCTTCTGGAGTAAACTGACGTGTAGCATCAAAAGAAGCACTATCATCAGAATCCGGAATATCTTCATTAAGAACAGTCTTTACAACTTCTTTGAACGCTGCATCCGAATTTTGAAGGTAAATTGCGGTTGGCTGTAACAACTCATCCCATTCAGGTGAATTTGATAAGCTCAATTGTGACTCAATTGATGAAATCAAACGTTGATGGAAAACACGGGTTTGACGTTTCAATTCTTCTGTCTCAATCGCCACACGCTTTGCTTCGTCAGTTGCATCACGTAGCATTTGATTTGCCTTTGCTTTTGATGCATCCAGCAAGTGCTGAGCATCATAAGTCGCTTTGCTAACCAAGTTTGTTGCTTCCGCATTAGCCGTTGCTTTCACTTTTTCAGCTGTTTCTTGAGCTAAGATTACAGACTGGCTAAGTGACTCTTTCATTTCATCAAAATAAGATAATTTTTCCTCAAGGTCTTTAATACGCGCTTCGTTGTCACGATTTTTACGAACTAAAGCCTCATAGTCGTCAACAACAATGTCAAGGAATTCGTTAACTTCCTCTTCACTATATCCACGGAATTTGGTTTTAAACGTTTTATCTTTAATTTCTAGTGCTGTAAGTGCCATTATGTCTCCTTATTTATGCATCATTTTACTAAGCGTCAATTTGTATTTCCCATTTTTGGTCAATCCATTATCCGTTAGAAGGGTAAACCGACCATAACCTCTAATGCTCACCATATCCCCTATGGCTAAATGATCAGCTACCTTATGAACCTGCCGGTAGTTAACTTTCACTTTGTCAGTTTCAATCAATGTCATGGCTTGTGCTCGTGATTTTTTCAACACCGTCGCAACCAAGCGATCTAACCGCAGGCTCGAAACCATGATATCCACAAGTTGCGCATCATTAGAGGATTTGATCAGTTGATTCAAAGGAATTTCCTTCAACGAAACACTCGCTCTGGCTATTTTAGAAATGGTTGTTAACACATAATCTAATAGCTGTCGATTAATCATGAGTTGCGCATACCCTGTTTCCACAAAGATATCCCCAAGTAGATTTCGTTTAATCCCCAGTTCATTAATCAAAGTTCCTAAAATTTGACCATGCGTTAACTGATTAAACTTTGCTTGATAGGTTATTTCTACCAAAGCTATCTGAAAATCAGCTTCATCCAAGTCATAATAATCCGGTACAACAATCACACGACCATACTCACTTGGATAATAATCTGTTGAGGAAAAAACCTTTAAATCCGTTGGAGCAACCAGACTTTTTAGAATCGTTATCTCTCTAGGATTTAAAAAATCAGTGACTTCTAAAAAATAGTGACTATCCACCCTGTTAATCATATCAGACATTTTCTCAATAAAAGGGTATTCCTCAGGATAAAAATGCTGATAAAGTTGTTTGTGATTAACCATTAAATAAACACTCTAATCAAAATTTGAGCTAAGAAATTTAAACCAATGATAATAACAAAAATAGTAAAATCAAGGCCCGCAAATTGTAAGTTCAATGCTCTAAAGGGCTTCAAGACTGGTTCAACAATACCGCTAAGTAAACGACCAATCCAAGAGTTATAAGCTCCTGGGAACCATGATAATAGGGCATAAGCTATTAACAAGTAGCTGTAAACTCTGATTAAGCGAAGGAGGATAGATAATATCAATATCATATAAGTTACCGTCTCTTCATATCAAAGTCAAAACCAATATCTTGGCCGTTATTTGGGATATTCATATCTTCAATATTAACAGATACATTTGATGGGGTCAACAAATACATAGAAGACCCAACCTTCTGCAAGGTTCCATAAAGAACCTTACTTGCACCATCAATAAAATCCAAACAGCGTCTAGCTTGAGCATCTAGCATGTATTGAAAATCAATCAAGACACACTCATTGACAATCAGAAGATCAACAATTTCTTGAGCATCCTCATATTTACGAGGATATTTCAAGGCAATTGTTGTTTGATCAGGTTGACTAACATGCTGATATTGCTCACGACGACTAGCAGCAGTTTGAACGGTTGGATTTACCCTTCTCTCAATAGACTCTTGCGAAGTTCTTGCTTGCGTCTGATAATGACGTTCAGATGCACTTGGTCTTGGTTGTGTTTGAGGTCTTGACTGAGGCTGCGCTTGATGTCTCACTTGTTGACTTTGTTGTGATTGGCTGACTCTCGGTGCCTGTTTTGGCTGACTACTTGGTCTCACTGACTGCTGTGGTCTTGAAGCAACTTCTTCAGTTGCATCTGTTGCTTCTTCTTCCACCTCGTTAACACCGTCAGTATCAAAATAAGAAATCATCTTATTAAATGTGTCTTTAATTGCCATCTTATTCTCCATTTAGTGAAAGAAAGACGTTCCAATACGAACGAAAGTTGAGCCTTCCTGAATAGCAATTAAATAATCGCCACTCATACCCATACTCAATTCTGTAAAAGGCATGTTCTTTCTTTTTTTTGACTGCAAGTTTTTTCTCAATTGATTAGCTTCTCGGAAGATAGAGGCAAT
This sequence comes from Streptococcus dysgalactiae subsp. dysgalactiae, assembly GCF_900459225.1. Taxonomy (NCBI): domain Bacteria; kingdom Bacillati; phylum Bacillota; class Bacilli; order Lactobacillales; family Streptococcaceae; genus Streptococcus; species Streptococcus dysgalactiae. The sequence goes on from NZ_UHFH01000003.1 coordinate 1,504,778, forward strand.
TCTTTCTTGACTAGCATCTGCTGGCGCCATCGTCATGAGACCGACAAGCTGGACATTTTCCATCTTACTAATCTCCTCAATTGCTACTTCAATCTCAGAGACCTTAAAGCCATGCTTGCTATCTTCTTCAGAAATATTAACTTGTAGAAAACACTTTACAGGATGATCAGCTCTCTTTTCAATTTCTGAAGCTAACTTTACAGAATCCAAAGCATGGAAATAATCAACAAAATTGATAACCTCCTTTACTTTACGACGTTGTAAAGTTCCAATGAGATGCCACGTCACCGATCTATCTTTTAATGCTTCATATTTATCAAGAAATTTATCCACACGGTTTTCAGCGATATGCTCGATTCCGGTATCAATAAGCTGACCTGCAATTGTACTGTCCACATATTTTGTCACAGCGATCACCGAAACACTATGCTCAGGTCTATGTGCTGCTTCAGTAGCTAAGCGGACATTGTCAAAAACAATCCTTTTATTTTTTTGTAAATCCATTATTAACGGTTTTTAAAAAATGGTGGTGTTTCTAATTCATCGTCAATGTCATCATTTGCTGAGAAAGTTGACATATTTAATTGGTTATCCAGTTCACCTTCTGTTGGCCGAGAAATATTATCACGTCTCAAATCCCAGTTACCAAATGCTGACCCTTGGTTCTGGTTATGACTTGGGGCAGACGTTTGTGCATTCGACATCTCGCGTGTTTCACCCATATCAAAATCGAAACTTGAACGACGGTCAAAACCTGGTTGAACGGGTTGCTTCACTTGTTCTGAAGCATATTGAGCACCAGCTGCTTGTTGAGCATTCGCTTGAGCAAATGTACGTGGTTGACGGAAGCCAGATACTTGTTCAGCCTTATCTTGTCGCACACCAGTCGCAACAACTGTGACACGAATTTCATCCTTCATCGTATCATCAATAGATGTTCCTAGCCAAATGTTAACTCCTTGACCAGCTGCTTGACCAACGATTTCAGAAGCTTCCTCTGCTTCTGTAAGGGTCATGTCAAGTCCACCTGTCACGTTAACGATAACGTCTTCTGCGCCATCAATGGTTGTTTCAAGAAGTGGTGAATAAATGGCTTTACGAGCTGCTTCAACGATGCGTTCTTCTCCAGAACCAATTCCGATACCCATAAGGGCATTTCCCTTATTTGCCATAACAGTCTTCACGTCGGCAAAATCAAGGTTAATAAGGCCTGGGCTTGTAATCAAATCAGTAATACCTTGAACACCTTGGCGTAGGACGTTGTCAGCTTCGCTAAGTGCTTCAAGCAATGGTGTTTTTTTATCAACGATTTCAAGAAGGTTATTATTTGAAATAATCAACAACGTGTCAACTTGCTCGCGCAATTCTTGGATACCTTCAATTGCAAAGTTACCACGTTTATTTCCTTCAAATCCAAATGGACGAGTAACAACAGCTACGGTCAAGGCTCCTAGACTTTTAGCAATACGTGCGATTACTGGTGCAGCTCCTGTACCAGATCCACCACCCATACCAGCAGTGATGAAGACCATGTCTGCACCAGTAAGAGCTTCTGACAAAACTTCTTCACTTTCTTCAGCAGCTTTACGACCAACTTCCGGTTGGCCTCCAGCACCTAGACCACGCGTTAATTTTGGTCCAAGCTGGATAACTGTTTCAGCCTTTGATGAACTCAATGCTTGAATATCAGTGTTTGCAGCGATAAACTCAACACCTGCAACACCTTCATCAATCATGCGATTGATAGCGTTTCCGCCACCTCCACCAACACCGATTACTTTAATGATTGCACCTTGAATTGATGCCGTATCGAATGAAAATGCCATTTTATTTCCTCACTTTATTACTTTTAGTCAAACATGCTTCCAAAGATACCACGAACGCGTTCTGAAATCTTTTGCTTAGGTTCAGCAGGTGCTTGTGGCTCATAGGTTGCTTGTGGTACTTGTTGCTCATAGCGAACAGGTGTTTCGGATCTTCTTGCCTCATTGTAGTCTGGCAAGTAAGACTCCTGACCAGTAAAGTCAATTGGCTTACGTCTCAAGAATTCCTCACCTGAAACCGCATTTTGAGCAAGAACATCTACTTCTGACATCATGCCCACGTATTCTACCAAGCTAATCACATTCGCAAACATTGGGTTTCGAATACCAACTTGGTTTGGAACGTGAAGTTTTACAGTTGTTCCAAAAATATCTTGAGCAACTTCAATCACACCTGGCATAATAGCACCACCACCAATGAGAACAATACCACCTGGTAAATCAAGCAAGCGTCCTCTTTCCAAATCTTGTTTCACACGATCTAAAATGTGGCGGATACGGGCTGAAATAATTTCAGACAAGTAACGTTCAGTCACTTCAACTGGTTCTTCGCTACCAACTACATCTACTTTAACCGTCTCTGTCAGGCTTGCTTCAGCCATGTTAGCTTGACCAAAATTATATTTCAAGGCTTCAGCAATAGATAAAGAGGTTTTCAACACTTTAGAGATATCTTTGGTGATATACTCACCACCCTCTGCATAAATATTAGTGTACTGTAATTCTTGAGCTCTCATTGAGGCAACTGTTGTTTGCCCACCGCCCATATCAATAACAGTAGCACCAAACTCACGTTCACCTTCATTTAAAACAGTCTTAGCCATTGCTAATGGTGAAATAATAATATTTTCAACCTTGATGCCCGCACGCTCCACCGTTTTACGTAAATTGTGTAAGATGGTACTTGGGCCAGTGTAAATCAAGCCACGCATTTCTAACCTAATCCCCATCATCCCACGTGGATCACGAATACCCTGGAAACCATCAACAATAAACTCTTCTGGAACCAATGAAATCACTTCACGTTCGGGTGTAATGCTTTTTGTGAGGGCTGATTTTACCACACTGTCAACATCTTCATCTTTGATTTCTTTTGATTCACTTGGAACAGGAATCATCCCCTGTGTTGGCTCAATTTGAAGCAGATTTGCTGGTAACCCAACATTCACCTTTTCAATTGTCATTCCTGCTTTTTCTTCTGCTTGTTCTACTGCAGTTTTGATGGCAGTCGCTGCTGCCTCAATATCAATTATTATGCCATCTTTTACGCCGGCACTTGGAACATTACTCACACCAATGACGTTCATCTCACCAGAAATAAATTCTGCAACTAAAACTTTTATTGAGCTTGTTCCAATGTCCAAACCAGTAAAAAAGCCATTTCTAGCCATTCACTTGACCTCACTTACTTTCCAAACTTTTACTATTCTAAAAACTGCTAAAAAACAGAATTATTCAGAGAATATTATAACATAAAAAAACGTAAAATGTTATCATTTTACGCATTTTGTTATATAAACTTAACTTTTTCTAGTCAATTTAATCAAACATGATTATATCTGGTTTTAAAAGGCTTTTTACAACTATTTTCGATACCAAAATTAGGTGTTCGATGGACTTGCCTGATTTGGATTAGTAACCTCTGTTGTTTCAGACGCTTGACCTTGTCCTGTATCAGTAGCATGTTGATTTCCTGACTGGTCTTGAGACGGATTGCTATCAGCACTTTCGCCTTCTTTGTTAGATGTATTTTGTTCTGCTGCTACTGGTACTTCTACTTGATTTTCAATGTCAGCTGTTGTGGTATAGATTCCCACTTCCATGTCAACTATACTATCACTTTCAAGATTTTTTTTCAATTTTTGATAGTAAGGTAGTTTTAAGGTAAGTTGTGACTGCGGAACCCTAATCAGATTGCCATCATGCATGTCAATGACCAATAAATCTGATGTAGTTTTAGAACCAGCCAAAGAAACTGATTTTATGTTTTTGACTAAAGATTTAGGCAAGGTTGTTAGTTGTTTAACCAATTCTTGGATAGCTTTTTTATCTTCTAAATTAATAATCAAAAAAGATTTTGGCAGTTCTGAAGCCTTAACCTTATCAACCCGCTTACCATTTTCCAAGATAGGTTGAAAACCTCCTTCGACTTGTGCGTAGGCAATGACCTCAAATTCGGTCACATTAAACTGAAAATGATTAGGAAACTGATAAGACATCTTAACAGACTTAACCCAAGGGTTAGCGTCAACAATAGCTTGTTCGTAAAGACCAGGGGATGTCAGTAAGGTGAGCCAGTAATCTGAAGCTTTCACCTTACTTGCTTTTACTAATTCTTCTAAATTCGTTTGATGATTACCTTTTATCGAAAAATCTTTAACCTTACTGTAAGGGGTAATCATGAAAATAGATGCTGCCATGAGTAATAGTGATACTAATATAACAGGTAAGGATTTTTGAAAGGCAATTTGACTTAAACTTTTCTCTTTTACTTTCTTGATCTTTTTTTTCTTCTTAGGAAGAACAGGTGGTTCATCCGCACTTGGGCTTTTCGTCTCATCTTTGGGCTCAACTGGTTTATCTTCTTCTGAAGTCGATTGAAGTTGTGCTTTTTTCTCAGTCAACAGTTTCTCTTTGAGTTTTTTTTCTTCCTCAGCTTGCTGTTTCTTTTTCTTCAAAAATTCGATATTGCGTTTTTGCCATTCTGTCAAAATGAGCTTATCGTCTTTTTTTTTCTCTTTATCTTTTGCCATTTACTTCTCCTTAATCGCGGAGCTAATATCGGCTCTCAAAAGGTCATAAAACAAGTCCAACGACTGAATGTCCTTTGTGGCTAACATCGTTGCCTCATAATGCGCTTGGTTATCGAACAATTCTCTTATTGCCTTTTTAAGATTATCCAAAGTTAATTCGGGTTCCAACAACTGCTTGGCATAGCCCTTTGCTTCAAAATAAGCGGCATTCTCCAATTGATCGCCACGGCTAGCTTCTCTTCCCAGAGGTACAATGAGATGTAGCTTAGCCATTGCCAATAATTCAAAGAGGGTATTCGAGCCTCCTCGAGTGATAACAAGATCCGCCATCCCCATTAAGGGCTGATATAGATCCGTGACATAATCTACACGATAGAGATTAGGACTCAGTTCATTAAGATTAGGATCTCCCGTCACATTAATAATATTATAAGCCTGCCTTAACTCCGGATGGTCGCTAACAAACTGATTAAAGACTTGAGCCCCTGCCGAACCTCCAATAAATAAAAGGTTTTTTAAGTCACTATTAAAATAAGACTTAATGGCATCAAGTTGAGTGGTCCCCGACACCTCTTGGGCAGTTGCTGAAACCTTTGTTACCGCACCAAGATGCTTGGTTCTAGGCAAGAGGTGGTCCTGCTCAAAAGTGGTATACATGGTGGTCGCGAGTTTATAGGCAATTTTATTAGCAAGCCCCATTGATCGATCCGATTCGTGAATAAACACTGGTTTCCCCAGAAACTTAGCAGCCATGACAGGTGGAACGGAAACAAAACCACCTTTGGAAAAGAGCGCTTGCGGTCGAATCTTAGCGATAATCACCAGTGACTGCAACAAGCCTAGCGCAACCTTAAAGATATCCACTACATTTTGCCATGAAAAATAGCGGCGCAGCTTTCCAGTGGCAATGGCATGGAAAGTCACATCAAGTCCTGATTTTTCGATTTCCTGGTGCTCAATGCCGTTCTTGTCTCCAATGTAATGTACTTCCCAGCCGTCGCTGATAAACTTTGGAATAAGAATTAAATTTAAGGTCACATGACCGACGGTTCCGCCACCTGTCAATACAATTTTCTTAGACATTAGGCATCTCCTTTTAATTTTGCAAAGGTTGCCAAAAATTCATCCCCGCGGACTTCAAAGTTAGGATACATGTCCCAACTAGCATTGGCCGGGCTAAGCAAGATTGTATCTCCTGCCTGTGCTTCTTGGAAAGCTAATTCAGTCGCGGCAGCAACATCAGCTGCTTCACGGTAAGGAACATTTGCCATTTCCGCTGCTCGCTTCATTCGCTCCGCTGATTCTCCCAAGATAATCATTTGTTTCAAACCTCTAAGGTCTGGTACTAAATCGTCAAATTCATTTCCCCGATCTAGTCCACCTGCAATCAAAACTAGCTTCTTATTGTCAAAGCCAGATAAAGCTTTCTGAGTTGCTAAAATATTGGTTGATTTACTGTCATTATAAAAGATTATATCTTTAATTTTCCCGACAAGTTGTAGGCGATGTTTAACACCCCCAAAATGGGAAAGAACTTCCACAATAACATCGTCGGCAATGCCAGACAATTTAGCCACGGCAATTGCTGCTAAAGCATTCTCAATATTATGCTCCCCCGGAACACCCAAGTTAACCACAGGCATTATAGGATGTCCTTTAAAATAAAGCATCCCGTCTTCCAGATAAGCTCCGTCAACCACTTCTTGAGTTGAAAAAGGAATGACCGTTGCCTTAGTTATTTTAGCTAAGGCTGCTGAGATTTCTTGATTAGCATTTAAAATGAGATAGTCTTCAGCTGTCATTTCAGCCTGAATCCTCCATTTGGCCGCCACATAATCCTCAAAACTCCCATGATAATCGAGATGAGTGGGCATCAGGTTTGTGATAACAGCGATATGGGGCTTAAATGTGTCAACCCCCATTAATTGGAAAGAGGATAATTCCATTACTAGCGTGTCATTAGCGCTAGCTTTTTGAACGATTTCGGAGGCAGGATAACCAATATTTCCTGATAATAAAGCAGATTGACCATCTGCATTTAAGACATCGGCAATCATTGTTGTAGTCGTTGTTTTTCCATTTGTCCCTGTAATCCCAACAATATAGGATTCGGATACCAAATAAGCCAACTCAACTTCGGTCAAGACAGGAATTTGTTTTTCAAGCGCACGTGTAACCATAGGGTTATCGTAATGAATTCCTGGATTTTTGACCATATATTCAAAGTCTTCATCCAATAATTCTAGGGGATGACTGCCACAAACAACCTTAATACCTTCTTCCAACAAGGCTTGTGCTGCTGGATTTTCTTCAAAAGGTTTTCCATCATTAACGGTGACAAGAGCACCTAGTTTGGCTAAGAGTCTTGCAGCTGCTTCGCCCGATCTCGCTAAGCCTAATATTAATACTTTTTTATTTTCAAATTCTCTGATTTTTTTCATCTGAGCCCACACTATCCATTCTATTTGGTTTCTATTTTACCTTTATTTAAAAGCTTTTTCAAGATTTTAAAAAAGGATCTGATGCTTTCTAGATTAGAATCCGTTTCCAAAAAGAGGTGCCATTGTTCTCATTATAAGTATCAAAAAAGACAAACATCAACAGAGATATTTGCCTTTTCTACTAACTACATCAAGTCTCCCAGCCTAACGTTAAGGATGTTATCACTCAAGAATCTCCCAATACCTTAAGTTAAACGTCCAAATTGGTCAAAAACGTACCATTTTCCTTCAATCTGATAGCTACCTGTCACTACATTACAATCGCTACCGCAATAATAGTAATCATTGTTATCTTTTACCCATTGATTTTGAACAAATTGACCATTTACAGCGTAGCGATATTGCCCTTGATCGTTATGATACCATGTTCCATGACTAACAACATTTTTAAAGGTAATGTTTCTATCATCCCCTAACACATCACCACCAAAAGTAGCTGGATTACTGAAAACAGAACCTTGACTGGTCATTGTTACTTCCTCAGCATAGTCTTCTCCATCTAACTGATCATAACCCTTAGACGCTTTTGGTGAATGACTCTTTGCTGATTGGTTTTTAAACAGCTCAGCAAAAGTTTGGTCATCTAAATAGGTTGTGGCACTTGCTTTTTCTCCTTGAAGGTTACGACCATAAACAAGCCATTCACTAGGGTTACTTCGCATCATCCAATCTTCAAAAGCTTTACTGTATTCCATTTCTCTAAAACCATTGGCCTCACGAACTGACATTTCCACAGGCGTATAGTTTCTTCCAAAATGAGTGATTTGTACTTTTTTACCTGGACGATTGCCACTCGTTGTGTCGAGATAATACCATGCCCCATCATAATGAACTCTGGTTACCTGGTGAGGAATGCCATTATAATTGACACCACCAACGACATAAGCTTTAATGCCCATTAGGTTAAGGGCTCTTGCTGTAATGGCGCTATAGCCGACACAAACAGCCTTTTGACGTTCTGTCACTGAAAAGATATCTGAGGCTCTATAATAAGCTTGTTTATTATCAATACTACTACCTTCTAAATCATAATCAAACGTATTTGTGACATACAGACACCATTTACGAAGTCTTTCTTTTTCAGTCGTTTCTTTCATCGCTCCCGATTCTTCAATCAAGGCTTTGATTTTCTCATCATTCGCAAGATAGCGTTCTAAACTAGCATTTGAATTTTCATAGCCTCCAATAGAACCACTACCAATCCCCTCAACATAATTCATCATGCGAATATTTCGTGAGTAAAACGTCTGAGAGCCAATAGTCATTGGTCGGGACTGTTGACCAATTGATAATCCTGCATTGGCTAATAATAATTTTAAAGGAACACTTTCAGTTAAATCAAAACTAGCAACCACTAACTTCTCTGTTAAATCAAAACCTTGAATTGTCTTGCGAACTAGCGCATTATATTCTTCTAAATTATTAAGAACATAACTTCCTTTTGGAATTAATAAAAGTATATTCCCCCCACTAGACCATCCATGATTTACTTTAACAAAGTCATATTTTGAAACATAATCTGAACCTAAGTGATCAGCTAAATTTCGTTCCATTTCAAACGGCCAAACTCGAAAATGCTTATCTGTTCCAAGTACATAAGCATTTAAACCTGTCAGTTTGTCGCCTCCTCTTTCTTGAATAACCCCTTCAATAATTTGGTCCGTGCTGATACTTACTTTTTCAAGATGGTCTGTTTGCGAAAGATGATCTTTCCGATCCAATTCGCGAGATACCATACTTGCTTGGTTAGTATCAGCTTTAACATATAGTGGTGCTACCAAAAAACAAGTTGATAGTGCCACTATTCCTAATTGACCTAGCATTTTTTTCATAGCTAGTCCTCCTTTTTATATCATCTATCCCCAATAGTATTATATTACTTTTTTTAGAAAATGTAAAATTTTTAATAAAAAATATTTAGTGTAAAAAAAATTAAAAATAGTTAAACTCTAAAGTGTAACAACGATGATAACAAAGAGTGAAGGGCTTATCTTTAGACATTAGTAATAAAGAGTGGACTGAGATGGTGACGAGAAAATTGTTATGACTTACAGAAACAGGTGTTATTTAACTCTGTTTTTTTTAGGCAGTTTGAATAAGTCTTTGAGAGCATAGTATCCCAATACTATCATCCCGAGTCCTACAAATATTTCAGGAGGTGTCTGCATGATTTTGATAAAACTCAGTCCAGCTAAAACAATGAGGAGGGCAACTAGACCCACAAGACCAATCATACCAATCGTATTACGCACACTTTTAGGTGCCATAAACAGATAGTAGGAAATAATTAAGGCCGCAATAATAAGATAGAACATCCTCATCTCCTTTGATTCTAATAAAGTAGGTAGCCCTTAGACGCAAAAAGACCTTTAGAAAAGTTTCTTTCCTAAATATCTTTTTGTTATTCATTTTTTATGGTTTATTCAGCTGATTTTTTCTTTTTATTGGCTTTATCACGCGCAGCTTTATTCAAGATTTGTTTACGCAAGCGGATAGATTCTGGCGTTACTTCCATGTATTCGTCGTCATTCAAGAACTCCAATGACTCTTCAAGCGTCAGAATACGAGGTGTTTTAATCACAGCTGTTTGGTCCTTAGTGGCTGAACGAACGTTTGTCATTTGTTTAGCCGTTGTGATGTTAACCCCAAGGTCATTGTCACGTGAGTTTTCACCGACAATCATTCCTTCGTAGACTTCTGTTCCCGGATTAACAAAGATAGTTCCACGTTCTTCAATACGCATGATTGAATAAGTGGTTGCCTTACCATTATCAATAGAAACAAGGGCTCCACGGTGACGGCCACCAATTTCACCTGCAACGACTGGCATGTATTGGTCAAAGGTATGGTTCATAATCCCATAACCACGTGTCATTGAAAGGAATTCTGTTGAGTAACCAATCAAACCACGAGCAGGAATCAAGAAAATCAAACGCGTTTGACCATTACCAACCATTTGCATATCAAGCATGTCCCCTTTACGTTCTGAAAGGGATTGAATAATAGCACCTTGGTATTCTTCTGGCGTGTCAATTTGCACACGTTCGAAGGGTTCACATTTGACACCATCAATTTCTTTGATAATAACTTCTGGACGCGATACTTGAAGTTCGTAGCCTTCACGGCGCATGGTTTCGATAAGAATTGACAAGTGCAATTCACCACGGCCTGAAACAGTCCATTTATCTGGAGAATCTGTTGGGTCAACACGAAGTGAAACGTCTGTTTGCAACTCTGCCAATAAGCGCTCTTCAACTTTACGAGACGTGATCCATTTACCTTCACGTCCTGCAAAAGGTGAATTATTGACCAAGAAAGTCATCTGAAGCGTTGGCTCATCAATCCGAAGAATTGGCAGAGCTTCCACAAAATCAGTCGGTGTAATGGTTTCTCCAACGAAGATATCTTCCATACCTGAAACAGCAATCAAGTCACCTGCTTTTGCTTCTTGAATTTCACGACGTTCCAATCCGAAGAAACCAAACAGTTTTGTGACACGGAAGTTTTTAGTTGTACCATCAAGTTTTGAAAGGGTTACTTGATCACCCACTTTAACAGTACCACGGAAGACACGACCGATACCGATACGACCTACGAAATCATTGTAGTCCAAAAGCGACACTTGGAATTGCAAAGGCTCATCTGAATTATCAACTGGCGCTGGAATATGATCAATGATCGTATCAAAGATAGGTGCCATGGTATGCTCTTGGTCAACAGGGTCATCTGATAATGATGATGTGCCATTAATAGCTGACGCGTAAACAACTGGGAATTCCAATTGCTCATCATCGGCACCAAGTTCGATGAATAATTCAAGCACTTCATCTACAACTTCTGCTGGACGAGCTGAAGGTTTGTCAATCTTGTTCACAACAACAATTGGGATAAGATTTTGTTCAAGTGCTTTTTTCAATACGAAACGAGTCTGAGGCATTGTTCCTTCGTAGGCATCCACAACAAGAACAACCCCGTCAACCATTTTCATGATACGTTCAACTTCACCACCGAAGTCCGCGTGTCCTGGGGTATCCATAATGTTAATACGAACATCGTTGTAGGCTACCGCCGTATTTTTCGCAAGGATTGTAATCCCGCGTTCTTTTTCAAGGTCATTGGAATCCATGGCGCGCTCTTGAAGCTCTTTACGCTCATCAAGAGTATGGGATTGTTTTAATAATTCATCTACAAGTGTTGTTTTTCCGTGGTCAACGTGGGCAATAATCGCTACGTTACGGATATCATTTCTTAAGTTAGTCATTTGTTCCTCTAAGTAAATATATTTTAACTAGATAAGTATAACACAAAATATTTTAAAAAACTGGTTTTAATCAATTGTAAATGTTTTCAGATTTTCAAAGCTCTTATATACCCAAAAAAGAGCTAAGGTTTCCTAGACAATGATTGCCTAAACTCCCTTAACTCCATGTTATGATTCCCTAAATTATTTATTTAACTTTGCCATCCCAGTAATCAATACCGTCTTTTAAAACATAGACATTCTCAAAACCAGCCTTTTTGAGTAATTTCACCGCACGCACACGGTACTGCGGCCGCATATTTTCGTAGATAAGAACGGGTTTGTCCTTGCGAAGACCTTTGATAGCTGCTTCAAATTGTTGCGCTGGAAAATTTCGAGCTCCTAGGATGTGTTTGTTTCTATAAGCCGCTGGCTCTCGTAAATCAATCAATTGACCTTGTCGCATCAAGTCCTTGAAGGTCTCATTATCAACTTGCTTCGCCATTCTCCGAAAAGAGAAATAGTTCCATGTGTAATAGCCAACAATTCCGACAAGAAGTAACCATCCGATAAGTGTGATTGGAGACATATCCCCCTCCTATTCTGAAACAAACTGTCTAGCAAGGCTAGCGGCACCGATAATACCAGCATCGTTACCAAGCTCTGCAATCTTAATTTTAGTTGAATACCTCACTTGTGGAAAGGTGAAGGTCACAAAATATTTTTCAATGCGTGAACGTAAGAATTCTCCTGCTGCCGACACGCCTCCACCAATAACCACTGAATCTGGATTCAAGATATTGGAAATATTTGCTGACGCAAGACCAAGGTAGTAACCAACCTTTTCCACAACAGAATCTGCAAAGGTATCCCCTGCTTCTGCTGCCATAAAAATATCTTTGCTGGTAACACCTTCGCCATTGTCAATAGCTGCTTTGATGGCAGAATCCCCTTCGTAGGCTTCTGCTAATAAGCGTGCCACCTTGACAACACCTGTTGCTGAGGCTACTGTTTCCAAACAGCCGTGTGAGCCACAAGTACAGGCAAAACCATTTTCCGGCTCAACAATCATGTGGCCGATTTCACCACCTGCTCCTGCAACACCATGAATCAAGTTACCATCGGCGATAATCCCCCACCGACACCAGTTCCTAGTGTCATGAAAACAACATCAGGATTATTTTCGCCAGCTCCAACCCAACGCTCACCAAGAGCAGCCACATTGGCATCATTATCAATGGCAAAAGGAATACCTAATTCTTTTTCAATAATGGAACCGACTTCCTGAGTTTCTTTCCAGTTAAGGTTGAATGCCCCAGTCACTGTATTAGCAGTACGGTCAACAGCCCCTGGTGACCCCATACCGATACCAATAAAATCTGCACTGCTTAGACCATATAATTCCAAGCGGTGTTTGATGGAAGCGATGATATCAGGGACAATGTGCTTGCCCCCTTCTAAAATATTAGTCTCAATCGCCCATTTTTCTTGGACTTCTCCTGCTGCTGTTAAAATACCAAATTTAACAGTGGTTCCACCTAAATCAATCCCCAGTAACTTTTGACTCATTTGCCTATCCTTCTTTTTCCATTTCTAATCTATGCTCACACCGTAAAATCAACTCGGCTTTTAAATAGTCATTCTTGTCTAACAGGCCGCTATCATAGAGGCGCTGCAATTCAATCTTCATCATTTCAATATCATAGAGACGTTTGCCAAGATAAACAAAAATGCCAAAGTTTTTTAACAGTTGTTGCACATCATATAGTGTTTTCATATAACTAGATTTTAGCAAATTCTAAGAGAGATTTCAAGACAAGTATGGAATCGCTTTCTATATTTCTGAAAATGAACCGATGATTCCATCAAAAAGAAGCCAATTTTATCATTGACTTCTTTCATCCTAAGGCATTGTTAATTAAAGTGCTGGACCTTGTCCACGCTCTGCTTGGAGCATCCAGATGGTTTTTTCAGCTTCTGTCTTAGCTGCTGTAAACAAATCATTTGTACCGGCATCCCCTTCTTCATCAGTAATGTCTAAACCAACTTGGTAAAGGCTGCTGAGGTAAAGGTAAACTTCGACCAATCTTGCTAAGTGTTGAGCTACTGTTTTATCGTAGCTGCCTTTTGTTTCGTCAAGTTTAGAGTGTTTTGAAAACTCAGCAAGAGTAGAATAAGGTGCTCCTCCAATAGTGATCAAACGTTCGCTCATTTCATCTAAGGTAGCGTTTAAGCTGTCCAGCAATTCATCCATTTTTGGGTGAAGGTACAAGAAACCTGGACCACGCATATACCAGTGTACTTGGTGCACAATAGATGCAGCCACAGATAAGTCAGCTACTGTTTGATTTAAAACAGCTTTTGTTTTTTCATTTTTAGAAGCTTCTTTTTTAGAAATATTGTGGGTTACTGAAGCATAAATATTGTCAACGAGTGTATTTGTCATAATAACGTCTCCTTACTTTTCGGCTTATAGGGCAAGAATGGAGGGTGAGCAACGATTACTATCAAGAAGAAATCATTGTCGCCTAATCCTATTCGACAATAACGGACTGAACTAATAGGCAAAGCACCTTATTTAGAATTATTCTCGTTTCATAGCTTTATTTTACAACGATTAGGAAAAGATTGCAAGTATTTGATTTATTTTCGAATAAGTAAGTATGAATATCTTTTTTAGTTTCTGTCTGGCTCTCTTTTTAAGCCTACTGTTTCGCTACCTGCTCCAATTTTTTACAGACACGAACCATAAAAAAATAGCTGAGATTGATAATGGTTCAATGACTCTCAAGGAAAGATTACAGCATTGTCAGTTATCATTGATGAAGTATGTCCTCGTCAGCTATCACACTTACTTTGCTTTAGAAATTAGTTTATTTACAATCTTTATGGCAACCTTGATAGGCTGGATGGGCGTGAAGCACTGCTATTTGCTGCTATTTTCTTTATTACTCAGTCTCTTTGATTGGCAGTCACAAGAATATCCTTTCCTTTTGTGGCTAGTGACTTTTGTTAGTTTGCTCCCTTTTTATTCCATTAACCACACCTCGCTTTTATTACTGTTGTTAGGACTGTTAGCCTATCTCCGACCTTTTTCAATTGGCGCAGGGGATTTCCTGTATCTCGCGAGTTTGGCGTTAGTGTTGGACTTAATGTCTCTTATCTGGTTAGTCCAACTGGCCTCTTTAGCAGGTATTGCTGCTTGCTTATTGCTACATACAAAACACATTCCCTTTATCCCTTACTTAACTTTTGGGTTACTTTGTATTATCTTTCTTGAAAAATACTTAATCTACTAAAAACCCTAGCCACTTTGGTGACTAGGGTTAAGGTTTTATAACATCCCTGCTTGTAATTGATACATTTTATAATACGTACCTTTTTGATTAAGCAATTCTTCGTGACGTCCATGTTCAATAATTTTTCCTTTATCAAGCACATAGATACAATTAGCATCTTGAATGGTTGATAAGCGATGAGCAATAGCAATGGTTGTACGGCCTTGTCGCATTTTAGCTAGAGAACGTTGTACAATAGCTTCTGTTTCAGAATCGATATTGGCAGTCGCTTCATCAAGAATTAGAATTTTAGGCTTGCTGGCTACTGTTCTTGCAAATGCTAATAACTGCCGCTGACCTGTCGAAAAGCTTGCCCCTCTTTCACTAACAGAAGATTGGTACTGGTCTGGTAATTTTTGAATAAATTGATTCGCATCGACAAAAGCAGCTGCAGCTTTGACTTCTTCATCACTTAGGCTTTGATACATCCGGATGTTAGAAGCGATAGTCCCATGATATAAAAATGGATCCTGCAAAACTAACCCAATAGACTGGCGCAATTCCTCTTGAGAATAATCACGAATATCATGCCCATCAAGTAAAATATGTCCCGATTGGAAGTCATAAAAGCGCATGAAAACGTTAATGATAGAAGACTTCCCAGAACCTGTCGCTCCTACAAAAGCAATGGTCTCTCCTTTCTTAACCTCAAAAGAAATATTATCCAAAACCTTTTGTTTACCATCATAAGAGAATGATACGTTTTTAAAGGCAATATTCCCTTCTGTGACTTTAATTGGTTGATTAGCTTGCTGTGGTTCAAAGGCTTCTTCGTCAATTAATTTGAAGACACGGCCTGCTGACACCATCGAGGTCTGCAAAGTTGAAAAGTTCTGAGTAACTTCAATTAAAGGATCAAATAAACGATTAATGTACTGGATAAAGGCGTACATCATCCCAGCCGTAATGGCACCACTAAGTCCTTTGAAACCAAAATAAGCCATTAATACCGCATACGCTAACAATTTCAAAAGGGACATGGCTGGACGTAAGAAAATACTATCTAAAGCTACCGATTTGTTGGCATAACGAACATGCTCTTGATTGATGACTTCAAACTCATCTTTCAATCGATCCTCTTGTCCAAATGCCTGAATAATACGAATCCCTTCGATACTTTCTGCCAGTTTGCTGTTGATATCGCTGAGTAAACTTCTTGTTTTATCAATCACTTGCACCGATTTTTTCCGATAAAGATTGACCAAAACCACAATAAAAGGAAGAAAAATCACGACTAGGCTTGTTAAGGTCACATCTAACAACAGCATGGTATAAAGGGTCACAGAAAAAATAAAAATAGCAGAAATAAAACTAGATAATATGCCCGAAAACATATCACTGATAGCTTCGGTGTCGTTGGTTATCCGAGAGACAATAGAACCTGCTGGCGTTTTATCAAAATAAGCCATACCTAACGCCTGCATTTTAGTAAAGGCATCCCGTCTGATATCTCTGACAATACTATATGATACACTCGCAAAAAAGAGATTCCCAAGGTATTGAACCACACTTTGAATGAGATACATGCCATAGTAACCCAATAAAAGTAGGAAAGCTGGCTGATTCAAAGCTGTCAAATAGTGATCAATGAAGCGTGACGCAATCAACGGTATGATACTTTTGATAACAGTGGTTAACAATAAGAGCGCTAAGGCAAATAGAGTGAGCCATTTATAAGGTTTCAAATAGGATAAGAGGCGTTTAAAAACTTGCCATTGATTATTTGTCCTCATGGTCTTCTACCTCCATTTCCAATTGTTGTGAGGCATAGGTTTTAGCGTACCATCCTCCCGCTGCTACTAAGTCCTCATGATGGCCACTCTCAATAATACGACCATGTTGTAAAACCAAAATCAAATCTGCGTGAACAACCGCACTCAAACGGTGAGCGGTAATAATGGTTGTCTTATCTTGTCTTGTTTGTTTCAGGTTCTCAATAATAGCATGCTCTGTTTTGGCATCAACAGCTGATAAGGAATCATCTAAAATTAAAATATCTGGGTCCAATATCATCGCACGACTCATCGCAATCCGTTGTTTTTGCCCACCAGATAAGGACACCCCTTTTTCACCGATTAAGGTATGAAAACCTTGTGGCATTTCCATAATATCATTATAAACATGGGAGAGACGTGTCGCTGCCTCTACTTCCTCAACCGATAACTTAGGATTACCAAAACGAACATTTTCTAAAATACTAGTCGCAAATAAAAATTGGTCTTGAGGAACATAGCCCATTAAATGCCGCAAATCTTTTAGACGATAATTCTTAATATTGTGATTATTCAAGCAAATAGCGCCATCAGTCACGTCATATTCTCTCAATAGAAGCTTAATAAGACTTGTTTTACCCGAGCCTGTCTGTCCAACCAATCCTAAGGTTTGTCCTTTTTCTAACCTGAAATGAATATCGATCAATGTTTCTTCTTTATCGTAAGAAAAATGATTGATATCGTAGGTCAAAGAACCATTAGAAATTGTTGTTAGGGGATGACTGCTCTCTTCAACATCCGAGGCTTGTTCTAATAATTGACTGATACGCTCATAGGAGACACTTCCCCGTTGAACCATATTGAATAAAAAGCCAACTGCCATCAAAGGCCAGACAAGCATATCGAGGTAGGTCATAAAGGTCACTAAATTCCCAATCGTTACTTGCCCAGCCTTGATCATAAAAGCCCCAACTAATAAGGTTAGCACATAGGATAAGCCAATAAAAAGAAGCACCACCGGATCAAACATGACATCATAAAACATCGTTCTCATATTCTTCTTAAAGGTCATCTGATTGATTTCCTGGAAAGAAGCTACTTCATCCCTTTGATAGCCAAACGATTTGGTCACTTTAATACCAGCTACACTTTCTTGAACCTTGTTATTCAATTCTGAGAAAGCTGCCTGAGATTCTCCAAATGCCTTGTGAGTTTTGCGTCCTAGACGACTAGTTACGTAAGCCATCAAGGGCAAAGGCAAGACTGCAATGACTGTCATTTGCCAAGAAATTGTGAAGAGCATGGTTAATAAGGTCATAATCGCTGTTATCGAGGCGTCAACCCCAGACATAACCCCACCTCCTGCCAAACGAGTAAGGGAATTAATATCATTGGTCGCGTGGGCCATCAAATCCCCTGTCCGATAACGTTGGTAGAAAGAAGGAGACATCTTGGTAAAGTGCTCAAAGAGTTTAAAACGCATGACACGTCCTAATCGATAAGACGTCCCAAAAATATAGATTCGCCAGACGTAGCGTAAGGCATACATTGCTAAAGCAGCTATTATAAGCCAAAAAAGGTACCAAAGCAACTCGCTTTTAGTTAGTCGTTGGCTAGTAATCCCATCAATCACAATCCCCATGATTTTTGGGGGAATTAAATTCAAAAAAGCCACCAAACTTAAGGATAAAATCCCGATAAGATAGGGTTTCTTTTCTTCCTTAAAAAACCACCATAAGTTTTTCAAAATAGACATTAACTCTCCCTCCACATTAATATATCTTTCAATCTAATCTTATATCAGTAATAAAAATTCTCTCCATTAGAGAGAATTTTAGCTTAAATTCGTCTTACAAAGACCTAGACAGGCGATGATGCAGCCATCGATAACTATAAAAGGCCAGTAAAGCACCCAAGCTATTTGTCCACAAGTCATCCAACTCAAATACTCGATTAGCATCTATCAGAACATCAAGCAACAGTTGGGTCAATTCGATAATCAAACTGATTCTAAACCCTAGCCATAAACTTTTGCTTGAGCTCTGCCAATTTTCCCATAGGCAATGGATCATAAAAACCAAGGGATAGAGTAAAAAAACATTCATTACATTTTGCCCAATAACCCAGCCAAGTTCCAAAGCGGTTAACAATTGAGGTAGCGACCATAGGCTATTCAAAGGTACCAAGAGGAAACGAAGGCGTCCAACTGCTATGACATGTGGTGTTTGTATGCCTTCAAACAAGTTGGGTTGAGGGGTAAAACACATCAAAACAATGGCCAAACCATAAGTCGCTAGAACAAGGAGGAAAAACCACCGCCATTTTCTCCTCACTAATCCTTCCTGATTAAAGACTTGCTTTAGCATCCTTTTATGCGTTGGTTGCTGCAGCTTTTTCACGGTCTTTTTTCATGGTATTGGAACGTAATTGTCCACAGGCCGCATCAATATCGGTACCGTGCTCTTGACGCACGACACAGTTGACACCGTTTTTCTTCAACACATCGTAAAATGCTGAAACGCGTTCTTTAGGACTTCTGCTGTATTGGTCGTGTTCTGAAACAGGATTGTAGGGAATCAAGTTAACGTAAGACAATTTGCGAATATTTTTAGTCAGGTCTGCCAACTCCTGGGCCTGCTCAACACCATCATTGACCTCATTTAACATGATGTATTCAAAGGTTACACGACGGTTAGTTGTTTCAATATAATACTCAATGGCTGCAAAAAGTTTTTCGAGTGGGAAAGATCGGTTGATTCTCATGATGCTTGAACGCAAGTCATTATTAGGGGCATGAAGTGATACCGCCAAATTAACCTGCACTCCTTCGTTGGCAAACTCACGAATCTTATGCGCCAAACCGGAAGTTGATACCGTAATATGGCGAGCACCAATAGCCAGACCATTGTCATCATTAATCGTCCGTAAGAAACTCATCACATTTTGGTAATTGTCAAATGGCTCACCAATTCCCATAACAACCACATGACTGACACGTTCGTCTTGACCACGCTCATCAAAGTATTTTTGAACTAGCATAATCTGAGCTGTGATTTCACCACTGTTTAAATCACGCTGTTTTTTGATTAAACCACTAGCACAGAAGGTACAGCCAATATTACAACCAACTTGTGTGGTAACACAAACAGAATGCCCATAATGCTGGCGCATCAAAACTGTTTCAATGAGCATACCATCTGGTAACTCAAACAAATACTTAACAGTTCCGTCAGCTGACTCTTGAACAATACGTTGCTTCAGAGGATTGACACAAAAATTTTCCTTTAAAATAGCAATAAAATCTTTGGAAATATTAGTCATGTCATCAAAAGACTGAACACGTTTTTTATAGACCCAATCCCAAATTTGGGTAGCTCTAAATTTCTTTTGTCCGTGGTCAATAGCCCAAGCAATTAAGTCTTCCCGGGTCAAGCTGTAAATGGATGGTTTCATGGATTACTGATCCTTCTTTCTGATAATAAAGTGATCAAACTTAGCATTAAGCTGCTTGGTCTGATTACGTTTCGACCTGCTCTTACTGTTTTCTTTACGCTTTTTACTAGTAAAGGTTTGTTTGTCAACTGGTTTTTCCTTTGGAGAACGCTTCTGTTTGTTTTTTTGAGGTGCTACCTGTGGATTTGTTTGACCTGATTTCCGTCGATTTGGTTTTGACTTAGAGGACTTTTTCCGCCTTGGCTGACGCTCCTCTTCGAAAGTGATTTCTTTGGGATTAGGATTTTCCAAAACAAAATAGGCACAGCCAAAACTGCAAAACTCTTTAATATAGTCTTCTAAGCGTGAAATGCGGTTTGTTTTTTTAACGTCATTACTGTCCTTGTAAAACCCTTTGAGACGTAGTTGCTCATTTCCCCAATCGCCAACAATATAGTCGTACTTGAGTAAAATCTCTGTATAACGTTGACCAAAACTGGTCGTATCAAAGGCATTTTTAACATTTTCAAGCAAGAGGAACGCTATACCTTCTGCCTTGACCTGCTGGTCAAAGTGACTAAATTCTGGCCCAGGAAATTTATTGTAGTTATACATTTCTGGTGAAATGTCTTTTTTCATGTGACTCCTTTCATAAGAATCCTTAAATATCAATGGTTAGGTTATTTCAATCGTGGTAACTCCTGCTACTCTTGTCAATCATGTAGGAATAGTTTATTTCCTTAGAATTAGAGTGACTGACAAAACCGAGTTTCAACGTTACCCGTAACTCATCTATTATACACTATTTTTAAGCTTTTGTAAGTAGGAAACAAGTCATCATACACGCCGTACGCATGAAAACTTTCTCTTCATCCTTTTGTGCCCGGACATCAATTTTGAAAAGATTCCTTTTTAAATCAATCATCTGCTTAGCCTCTTTCTTCAAATAATTGGACTAAATAATCTTCCAAATGGACAGAAATATACCGTTGTTTGCGACGATAACTGAGGTCTTTTTTAGGAAATACCATCACTTTGAGAAAATATAAGCACATTTTTCGGATAAGATTTAGGTTAAATGCGGCTCTTTTATCCAATGTCTGATGATGATCTTCATGATAAACAACGTCCAATAACCAGTGCATACTCTCTATCTGCCAATGACCTCGTACACAATTGGCAAATGTGAGGACATCCGGCTTAAAGCTAAAGATAAAATAACGTTTCTCTTGACTCAGCTGATCATCCTTATCAATCGTGTGACGAGTCATCCCAATACCACGTAACTTATGCCATTTGGGATGGTTTTGACACAACCATTTGATATCGGAAGACACCCAGTATTCTCTAACTTCAATCTGTCCCCTAGATTTTTCAACAGTCTGATAATACTGTCCATTTTCTTGGAGTTCTTCCAATAAGTTGACATCACTAAAATAAAGAGCAATATCATCATAAAGTGTTTCTTGATTTCCTTTGACGGCTAAGCAATAGTCTGCTTTACCTTTAATGATCGTATCAACGATAGCCGTCTGCGTGCCCATTGCGTCTATCGTTACAATGCTTTTACGGATATCAATCGTCCGCAATAACTGAGGAATGGCAACAATTTCATTACTTTTCTCCTCAACCGCTACCTGTCCCAAACTAAGATGATGACCCCCATCATAAGCCGTTACAATATGAACAGGCTTCTGATTTTTACCTCGATTGCCTCGAATCGTTTTACCGTCCACTGAAATCAGTTGATGAACGGCATCTAAGCTTGTCAATGATTGCTCAAATTGAACTTTAAGCTCTTTTAAACGGTCTGAATTAACAAGACTAATCACACGCTCTAAGGTATCATGAGACGGACAACCTTCACTCAAATCAACGTAGGTCGCAAACAATGGTTCATTCATTTCAATAAAATCTTCCATCTCCTTCCAGGTTTCAATGCCGGCTAACTGACAAACGAAGACAAGAAATAGAATGGTTAATAAGGGGTAGCGAATTTTCCAAGATTGACGACTATCCAATTCAACTGCGCAATCATCAATAGAAATAATAAAATCAATCATCGTAGTAACCTCATCTATAGTGTACTACTTTGATTGATTTTGTCATTATGAATCTAGTTTTCTGAAAACAAAAGTTTCTTCATGCGTTTGGCGTGAGTCATCATAGCAAGAACGGCTACCAATCACCATCGGTCTAAGTTAAATCTCTCACTTAAGATGTTTAAGAATGATTCTCTGTTAAGAACTGGTCTAAGGATTTAGCTGGTCGTCCTAAAACGGTTTCGATAGCTGGGGAAATACCCGATTGTTCACCTGCAGTGATAGCTGTATAGGTACTCACCCAGGCATCGTATTCCCAGTCTTGAGCTGGCCAAGATTGATGAGAGTCATAAACTTCTGGAATGGTTTCTGAACTATAAGGAATGCTTTTTTGAGACCAGTGACTAAGTTTCTGAGCAATAACTGACAAACTTAGGTTCTCAGGAGCAGTCAGATCCAAGGTTTTGTTCTCCCAATTTTGAGGGTTTTGACTGATTGTCGCTATTACTTCTGCCACATCAGACCGTACGACAGCTAACACTTTCCCCTCTGCAGCTGGCCCTCTTAATTCACCATTTTTTAAGCCCAAGTCACCCCAAAAATCTAGGTAAAATTATCTCTTAAAAAAGTATACGTTAACCCATTTTCTTTGATGTAAGCCTCGGTTGCGGCATGCTCTCTAGCTAAGGTAAAGGTCGAATTGGGGCTGGCTTGATAAAATGAGGTGTAAATGATGTGTCTAACTCCTGACATTTTGGCTGCACCAATAAAAGCTTTATGCTCTTCCAAACGATTAAGGCTCTCATGGGATGATACCATCATCAAGACATCTACTCCTCGTAAAGCTTTCTGTGTTTCTAAGCTACAATCATAGTTGGCTTGGTGAATGGTGGTATTAGGCAATGGAGCAACCTTATGTGGTCTTCTTGCCAATTGGCGAAAAGATACTCCTTCTTTAGCTAAAGCCTGTGCGACAGCCTGTCCTAAATGTCCAGTCACTCCTGTAATGACTAATATTATCATAACTTTCTCCTTAAGGATCTCTAGCTTGAGCGAAATGATTAGCGGTCTGTTTGAAACCACTATAGCACTTTTGAAGTTTCGATGCTAATGATGACTTTTTAAAAAAAGCCCTTAAGCCTAGGCTTAAGAGCAGTTATAGTTAATTTACCAATTGTATTTGTCAACATTTTCTTTGGTAACAAGGTAAATTGGTGAGACGGTCTCTTTATCCACTTTTTTTCCATTGTAGTGGTCAATAGCCGCTTGGATAGCAATTTCACCCATTTTAGCAGGTTGTTGAGCGATTGTTGCTGTAATATCACCTTTTTCAATAGCTTGGTGAGCATCTGGTTGACCATCAATACCAATGATTAAAACATTTTGAAGGCCTGCTGATTTAACAGCTTGAGCAGCTCCGAGTGCCATTTCATCGTTTTGGGCAAAAATGACTTGAACGTCTTTGTTTCCTTGAATCATGTTTTGTGCTGTGTTTAAGGCCTTAGCACGGTCAAAGTTAGCTGACTGACTTGATAAAACTTCTAATTTTTCTTTCGCAACTTTGTTAAAACCATTACCACGGTCTACAGTCGCTGAAGCTCCTGGAACGCCTGACAATTCAAAGGCTTTTGCTTTTTCACCAAGCTCTTTCACAATGTAGTCAGCAGCCATTTTACCCGCTTCAACATTATCAGAAGCAACTGTTGTTAAAACGTCACCACCATTGCTACCACGGTCAATAAGAATAACAGGGATACTAGCATTGTTAGCAGCTTTAATTGCTGGCACGATGGCATCTGAGTCCACTGGATTTATCAAAATAGCATCCACATTTTGGCTAATAAAGTTTTGCACATCATCCGCTTGACGTGCTGCGTCATCTTGAGCATCAGCGACTTTTAAGCTCACTTCTTTTTTATCAGCATACTTGTCTAAACCATCTTTCATAGCGACGAAGTAAGGGTTATTCGTAGTGGAAATAGATACCCCTAATTTCAAGTCTTTTGCAGCTTTTTTTGTCACCTCTTTGCTTGTTCCAGAAGAATTTCCTAGACCAGTTTTTCCACAAGCCCCTAGGACAAGAAGCATTGACATAAGTAAGGCTAGAAAGCCAAGTTTTTTCGTAAATTTCATGATGTCTCCTTTTTAAAAATTATTTAACACTAAGACCGTACATGCGTTAGCATGCCAACAATAACTGAAACATTTCCCTTATTTTGCAACTTTAAAGCGATCTAGTAACACGGCAATCAAGATAACAATCCCTTTTACCACTTGTTGCCAAAAGGCTGATACACCAATAATGTTTAACCCGTTATTAAGGACCCCAATAATCAAGGCACCAATCAATGTTCCTAGGATACGCCCTTTACCTCCTGATAAAGAAGTTCCTCCAAGAACAACGGCTGCAATAGCATCCATTTCATAACTGCTACCAGCCGTTGGCTGAGCAGAACTCAAACGAGAAGTAATAATTAATCCAGAAATAGCGGCCATCATTCCTGAAATGGTATAAATAATAAGTTTGACTTTATTGAGTTTAACACCTGAGATATACGCTGCTTTTTCATTGCCTCCTAGCGCGTAAACAGATTTCCCAAAGGCAGTTTTGTGCAAGAGCACATACAAAATAAGAAAGACTATAAACATAAGGATAACTGGGAAAGGAATACCGACAATATACCCTTGTCCTAAAAACTGAAAGAGGAATGAGTCAGACAATCCTTTAGTAATGGGATTCCCATTAGTATACACAAGCGTTGCTCCTCGGAAAATAGTCATGGTAGCCAAGGTGACGATAAATGGCGCTAATTTCCCATAAGAAATAAAGAGACCATTTAACATACCAAACAAGCCCCCCATGATAACAGCTAATAAAATAGCTAAGGGAACAGGTACACCTGAAGCTATAAATCCAGCTGAGAGAGCACTTGAGAGAGCTAAAATCGAACCTACCGATAAATCAATCCCACCAGTTAAAATGACAAAAGTCATCCCAAAGGCAATAAAACCATTAGCGGTTACCTGTAAAAGTAAGTTTAATAAGTTGTTTGTGGTTAAAAAGTTAGGATTAATCAGCGTGATGACAATCATTAACCCAACGAGTGCGACCAGAGTGGTTAACTCTGACATGTATTTCATTACTTGTTTCACCTTAATTTCCTCCTGTTGCCAACTGCATGACTTTTTCCTGACTAGCTTCTTCACGAGAAAGTTGGCCAGCAATACGTCCTTCGTGCATGACCATAATCCGATCACTAACGCCTAATACTTCTGGAAGGTCTGAAGAGACCATAATAATAGGCACACCTCTCTCTGCCAATTCATTCATTAATTGGTAAATTTCGCGTTTGGCACCAACATCTACCCCTCTAGTGGGTTCATCTAAAATCAACACTTTTGGAGCAATGCCAATCCATTTCGCAAGGACAACCTTTTGCTGGTTCCCACCAGAAAGATTTCCAACCGGTAAAGTGGGCGTCCCGGATTTTATACGCAAGCGGTTAATTAATTGCTCAACAAAGGTGGTAGTGGTTTTGTCGTCGAAGAAACCATGCTTACTGAAATCTTTGGTACTTGGCAAGGTCATGTTATCTTTGATGCTAAAGTCTAAAATCAACCCCTCATCTTTTCGATCTTCCGTCAAAAATCCGATGCCGTACTTAATCGCCTGAGCTGGATTATGAATCATGACTTCTTTCCCATCAATCATAACCTGTCCTGACTGTTTAGGATCTAAACCAAAAATGGTTCGCATCACTTCGGTTCGACCAGAACCCATTAACCCTGAAAAGCCAAGAATTTCGCCCTGTTTTACTTGGAACGAAACCCCTTGAAAAGTTTGTCCGGATAATTCCTTAACTTCAAAGGCAACTGAGCCAATAGTAGCTGTTTTTTCTGGATAATAATCTTCGATATCACGTCCAACCATTTTTTTGACCAGTTCATCTGGAGTCGTCTCTTGAGTTGGCTTCGTGTCAACGACAATCCCGTCTCGCATGACCGTTACCACATCAGTAATTTTGAAGATTTCTTCCATACGATGGGAAATATAGACAATACCAACACCTTCTTCTTTTAAACTGCCAATAATTTTGAAGAGATTTTCAGTTTCGCGATCAGTAAGAGCGGCTGTCGGTTCATCCATAATTAATAGTGACACTTCAGACAGGAGGCTTTTAGCAATTTCAATCATCTGTTGCTGACCAACTGAGAGATCTCCAATACGCTTATCCAAAGGAATAGACACTCCTAATCTTTTGAATGCATACCTAGCCTTCTCCTTCATGGCCTTATCATCTAGAAGTCCAAAAGCTTTTTTGATTTCTCGACCTAAAAAGAGGTTTTCAAGTACCGTCAT
This sequence comes from Streptococcus dysgalactiae subsp. dysgalactiae, assembly GCF_900459225.1. Classification (NCBI taxonomy): domain Bacteria; kingdom Bacillati; phylum Bacillota; class Bacilli; order Lactobacillales; family Streptococcaceae; genus Streptococcus; species Streptococcus dysgalactiae. The sequence goes on from NZ_UHFH01000003.1 coordinate 1,530,979, forward strand.
CTCGGGCCATGTATTCATTTCCTGATGAATAAAACTAATGCCAAATGCTTCTGCTTCTTGTGGATTCGCAAAGACCATTTCTTTTCCATCAATCAAAATGGTTCCAGAACTTGCTGGAAAAAGTCCTGTCAAAATATTCATCAAGGTAGACTTACCTGCACCATTTTCTCCCATCAAGGCATGAACTTCTCCTGAAGTCACCACTAAATCAATGCCTTCCAGTACCTTGTTGGTTCCAAAAGACTTGGAAATCCCTCTCATGTCAATTTTCATGCTAGTGTCCCCTTTCTAAATTGTCACCCCTGACTGCAAGATGACATTGGAATAAGGAGTATTTTCACCTGTTCTCACAACAGCTTTAGTTGACTTGGTCAACGCTTTTAATTCCTCGTGGCTAACGTACTCCACAATAACTGAGCTATCCAATCTAGCTAATAAATCCTCTAATTGTTTTGGATTTTGGCTTTTAATTTCTTCTGCTAAGATAACTTTTTCGACTAACACATGCTCTAAGTAAACTGCTAAGACGTCTTGGAAATTAGGTTGTCCTGGTTTGAGTGCCAAATCAATTTTAGCAACACCGTCTGGAACAGGAAGTCCTAAATCACCGATACAGACACGGTCTGTGTGTCCTAAATCATCTGCCAGTTTAGCCAAATGACTATTCAAAATCCCATGCTTTTTCATAAGCGTCGTGCTCCTTCATTTCTGATAATGTTGGCATGCCACCTTGGGCACCAAATTGTTGAACAGATAAGTGTGAGGCCAAGGTCGCAAATGTTAAAGATTCACGCATATCTAATCCTTTTGAAACAGCAAAACCAAAGGCTCCGTTAAAGGTATCTCCAGCACCTGTCGTATCAATAGCTTCAGTCTTAATGGCTGGAATCAATTGAATAACTTGCCCATCAAAGTAAGTAGACCCCTTAGTTCCCAAAGTAACAATAAGACGATTTGGATATGCCTCAAGAATAGTGTCTAACTCTTTATCTGGGAAGAGTTCTTGAACTTCATGCTGGTTTGGTGTGAAATAGGTGACCAAGCCTAGCATCTCTTTATCTGTTTCTCTTGCAGGGGCAGGGTTATAGAGCACCTTGATGCCTTTATCATGACAAAACTGAGCTATGGCCAAATTAGCTTGGTGCGGGATTTCATTTTGAAGAATAACCAAATCAGCTGCCTCTAATACATCCCATTCTTTTTCCCAAAGAGTTGTGTCAACCTCTCCATTCGCTCCGGGACAGTAAATAATTCGGTTGTCATGGTTAAAAATAGTGATTTGAGCAATACCAGATGAAGATGGTACCGTTCCCACAAAATCCACATTAAGACTATTGTCTGCTAAATTTTGTAATAAAAGAGGGCCAAAGGAATCCTCACCCACAGCTCCCAGCATGTTAATCTGATCTTTTTGGGAGGCTAAGCGACCAACTGCAACAGCTTGGTTAGCCCCTTTACCACCAGGAACCATAGCAAAGCTATCTCCAAAAACCGTCTCTCCCTCTTGCGCAATCCGATTGGTCTTCATCACAAGGTCCATGGAGATACTGCCGACAATAACAATCTTACTCATTTTTTCTCCTTATAGTCTCACGTTCCACATAGTGAACTGGTAATTTTATGCGATTAGCTTCCACTGGCAACTGATTGGCAATGTTATAAACCAGTTCAGCTGCATAATGCCCCATCAAATAAGAGGATTGATGAATGGTTGACAGGGAAGGGTAAATAAATTGACTCATCAAAATATCGTCGTAACCCATCACTTGCACATCCTGAGGAATTTTCTTTCCACGGGAATGCAGCTCGTGAATGTAAGCAATGGCGTGAATATCTGACGGGGCTATAATACTATCAATGATTGGATAGACGTCGAGGTTCTTACTAGCTTCCAACTGAATGCTTTCAAAATCAAAACTCTGGCTATCGCAGATGCGAAGGGTAACCTCTTTTTCGTGTAGATAAGAGAGGCTTGCTTCAAACCGTTCATTAATGTTTTCGGCATTGTCTAGCGGTCCTCTAATCAAAAGCACTTCTTCTGTTCCCGCTTGCCAAACCGTTTGAGCAGCTAAGAGCCCTCCTGCTTTATTATCTGAAAAGACACCATACTGCGTTTCTTGGTCAACACGGTCTACCACCACAACTGGAATAGGCAAGTCTGGATAACGCTTGGTAAAGTCATGAGTCGTAATAATACCTGCCGCGTTGCTTTGAAGAAGGACATGAACATATTCTTCCTCTAGGGCTTCACTGTCTGAAATATTACCCAACATGACCCGATAACCTTTTTCTTTCAGGTATTCTTCAGCTCCTCTTGCTAGGCGCGGAAAGAAGGGGTTAGAAATATCAGGAAGGAGGAGGCCAACTAACTGATTCTTTTTAGTTTTTAAAGACTGGGCCAAGACGTTGGGACTATAATGTAATTTGGCAATGGCAGCCTTAATCTTATCTCTAGCTTCATCAGAAACATAGCCTTTTTGAGAAATATATCTGGAAACTGTTGATTTGGATAAACCTGCTTCTTCAGCGACTTGTTTGATCGTTGCCATTAGTTGTCCTCCTTTCTATTCATTTGTGGAACCGTTCTCACATTTGTTATTGTAACCGTTTTCTTTTTGCTTGTCAACTATTTTCTAGCATTTTAAAGAAAGAGATCATTCTTTTTTAGAACCACTAGTTCAACCTGTAAGCTATTAGAGCGTCGATTATCTTATTACTACCAGCTAAAGTTTTTAAGGCACATAAAAAAGCCAGCTAGATGAGGTCAAAACACATCTAACTGACTCAGCTGTTTCACGATTTAGTTGTCTTCTAGAGGACTAACCTCGTTTATTGACGAAGGTAGGCTAGGGCATCCTGAACAGTTGTTACAGGAACAATTTTCATTTTTGTTTTTAACTGCTTGGCTGCTCGCTTGGCCTCTTCATAATTGCTAATAGCTTTTGGATTGGCTTTTTTAACAGCTTTTTCCACAGGATTATTCGGCACAAAGAAAATCTCAGCACCAGCATCTGCAGCAGCAACGACCTTAAGACCCGCACCGCCAATATCTCCAACTTCACCATTTTTACCAATGGTTCCTGTCCCGGCGATATGTCTTCCTTTACGAAGGTCTTCTTTATTAATTTGGTCGTAGATATCTAGTGTAAACATTAAGCCTGCACTAGGACCCCCAACACCTTGGGTACTAAACTCGATTTTGTCTGCTGAATTGACTTTAGTATGGTCTGTTAAAGCAATGCCGATACCATTTTTACCATTTTTTAGTTTGATGATACGACCTGTTTCAGACTTAGATTCGCTATTACTAATAAACTGCACAGTCACCTTATCACCAAGTTTTAAATGAGAGACATAGTCCACAAGTTCTGTTGAACTCGTAAATTGTTTGTGATTCACTCCCGTTACCGTATCTGCTAAGTTTAAAGCACCTTTAAAGGTTGAATCCTTGCTAACATCTAACACATAGACCCCTTTGTAGTCCAAAGTAACTGGTTTGTCTGCCAAGGTCAATGCCTGATAGACCGCAGCATTTTGTGAGGTTTCCATGTAGAATTGATTAATGCGGATATAGTCTGCATCGCTATAACCGCCTGTGGTATCCTCAACTGAACTGATTTCAGTAAAAGGGGTTAGCCAAGCATAGAGCAATTGAGCTAAACTGGCTCGACTGAGACTGACTGCCACAAACTGATAGGAGCCTTTATCTTTATCTTCTTTGCCATTAACCTTGACCACAGATCGAATGTCATAGGCTCCGCCAGGCATTTCAACATAGTAAGGAAGAGGGAAAAAGAGGACGATAAGCAGAGCCACGAGGGCAATTAGGCTAATCAGCCACCATTTAATTTTTTTAATTGTTTTCATTCATTTTCTCCACTTGAGTCATAACTGATTGAGGCACTAGTCCTTCCAAAGAGGACTGAAAATGAATCAGCTCTCTGACTCGACTCGAACTAAGTTGTTGCCATTCATTTCTAGAAATGAAATAAACGGTCTCAAGTGTCGGAGCTAGCATGTGATTGAAATACTCCAAATTGGCTTCGTAATCAAAATCAGCACCGTTTCGTAGTCCTCTAACCAAGTGAGTGACCTGCAACTCTTTGGCTACATCAACAGCTAAGCGATTTTCTGCCATCACGACACTCACATTGGTCATTTCTGCTAAAGCCTGTTTAAGCATCAGTTGACGCGTTTGAGGGGTAAATAGCCCTTCCTTTATAGGATTATAAAAAATCCCGACATAGAGATGGTCACATAATTGGCTGGCTCGCTTAATAATATCCAGATGCCCATTGGTGACAGGATCAAACGATCCTGTATAAAGTCCTATTTTACTTGACATATACTGTTACCTTACTAATACCATAGGTTTTCTCTTTCCAAATCCCTAAGTTTGTAATTTCCTCTGGTAAAACCACGTTTTTATCCGTTTCGCACACCACCATAACGTCGTCACTCAATAACTCATTGGCAGCCAGAGCTTCAATGTTAGCGACAATAGTTTCCTTAGCATAAGGAGGATCCAAAAATACCAAATCGAATTGGCCACTCAACTGATGAATAGCACGTTCAGCCTCCATTTTCAGGAGAGTAAACTGTTGTTCTGCTTTGGTCATCTTGATGTTTTCTTGGATAATAGCCTGCGCCTTACGATCACGTTCTACCAAAACAGCAGATGACATGCCGCGAGAAACCGCTTCAATAGACAAACCACCAGACCCTGAAAATAAGTCTAGAACCCGACCCCCATCAAAATAGGGTCCAATCATGCTAAAAATCGCCCCTCTAACTTTATCAGATGTAGGACGAGTTGTTTTACCATCGAGCGTCTTCAAGGGACGCCCGCCAAATTCACCAGATACAATTCTCATACCATTCATTATAGCAAATTTCTAAGGTCAAACCTTAAAAATAATTTCTTTTTTCAAAATTCTTAGTAACTAACCTTAAAAATAATTTCTTTTTTCAAAATTCTTAGTAACTAACCTTAAAAAAAGGCTAGGACAAGGGTCCAAAGCCTTTACTGAGTTCAAAAATAATCGTCACTAAGATTAAAAGTAATCCGAGTCGCCTGTCTGTTTTACCCACAGAATTCTGCGATTAGCTTACAAGATATTATCGTAGCTATCACGAACCTCTTGAGGCCATACGGAAGTTTGGACTTCTCCAATGTGTTTTTTACGTAATAAAAACATGGCCATACGTGATTGACCAATACCTCCACCGATGGAGAGCGGGAAGAGCCCATTTAACAAGGATTTATGCCAATCAAAAGCTAATCGGTCTTGGTCACCAGTAATTTCTACCTGACGTTTTAGGGCTTCCTCATCCACACGGATCCCCATTGAGGATAATTCAAAGGCTGAACCAAGCTGGTCATTCCAAACCAAGATATCACCATTGAGGCCATGATAGCCATTTTCAGATTCTGTTGTCCAGTCGTCATAGTCAGGAGCACGACCATCATGCGGCTTGCCATCAGGTAGGATGCCACCAATACCAATCAAGAAGACCGCACCAAATTCTTTGGTAATCGCATTTTCGCGTTCTTTGGGTGTCAAGTTAGGGTATTTAGCTACCAATTCTTCGGTGTGAATGAAGGTAATTTTCTTTGGTAGAACCGCTTCAATATCATAACGGGCTTCAACAGCTAATTCGGTTAGACGAATCACCTTATAAATGGTTTCAACGGTTTCTTTGAGATAGGCTAGGTTGCGCTTGCCATCAGGAATGACCTTTTCCCAATCCCATTGATCAACATACACCGAGTGGGTTTGGTCAAGTGAATCCTCATCAGGTCGGAGAGCCTTCATATTAACAACAAGACCTTCACCTTCATTAAAGCCAAAACGGGCTAAGGTGTGACGTTTCCATTTTGCTAGTGAATGCACAACTTCAAAGGTTGCATTAGGAATATTCAAGACATTGACAGATACTGGATTTTCAATACCGGACAAATTATCTTGCATACCATCCCCGACCCGACTTAAAATGGGTCCTTGCACTTCAACAACATCAAGTTTAGCAATCAAATACTGTGTGAACGTATTTTTAACAAATGAAATCTCCTCTTGTTGATGAATAAAACTTTTCTTCATAGCTCCTCCTTCTTTTTTGGTGACCTCTTGGGTCTATTAGAATCAGCAACATTAGTAAAAGCTGAACCTAGCCTACTCTTATTTAATTTATTGTTGAAAAATAAAAAATAGTATGACTATTATACACTTATTAAAAGTAAAAGAAAAGACCAATTTCATTGAAATTTAGCCTTTCTTGTTAAATATAATGAGTCCTATCGTGAGAGCTATCATGAGGATTGAAAGCGTTAGAAGAGTCAAATCAATGATATCATCAAGAACAAATGATTCGTCGTTCCCGAATGGATTGTCTGACTAGTCAGTGACTTGACGAAAGTCCTCTTGTTTAGCCTGCGATAATTTGTGTACCAGCATTTGCTGACAACACATTGTCAATGTTTTCGAGTGATGTGATAATGGCTTTGGCATTTGGTTTGTTTTCCACAAAAGCAATGGCAGCTTCCACTTTTGGTAACATACTACCTGGTGCAAATTGGTCTTGTGTGATGTACTCTTTCATTTGAGAGACCGTTACTTCTTCCAATTTTGTTTGATCAGGTTTGTTGAAGTTAACATAAACATTGTCAACCCCTGTCAAAACGATAAAGAGGTCTGCATCCACCAATTCTGAAAGGGTTTGGCTAGCAAAGTCCTTGTCAATAACGGCTTCCACACCCGTAAGGGTCTTGCTAGTTGCATCTTCCACAACAGGCACACCGCCACCACCAGCACTAACCACAACGACGCCAGAATCAACCAGACTTCTGATGACGTTGGCTTCTTTAATGCCAACTGGTTTTGGTGATGGTACAACCTTACGCCAGCCACGACCAGCATCTTCTTTGAAACTTGCACCAGACTCTGCCATTTGTTTTTTGGCATCTTCTTCGGTAAGGAATGGGCCAATTGGTTTTGTTGGGTTTTCAAAAGCTGGGTCTTTGGCATCCACGATCACTTGAGTGACAACAGCTGCTACTTCTTTTTGAATGCCTTGGGCTTGCAATTCATTATCAAGGGCATTGACTAACCAAAAACCGATGCTACCTTCTGTCATGGCAACACAAGTGTCCAAAGGCATGGCTGGATTCTTTTCAGAATCTGCTGCCGCTTGTTGTAACAAGAGGTTACCAACTTGTGGGCCATTGCCGTGGGTCACGATAACTTCATGACCTTCTTTAATTAATTTAACCAATGATTTTGATGTGGAAATCAAGGCTTCTTGTTGTGCTTTTGCTGACGCATCTGTTGAAAGAATAGCATTTCCTCCAAGTGCGACCACGATTTTTTGTTTCGTCATAATTACTCCTCATGTATTGTTATCGCGTTAGTCGGTAAATAGCTTCCGCATAAATATCCATAGCGCGGTAAGCATCCGCTAAAACGATGTGTTCATTTTCTTGGTGTTCCGTTTGAACAGCATCAGGGAAAAGGGCACCAAAGGCAACACAATTGTCCATTGTTCTGGCAAAGGTTGCCCCTCCTGATGATTGGGCAGGGCTTTGATCACCGGTTTTTTCCCGATAGACTGTTAATAGGGTCGTTACCAATTCACTCTCTAATGGCACATATAAAGGTGCCAAATAATCAAATTCTTGGTAGGTTAGACCATATTCTTGCGCTTTTTGGCTTAATTGTTGGACCAATTTTTCCTTATCCGCCAGAACTGGAATCCGAATGTCTAGGCGAATTTCTGCCTTATCTTTGGTTAAGGTAAGCCCTGCGGCGTTAAAACTCAATTTGCCTGAAGGTTCATCTTCGACTGGTCCAAAAATGTTGATTGCTCTGCCATCTTCATCAACGACATTGGCAAGGAAATCAAGGGTTTCATTGGGTTCAAGGACCACTAAGGCTTTGGCAAGTCTGATGAGGGCATTGATCCCATCCGGAGCATCTTTAGCATGCTGAGCGAGACCATAAACCGTTAAACTGTCCTCTTTGACGACATACTCAAAGCCAAGCTTATCTAGTTCTTTTTGCAATGTCTCCAGCTTATCACCTTGATAAGAGGCTCTTGCAGGAACAACATTGTAGGCTTGTCCGATTTCAAGTGACAGTTTATCAGAACCTTTCCCCACTAGTTTTGCCTGAAGTAGGCCTTTTTCGGCATAAGTTAATGGAAAACTTGAGTCAGGAGCAAACCCAAAGGTCGCTTTTTCTTCTAGCTCATTGTAGCGATTCATGCACCGCCACAAGGTTTCTTCGTCTGTCCCGAAAATAAAGCGAATGCGTTTATTAAAGGTTACACCTGCATCTATCAAGGCTTTGGTGGCAAAAAGCGCCATCATGCTAGGCCCTTTGTCGTCTTGAGTACCGCGCCCAAACAAACAACCATCGGCTTCGACACAGTCAAATGGATCTGTCTGCCATAACTGACGGTCCCCTTCTGGGACAACATCTAAATGGCACAGAATAGCCAAGACCTCTTTTTGATTACCTAACTCAGCATAACCATAATAACCCTTAGGATCTATATAAGTATGGAAGCCAAGGCCTTGACATAAGTTTAAAGTGGCTTCAAGAACGTCTTGAATGGCCTGTCCAAAAGGTGTGCCATTTTCCCCTTCATTAAGAACAGAAGGGTAGGAAACAATCTGTTTAATGGCAGCCACACAGGCCTCTTGATGTTGGGGGTTGATATAGGATTCCATAGGAACCTCCTATCTGTTAAAAGAATGTTGCAACTACAAGTAATAGCACGCTCACAAGCATTACCATTACAATAAATTTACCAATGAATTTCCACCAAGTACCAAGGTCAACTCGACCAAGCGCAAGAGCTCCCATAACGATTGCTGAAGTTGGAGAAATCATGTTCAAAATACCAGAAGCTGACTGGAAGGCTGTAATAACAAGATGGGCAGGAACATTTGAGAATTGTCCAAGCGGTGCCATAATACCCATTGTTGCCCCAGCAAGTCCTGATGTTGATGGAATCAAGAAGGACATTGGGAGATAGAAAATATAGGCAAGAATGATAAAGACTTGAGAAGACAATCCTGAAAGTCCAGTTTCACCCCAGTGAAGAATAGTGGCTGTAATCATACCGCCGTTCATGATAACTTGAATACCACGCGCAATTGCACAGATTATGGCTACGCCCAAGAATTCACCTGCACCAGTCAAGAAGGAACTAAGGAAATCATCTTCACTCATACGATAAACGATAGCAACCAATACCCCCATCATGATAAAGAGCATAGTAATTTCTGGGAAGTACCATGTACCAAATGCTCCCATGGTTTTCCCAATAGCGCCACCTAAAATAGGCATAGTGGTTAACCAAGTATTAATATTAGTAAATAGCTTGATACCAAAATCTTCCCACGGAATCAAACTAAGAATCATAATGACAAAAGTCAAGGTAAAAATAGCAAGAACATGACGTTGGCGTTTGCTTAGTTCTTCACCAGAATTTTGCAATTGGAAAAATTCCTTATGCTCTTCTGCCTTGTCTGCAACCAACGATTTGCTTGGATCTTTTTCAATCTTACTAGCATAATTGTAAACGAACCAAATGGACATGCCGACAAGGATAAACCATTGAATAATCCGCCAAATCATCCCGTCTGCAATACTAACACCAGCAGCATCTGCTGCTACACCTGTGGCGAATGGGTTAATTGTTGAAGCCAAACACCCAATTTGAGAACCAATCAGAATAATAGCCACAGCAACAATACTGTCAAAACCAACGGCAATCATTACTGGAATCAAAAGTGGGTAGAAAGCCATGGTTTCTTCACCCATACCATAAGTAGAGCCACCTAATGCGAACAAAGGAATCAAAATAGCAATCAGCATTTTTTCTCTGCCTTTGTTTTTACGAACAACAGATGCGATTCCTGTATCAAGGGCACCTGTTTTATTGACAACTCCTAAAAAGCCACCAACCATTAGGATAAAGAAAGACACTTGAATAGCTCCATCAGTACCTTCAACACCCAACATGCCTCGGACAGGCGCCATCAAGATGTCAAAGAAACCTTGAGGATTGGATGCCACAGTTTTGTAAGTGCCTGAAATAACGCCACCGTCTTTGGCAGTTTCATAGGCACCAGCTGGAATAAACCAGGTTAATACTGCCATAATGGCAATAATGATAAAAAGAACGGTGTAAGAAGAAGGGATTCTAAAGCCCCGTTTTTTTTCTTCTGTCATAATGATTACCTCTTACCTTTTCATAAAAATAAGCCGTCCCAGTTCCGGTCAAGGACACGAGAACCAGAACGACTTGTCATGTAGTTAAAGTACGTTTTTTAAGTAGTTAAATTGTTAAATTAAAGGGGTCACATTGATATGTGAAATGAGTTAAGGAGTACCAAACCTTATTACACTTTTGGAATAAAGAGGTTGCCAAGAGTTGCTGCCATGACCGCTTTGATAGTGTGCATACGGTTTTCAGCTTGGTCAAAATGACGAGCGTATTTACTGCGGAAGACTTCATCAGTGACTTCCATTTCTTTCACGCCGAATTTTTCAGCAACATCTTTACCATAAACGGTGTTGGTGTCATGGAAAGCTGGCAAGCAGTGCAAGAAGATAAGTTTATCATTTCCTGCTTTTTTAACAAGGTCCATGTTGACTTGATATGGTTGAAGCAATTCAACACGTTCTTTGAATTTGTCTTCTTCACCCATTGATACCCAAACGTCTGTGTAAAGCACATCTGCGCCTTTAACAGCTTCGTCAGCATCTTCTGTGATGAGAATACGAGCACCGCTTTCTTTAGCATAGCCTTCAGCTAATGTCACAATCTCTTCTTCTGGGAAGAGTTCTTTTGGTGAGAAGATATGAACATTAACCCCAAGGATAGCACCAGTCACAAGAAGGGAATTGGCAACGTTATTACGTCCATCACCACAGTAAACAAGGGTAAGGCCCTCAAGTTTGCCAAAATTTTCTTTCACTGTTAAATAGTCAGCAAGCATTTGGGTTGGATGCCATTCATCAGTCAAACCATTCCAAACTGGCACACCTGAGAATTCTGCCAATTCTTCAACCATACGTTGGCTAAAGCCACGGAATTCAATCCCATCAAACATACGACCCAATACTTTGGCAGTGTCTTCAGTTGATTCTTTTTTACCAAGTTGGATGTCATTGGCACCAAGGTATTCTGGGTGAGCACCTAGGTCAATGGCTGCTGTTGTAAAAGCTGCACGCGTACGAGTTGATGTTTTTTCAAACAAGAGGGCAATGTTTTTACCTTCTAAGTAGTGATGAGGCACACCACGTTTTTTCAAATCTTTCAAATGAGCTGAAAAATCAATGAGGTATTCTAATTCAGCGCGTGTAAAATCTTTTTCTGCTAGGAAGCTACGTCCTTGAAATACTTGTGTCATCTATTGTCTCCTTCGAGTATTAACTTAATCTTTGGGTTCATTATTTTTTGTGAGATAGAGATAGCAGCCTAATAGACCACCAACAATCGCAACTAGCATTGCTATGTCCATATTCTTCTCCCATTAAGCAATGGTTTTAACAAGGGATTGACAATACTCACCATCTTCTAAATACTTGGGACCATAGGCCTGATAACCTAGGCTTTCATAAAAGGTTTGTGCTGTCAATTCGCTGTGAATGGTTAGTTGGCGAAAGCCTTCCTGTCGGGCATAAGTTTCGAGCGCTTCATGACTTTAGCTCCATAACCCTGCCCACGATAGTCTGCTAAGGTTGCAATTCGTGTTAATCGTGCTTCTGTTTTCGTTTCAGCTAAAAATCGTCCTGTTGAAACGGGCTGGTCATCATCATAAACAACTGCATAAACCGTCCCTTTTTCATCATTGGCATCAAATTCATCTACCATGGCAATGTTTCGTTCAAGGACAAAGACACAGAAGCGAAGATACAGACTAGCTGCCCTTTGAAAAGGCTCCTGACCTACAATCACCTTTACCATAACTTACTAAATATCTTCACGTTCAAATGGCATTGACATACAACGAGGTCCACCACGACCGCGAACCAATTCACTTCCGTGAATCTTAATCAACTTCAAGCCTTTAGATTCAAGAATGGCATTAGTAATGGTGTTACGGTTATAAACCACAACCACACCTGGTGCGATAGTAAGGGTGTTAGAACCATCGTTCCATTGTTCACGACCTGCTGCTACTAAGTTGTCACCACCACAACGGATAAGGTCAACTTTTTCAACACCAAGGTTAGAAGCAAGAAGTTCTGCTAAATCACCTTTTTCTTCAACGATATGAAGTTCTTCATTGTCGTAAGTGACAGAGTAAACACGAAGGTCGCCTTCAATTTCTGGGTGAATGGTAAATTTGTCATAGTCGACCATGGTAAAGACAGTGTCTAAGTGCATGAATTTACGGTTATTTGCAAATTCAAAGGCCAATACTTTCTTGAAACCAAGATTTTGTTTAAAGATGTTAACCAACAATTTTTCAATAGAAGCAGCATCTGTACGTTGAGAAATACCAACCGCAAGCACATCTTTTGAAAGAACAAGTTCGTCCCCACCTTCAATACGAGTGGTTTCATTACGGTCATAAACCATAGGCACTTTGCCACCACCATAGATTGGGTGATGAGTGAAAATGTATTTACCATAAAGGGTTTCACGGTTACGCGTTTCTGAGAACATGTGGTTGAGAGAAACACCCGTACCGATAGTTGCGAATGGGTCCCGTGTGAAATAAAGGTTTGGCATTGGGTCGATCGCAAATGGGTAATTGGATTCAACCAAGTCAGTCAAGCCTTTTTCAGATGCTGGGATCTCTGGAAGTTCAGATTTTTGAACTCCTGCCATGGTTTTTTCAATCAATTCTTGATTGTCTTCGATAGCCATCAACAATTCACGAATAGCTTTTTTAGTAGCTCTTCCACGAATGTTAGCTTCGCTTAGGAACTCATCAATGAAAGCTTCGCGAATTTCTGGAGTGACAAGAGATTCTGCAGCTAAGGTTTCAAGATACAGTACTTCCACACCTTCGTCACGTAAAGCTTGGGCAAAAGCATCGTGTTCTTTTTGGGCATCCTCTAAGAATGGAATGTCATCAAATAACAAGCGTTCCAAGTAGTCTGGCATAAGATTTTCAATTTCCTTACCAGGTCTGTGGAGCAACACTTTTTTTAATTTTCCAATTTCAGAATAGACATGAATTGGTGTTTGAGCAGTCATAAGAATTACCTCTTTCTAAATGGTTTTTTGTGAATTCACCGTCAAGATTCTTAACTCTTGCTTACATTCCTAGTGTACTCTATACCTGGGATAAAAATAGGATATTTCTCACGTTTACTTTGTGTAATCGCTTACACTTTTTTGGTGGAAAATCTATCTTTATAAATTTGTATTCGTTTACTTGTATGTTTTTTACATTTTATTGTAAAAATTTATAGTTATAAATTAAAAAAAATCAGAAAAAACTTTTAAATAAGTGTTTTCTGATTGTGTTATCATTTTGTATACTGTAAGAAGTAATCTTTGTCTAAATAGGTCAAGTACTTCCCTTTAATGGTGATCAACTTGTCTTTTTTCAAGTCTCTCAACACATAGCTGACAGTTTCTCTTGTAGTCCCACTCATCTGGGCAATGTCAGTCGTAGTCAACTGAAAAGGTAAAGTATCACTGTCTTTCCCCATTTCCACTAATAAAATTGCCAAAGACTGAATCACACGAGAACTGGCACTTGATGTAATCAAATTTCGGACCTTCAACTCATGTAACTCGAGCAGCTTAGACATCTTACTATACAAGTGTTTCATTTGTTGACGGTTTTGGATGGAGTAGTCTTCAAAAAGTTCGGTAGGCAGGTAAAAATAGGTCACATCTGTCATGGCTACTACTGAAAAATGGTAATAATCATCTGTAAAGAGGCCACCGTAAGGAAAAATGGTGCCGTGTCTGATGAAATCCGTATACATGAAAGTTCCTGATTGATCGGACTGCTCCACCTTGAAATAACCAGAGGTCACTAGAAAAAGCTTGTCTCTCTTGTCCCCTTCGAAAAAAAGGATATGATCTTTTTTAGCTTTTCGGAATTCCATTTGACCCACAATTTTGTCAAATTGTTCAATAGAAAAGTGACGAAAATCATTTAATTTTCTAAGGTATTGGTAATCTTCTCTTCGAATCACATAAGCCTCCTTTTCTAAACGTCACTTTTATTTTATCATAAAAACCTATATTTTGTAAGCGATTCATCAAAAACTTTACACCTTCTTCTCTTTTTGCTATACTCGGATTGTTATCAATTACGTTAAAGGAAGATTATAAAAATGAATAAGAAAGAGACACGTCATCAACTGATACGTTCCCTCATCTCCGAAACAACCATACATACCCAGCAAGAATTGCAGGAGCGATTGCGTAAAAATGGCATTACCATTACACAGGCAACCCTATCTCGTGACATGAAGGAATTAAATCTGGTTAAAGTGACTTCTGGTAACGATACACACTATGAAGCGCTAGCTATTTCACAAACCCGCTGGGAACATCGGCTTCGTTTTTACATGGAAGATGCCTTGGTCATGTTAAAGGTGGTTCAAAACCAAATCATTTTAAAAACCCTACCAGGACTGGCTCAATCTTTTGGATCCATCTTAGATGCCATGCAAATTCCAGAAATTGTAGCAACGGTTTGCGGGGATGATACTTGTTTGATCGTTTGCGAGGACAATGAGCAAGCTAAGGCTTGTTACGAAACCCTCAGTCACTACACGCCACCTTTCTTCTTTAGTAACAAATAAAACTTCACAGAAAACCTTTATGTGATATACAATCTAGTCATCACCTTAGTTCTCACCTTTTACTAGGGCAGCAGCAAGATCTCATCAAAAAGCGAGTAAACGAAAACCTAAATGACAGGACATTCGTTTACTCGCTTTTTTGTTAACCTTCTATTTTACAAAACTCATCATACTAATCTAGTTTTCTGTAAAAAGTGTCACGTGTGGATTGTCTTTATCCAACATATGCAAAGAAGTGATTGCATGAAGGTACATTTTAGCGCTGCCTTCAATGAAGTCAAGAGCATGTTGTAACCTATTCTGACCTTCTTGATCAAGGGCTTCGATAATCAAAAAAGCATTTTTAGTGTGTTCTGTCACCATGGTGCGTTCACCATCTCGCCAGTTAAGGCAACGGCAAACCGCTCCAATATCATCCTTATAACACAGTTCATTCGGCAAGGTTGGGTTGTTGTCAGCATCCCCAAACAAGTAAAAGTCGTCACCACCATCTGTTACCGTCAAACGTAAATCTCCAACAAAACTGTCACTGTCTTCGGCTCCAACAGGTAAACCAAAACGTAGACTAACCGCATTATAAATATCCACTAGTGGGTTAATAGACGGAAGCGTTTGACCATTTGATACTCGCTTGAGAAGAGCTTCAATGCTAGAGCGAGCCCCTTTTTTGGTTTTAAATTGTTGATAGGCCTTGCGGTAGACTTGAACTACCTGATTATCACTAAAATTGTCTGCTGTTAAATAAGCTTTTGCCAACTCATGGCTGTCTCCTAATAGCTGTTTGACATCTTCTGGTGACTCCCCTTGATTCTGAACATCCTTTAATAAGACGACACCTAGTTTGGCATCTGGAAAAAGTTCCCAAAAACTTTGATCTGCTACAAATTGAACCATCTCTTATTCTCCTTTAGTCCCCTTAGTTATTTTCTTTAAGATACTCTTTTTCCTTTAAAAATGCAATTAATTGAGAGCTTAATCGTCTTGGTCCTCTCACTGCAGCTACGCCATGTTCTTTCATAAGATCAAAAGACAAGAGATCATCCTCGTACTGTTGGCATTTTCGGAGACGCATGAGTTTGTCAATGTTAGAATTTTTACGATAGCCTTGGTTAGATATATTGGTTTCTAGAACTTGGCAGGTATAGCGAATGGATTTGACTGGGGCTGTCATATAAATCAGCACGTAGTCTCCCACGGCAATACCAGCTTTTTGAGTCCATAAAATCACATCATTGGCTGCAAATTCTGCATCAATATCATAGTATTTCAAATTAGCTGGAATGACCCAATAATCAGGACCATTAGGATTAGAAAGACCCTTGGGGTTGACTAGTTGACGACTTTGAGTGACTAACCCCAAAAGCTGATCATCTGTTACTTTATCATCCAAGACAACACTAACCCAATTGTTTTTTGACATATGGTAGGCAGGGTAAATGCCCTCTTGCTGCAGTAACTGAGGTAAATTCTTGGGATTAACTTTGACAGTCATCACTTCACATATCTGTCCTACTAATCTCTCTGGTATCTGGTCCAATTTATCAGCCAAGAGAGAAAAAATCATGGCATACCATTTCCCCCCTACCCGATAAGTTGCAAGGTCTGGGTGCTTCTCAAAAGGATAGTCCATTGGGTCAGACCATTCTTTGGTGATATGCTTAGCAAGTCTATTAGCTTGCATTGACTGAAAAGGAGTGGCTTCAAAACAGGCTACTGATAAACGCTCCAAAAGTTCCAAATAGGCCGCTCTGACCTGCCCACTATAGGTTCCTTGGCAGGCTGCCTGTTGTAAAGGCAAATAATCCTCCTCCAAGTCACAATCAATAACCCTGTCCCAGATATTACCAGCCTCATCAATTCTAAGTTGCGCCTCAAATTCCTCTTCCATAAACTGTTCGTTATAGAAGTAACCATTGTCTCGTTTCTCAAACCCGTAAGCTATTAACTTTTCAACTATGGGGGTCTGTCGGCTAAAATAGTCAGTTGCTAAACTCATGATGTCCTTTCTAAGGTTCCTGTTTCCAATACCCTAACTTAGGTAAAAGGCTGACATGCACTTCCTGTAATCTTACTCGTTTTCCTGTGTGTTGTCTGCCATTAACTCATGCATTTTAGGAAGGCTTAATTTTATTTCAGTGAACTGGTCTGACTGACTTTGAATGGTCATCTGATAAGCCTCTCCATATTGGAACTTCAATCGTTGGTCGACGTTTTTAAGACCTACTCCTCCTCTAGTCAGTAAACTTTGACTATTGGTTAAAGCAGATGCTTCTATTCCTTTACCATTATCCCAGACGGTCAAAATCAGATGTTGAGCTGTCTCAGATACCGTAACCTTGATCATGCCCTTGTGGTCCACTTCTTTAATTCCGTGGTAAATGGCATTTTCCACCAAGGGTTGTAAGATGAGTTTAGGAATAACAAAATCGGCATAGGCATCTAAGCCTTGAACGTCATAAGTTAACTTGTCTCCATAACGCTGTTTTTGAATAAAGAGGTATTGGCTAACGTGATCCAGTTCATCTGCTAAACGAATATAATCATTCCCCTGATTAAGGGCCAAACGAAAATACTTAGCTAGAGACTTGGTCACTTCTACCACGCGCTTGCTGTCATTAAATTCTGCCATCCAAATAATAGTGTCCAAGGTGTTATAAAGAAAATGCGGGTTAATCTGACTAGCCAAGGCTTGTAACCTGTACTGCCCAATCGCCTTTTCCTTATCCGCAACGGCAACCATTAAGCTATCAATTTGATCTAAGAGCGCATTAAACTGCTGGGCAAGGTCTGTCAATTCCGGAGAACCCGTTTCTTGGGCGCGCAGCTGACGGTCCCCTTTTTGAATAGCCAGAATCACCTGCTGCAATTGTTGAATGGGACGAATCCATTTACGTAAGACTAAAATAGTCGTAAGGCCACAGATAAAACAGGCTAGAAGTCCCATCCCAAGGAAGGACCAAAAAATCTGACGTTGGACCCGGTGCAATTGGTCCAAGGAAGCAACACCAATCAAAGTCCATTGACTATTTGGAATAACCTTTTGATAAACAAAGGATGATTTATCCTTAGCGTAGCCATTTTTAATAGCCAAATAAGGTTTCATCGCAGCCATTTCTCGAGAAGAGCTGTAAACACTCTTTTTGGGATGGTAAACAAATTCATGCTTATCATTCACAATAAAGGCAAAGCCTTGGCGGCCTAGCTGGAGATGGTCTAAAGACGCTTTAATGGTCGGATATGCAATATCAAGTCTTAGCACGCCTAAATTATGACCAGCAGCATCCACTACTTCTTGTGTCACAGAGACTACCCACTCTTTTTTAGAGGAGAGGGACAGTTGTCGGGCTGGGGTCAAGACTGGCATGGCTTGACGGTCTATGGCTGCTTTATACCAGGTTTCTGCCATCATGTCACGGGAGGTTTTCATGGTCAACTGAGGTTTGGTAGACACAGTTCGACCATCCTTAGTCACCAGAACAGCTGCTTGTAAATCGGAATTGGTCGCAAGAATCATCTTCATGAGCTGAAGAACCTGCTTGTCGTCTTCTTGATGAATTTGACTAGCAAAGGCTTGAATTTCTGAATTTTTCGCCAGCACCGAAGTTGTTTCTTTGAGAGGCTTGATGTAAGCGTCAATGAATTGGGAACTTTGCCGGATGCTCTGCCGGGTATCACGTTCAATTAACTGCCTGATATTACGAGAACTGGTCTGGTAATAGAGTAAGCCCAGTGTGGTAATAAGGGCAAGCACCATGACAAAGATATACGAAATCAACTGAACCAGTAGAGGGTAACGCCTCATGCCCGTCCTCCTTTTTTATATTGACTTGGCGTCATTCCAATAAGCTGCTTAAAACGCTGTGAAAAATAATTCATGTCTTCAAAGCCCACTTGCTCCGCAATTTCATAGATTTTCAGGTCGCTAGTTAACAAGAGGAGTTTCGCTTTTTTCAACCGCTCTTGCACCAAATAATCTTGGAAGGGCAAGCCTAACTCTTTTTTAATGAGCACACTAAGGTAATTCGGACTAAAACCAAGCTGATGGGCTAGGCTTTTTAAGGTCAAGCTAGAATCGGCTAGTTGGCCTTGAATGGCCATAGCTAGTTCAGATACCTCTTTTGGAGATTGTTCAACCAATTCCTGAATGGTTTCTGTTTTCTTGGAAAGGTCTAATTTTTGCTGAAGCTTTCCTAACATGTCTTCTACATCTGACTTGGAAAAGGGTTTGAGCAAGTAATCATCTGCCCCTAACTTCAAAGCAGATAAGGCATAGTTAAAATCATCGTAACCCGTCAAAAATACCAGATGGGTTTGGGGGGATTTCTGTTTAATGAGTTCTGCTAGTTGAATCCCATTTAATTTGGGCATATTGATATCCGTCAAAACAATATCATAAGGCTCTTTCTGAAACAAGTCCCAAGCTAACTGGCCATTTTCTGCTTCGTTGACCCAATCAATCTTGAACTGGCTAAAATCAACCAAAGAACGAATACCCTGGCGCACAAGGTATTCGTCTTCTACAATTAACAATGAGTACACACGGTGTCTCCTTATCTTTATAAAGGGCCTTGTATGATCCTTTCATACTAGTCTTTCTTCTATTATATCAGATTTTTAGGCCTAACCCTATTCTACAGATGATAATAAATAACCATAGCCCTTAGCTTCCATATCAGCCTTTGGAATAAAGGTAATAGACAAGCTATTGATGCAGTAACGAAGGCCGCCTTGGTCTTTAGGTCCGTCAGTAAAGACATGCCCCAGATGAGAATTCCCTGAACGGCTGCGCACCTCTGTTCTCGTCATATTGAAACTCTTATCTTCCTTGTAACGAATAACATCTGGGCTGATGGGGCGGCTAAAACTTGGCCAACCGCAGCCGGATTCAAATTTGTCTTTTGAAGAGAAGAGTGGTTCACCAGTAACAACATCCACATAGATTCCAGCCTCAAAAGAATCCCAATAGCGGTTTGAAAAGGCTCTTTCGGTTTCATTTTTTTGCGTCACTCGGTATTCGTCTGCAGATAGTTTTGCTTTGATCTCATCTGCACTTGGTTTTGGGTACTTGCTTTCATCAATCACAAGATAGGTAGCTTGGTTAATATCAATATGGCAGTAGCCATTTGGGTTTTTCTTGAGGTAATCTTGGTGGTACTCTTCGGCCTTGATAAAGTGTTTCAATGGAGCCTTCTCAACCACAATTTTTTTCTTGTAGTCTTTAGCTTTTTCCTTGAAGACCTCATCAATAACAGCTAAATCTGCTTTGTCAGTATAGTAAATCTCAGTTCGATATTGACTACCGCGATCATTTCCTTGCTTATTAACACTGGTTGGATCAATAATTCGGAAAAAATGCAGAAGTAACTCTTTTAAACTGACACGGTTCGCATCATAGGTCACTTCAACGGTTTCTGCGTGACCAGTCTGATGAATTAATTGGTAGTTAGTAGTATCACCTCTACCATTCGCATAGCCTGACACCGCATCTAGGACACCATCTACCTGTGAAAAATATTCTTCAACGCCCCAGAAACAGCCACCAGCTAGGTAAATCACTTTTTGATCAACAGGAACATTAGGATCTAATTTAGTGGATTTGACTTTTTTAGCCGGTAGTTGAGGCTTGCCTTGACTAAAAGCCCTGGCTTGACCTTTCTGAATGAGAATAGAAGCACCGCCTATTAACACGACCACTCCAACAATAAATAGTAATAATTTCCATTTGTGTTCCATATGACCAACTCCTTTTTTCTAATCTTCGATTCATTCTTCCTAGTGAATAGCTTTTAGATTCTTTTGGATATCTGCTTTTTTAGCGTAACCAATGTGTTTCTTGGCAAGCACTCCATCACTTCCAATGAAAACTTCTGTTGGGTAAGATCTAACACCGTAAGCTTCTAATAGTTTACCGTCGGGATCTAACAAGACTGGTAAGTCCTTATAGTCTGTTCCTTGAAACCATTTCTTAAAGTCTGCTTCTGATTTCTCCCCTTGATGACCTGGTGAGACAACTGTTAAGACCACATAGTCTTTGTCGGACATTTTGGCAAGGTCTTCGGTATCTGCCAAGGTTGACAGACAGATTGAACACCAGGATGCCCAAAATTTCAGATAAACTTTTTTACCTTTTAAGTCTGATAGGCGATAGGTCTTACCGTCTACACTTTTAAGCTCAAAGTCAGGTGCCATAGGGCCTTCGTTGGTCATCTTCTTATCTGATGACTTATCTGTCAACATGGACTTGTCCTTGGAGGTTGACATCTTATCGTTTGTCTTTGTTGCCATGCTCATCTTGTCCTGAGTCATTTCTTTTTTAGCTATATTGTCTTGGGCTGAGCAAGCAGTCAACAAACCGAGACAAGCCAAACCAGTTGTTACTAATAGTCCTTTTTTCATTGTGTTTCTCCTTTATCCAAAAAGTTGTGCTAAGTTGTTTAAGGTTCCTGTCATGAGCAGAATCCCCATAATAATAATCAGAACGCCACCCACTTTTTTCAATAAAAGCATATGGGGTTTGAGTTTATTAAAATGTTTCAAAACAAAACCAGATGCAAAAGATAAGAGCAAGAAGGGAATGCCTAATCCTAGCGTATAGACAATCATGAGCAGACCACCTTGCCAAGCACCATTGCCCCCGGAAGCGACCAAGGCGAGAACAGAGCTCAAAACAGGTCCTACACAAGGCGTCCATCCAAAGCTAAAGGTCAAACCAAGGATAAATGCATTGAGCAAACCGTTGCGATTCTTATCATTATGGAAAGTCAGTGATTTTTGAAATTGCAGACGCTTAATGGTAATCAAGCCCACCTGATGAATCCCCAAAATGATGACCAAGGCTCCCAGTAAGTACCGAAACCATACCGCATAAAGGATATTTCCTAAAAAACCAGCCCCATAACCTAAAATCACAAAGATAGTGGATAACCCAAAAATGAAGGCTAAGGTCTTGACAATGCCATACCAATAGAGTTTTTTACCAAATATAGTCATTGTCCTTGAATCATCTGCATCCAGTAAAATGCCTAAATAAACAGGAAGGACCGGAAAGATGCAAGGAGAGAAAAATGATAACAAGCCTGCCGCAAAAACGGAAGCAATTAAGACGATTGATAAGGTCATAAACAACTCCTCTCTAAGGTTATCCTTATTGTATCTAAAGCAAGACAGACAAACCATAGACTGGGGTATGCAAAAACTTGAATTTGATACGATATCAGATAAATGATTGACTAAAGGGACGTAAAAACCCGACCTCTCTTTTAATGAGGTCAGGTTCATGACGAAAATCATTTTCCATGCTATGTCAAACGTTACAGTAAATAAGGCTAACAAGAAAAGTTAAATACGCTTAGACGCATTGCGATTTCTCTTATGCACATACCAGTACATGACAACCATAATCAACAAGGCTACAAGGCTGGTTGTTAGTACAATCCAGAACCACACACTATCAACTTTGGCAAAAGGTAACTTCACATTCATGCCATAAAAACTAGTAACCATGGCAATAATTGAAATCCCTATCGAAAAAATCGTCAAACTGGTCACATTATTGTTCAAATTATTGCTGAGAACGTTGTTATAAGAAGACGAAATCTCCTTGAGCACACGAGTGTTTAAATCACACATATTAGATAACTGCCTAGCCTCAATAATGGCATCGCGGAGCTGCTCTGCCTCATCTTCTTCTAGGTCCTGCTGGCCAGGCATGTCTTTTAATTCTGCTAGCATTTGTTCATTTTGCTTAGAACCCATAAGGATGTAAACAGTGCCACTTTGCAAGTTAGCCAAACTTTCCAGATTCGTCTTATTGGCTTTTTGACGCAAGGCTTCAATCAACTTGTCTCGCTGCTGCGCTATTTCATCCATCAGGGGAACGTACTGTTTAGTAAAAGCCGTTAACAGCTGAAACACCAGGTGACGTGGCGAACGACTCTCATCCAGGCCAGGGAAAACTTCTTCGATTAGCGTCAAACTGTGATCATGCCCCAAAATATAGAGAGACTGATCATTCAAAAAGAGAGTAATCGGAATCACACGTGGAATATGGTTGGGATGATAAGCTTCTTCTTGACGATCCAAAATCTGAAAAACAATAGTCAGTTTTTCCTTGTTTTCCTCCATAAATGAGGTTTCATTTTTATCTTTAGCGTAATCAAAGACCTCAGAGTCAATGAGACTTTCTGAGACCAGTACTTCTTGATCGTGCTCTGTGAGCTGATCAAGGTTGATTAACGTGATTGCCGAATTGGCTTTAGGAAGTGTTGGCATGGCAAATCTCCTTTGGATATCTTACGCCTATTATGGATTAAAGGGGTGGAATACACAAGTCAAAGGCTTGAGAATTGCCTTCACTGAATCGTTATTTCCCCCAAGAACAGTAAAGTTTTTCAATCAAGCCAACACCCGACAGGGTTAGGGATTTGGTCATCACAGGACTCGTCAATTGACCCTCTAAAATCATCTGACTGACATAATGAGCTTCTGCCTCGAAATCACTAGACATGGTCGCCTCAATGACAGAACGACTCCCATCGGGTCTGACCAAAGTGGCATGCGTGGTTTTCCAAAAATGAGGAATTTCCAAACGCCCCTTAGTCCCATAAATCACTAGTTCATGAGGTAAGCTGAGATGAGTAGTCAGAAAAATATCCACTAAAACACCGTTTGATAAAGCCAAAACCAGCTTAGACTGGCTATCACTTTGTCCTTCAGGAAAATGGGCTACGCCACTAGCCGACACAATATCAGCATCAAAGAGATAAGGCAAATAAGAAAGAGCGTAAGGTGCCATAAAATGGACAGTTCCCCCACCTTTTCCCAAATCTCTAAACCAAGTCACATGATCAATATTGGGGTAGGCCGTTGTTGACGAAACCGATACAATATCACCCAATCCCCCAGCAGCAATGAGGCTTTTTAAACGCTGTGTCATAGGAATAAAGACAGCCTTCTGAGCCTCCATCAAAAACAAGCCGCGCTCTTGCGCTAAAGCAAAAAGTTCTTCAGCCTGAGCAGCTGTCAAGGTAAATGGTTTTTCCACCAGAACATGCTTGCCTGCCAGTAAAGCCTTCTTAGCCGCAGGAAAATGGTCCTGATTGATACTTGCTACATAAACGGCATCAATCGACGTATCCAACAACATGTCATCAAGACTACCATAAGCCTTAGGCAACTGATGCGCTGCCGCAAAAGCCTTTGCCTTATCAAGCGACCGACTGGATACCGCCACAACCTCGCCATTGCCAGCCAAGCGCACCCCCTCAATAAAACGAGGGGCCACCTGCGCCGTCGACACGATCCCATACCGAACCTTATCCATCCTAACTCCTTTACCATGCATTTATTAAGCTTATTATAGCATATGTGAGGGGGAAGAGAGGGGAGAAGACAAATGGAAATTTATGAGTGAAGAAAAACTCAAAATAGATCCATCAAAAATCTAGGATGCAATCCACTCACCCGTGAAGGGTGAGACTGCGCCAAATAACGCAGTTTATAGAGAAACGTATGGCAAACATAGAGGTGTTTTAAGCCTTTTTATCTCCATTTCGCTTCTTTTTGAAGTGATTTTTGCGCGAGCAAGCAATGTTCTTCTGTGAAACCTCGAGTCGCACTAAACGTTTTTACAATAATAAGACACCTTTATCTGGGTCATAGCTGTCTGAACGACCAAGTGTTTCCACACGCCTCTGCCAATTCTTACCCAATAAATAAAAGCGAATACTATCTGTTTCCCCATCAATGATTTGTGTTAAGCGGTGCTTTATATCCACAAATTCTGCGGGTGTCACAGAACATTCAAAAACAGAATTTTGAACACGTTGCCCATAGTCCACACAGAGTTTAGCAACATGACGCAATCTTTTTCTGCCCGCCGATGTTTCAGTATTTACATCATAAGTGACTAAAACCATCATATAAAATCTCCTAAACCATAAAAGGTGGATAGCTTTCTAAATCTCCTCGTATGGCCTTAGCTAAAAGCTGCGCTTGCACATAGGGTAATAACATCAGTTTTACTTTCTCTTTTGTAAAAGGATGCTCTACCTCAGTATGCTTACGCTTCTGCCACAAATCAATAAAAATAGCTCTGCCATTTTCCTTCAATAAAATGCTACCATTTTCTTTAAACTCAAAGTGTTTTTTCTGAAGTTGTCCTTTATTAATTAACGAAAAAACAAAACGATCAACAATATATGAGCGGAACTCTTCAACTAAATCAAGCGCTAAACTAGCACGCCCAGGACGATCCGTGTGAAAGAAACCAACGTAACTGTCTAATCCGACAGCTTCCAAGGCAGATTGACATTCAAAGGTCAGTAGACTGTAACCAAAAGACAAGAGGGCATTAACACAATCTAAGGGTGGTCGCTTACTCCGACCTTGGAAGTGAAATGTTTTTTTATCCGTCAGCACCAGGTCATTAAATATGCGAAAATACTGATTAGCAGCTTGGCCTTCAAGTCCTCTCAAAGAGTCTTTATTGTCTGCAATCTGAACCATTTCTAAAGCCCATATCAACTCATCGTTAACGGCCTCAAAAAGCGCGGTATCAACCTGTTGACGATGATCTCGTTTAAAGCGTAGTAAGTATTTCCTTGAATTGGAAATTTTAGCCAAAATAAACCGCTTTGCGTATTCCAACGATTCTTCACGATCAGATAAGCGATAATGTTCTCTACGCAATAAGACATTCCCATTGGTTGAACCAATATAGCGACCACAGAAACGACCTTGTGGCGTATGAAAAGATAAATTAATCTGATTCTCTGTACATAATTTGACCAAAGCAGGTGATGCCCCTAAATAAGAAAAACAGACAATACCGTCAATAATCCGAAATGGGAACCGTTTGAGAACCTTACCTTCTTGTTTGATGACAATATTATCACCCTCCTTGGTGACATAGAAATTTTCCTGAGTCAGATAAAGGGTATTGAGTAATTTTTTCATTCGCCCACCTCACTAATGATGGCTTGCTGGATATAATTATCCACACTCCGAGCTTTCTTGCTTAACCGTGGCTTGCAGAGGTCCACTAAAGAACACAAAGAACAATTTTTGAAAAATTCTGCTTTAGGCAATTGCTTTTTGTTATATAGTTCATGCATGGCATCCGCTAATTCCCTCACCTCTTGACGCAAAGCTGATGTCATTTCAACAGTCACTCTTTGATTTACACTATGGTAATAAAGACAACCTTCCTTAATGTGACAGCCTAACGTTTCTTCTAAACACATGGTCTGAGCCACCAACTGGACGATATCTCTTGCATCTTTTTTAGGTTTCCCGCGCTTGTACTCCACAACTTTTGGCAACTATTTCCCACATTTTCCCCTCAAAGACACACCTTGATTATCTTTATAAAATTCCACCACATCCATAATTCCTGAAAGTCCAAGTTCTGCAGAAGAAATGGGCATGGCACGTGAGACCAAAAGATCTTTTCGTTTTTCTTTAATGTATGGATTATCTGCTTTAGTATGTAGAATCTGCCCATGCGCTGTCGCATCATTATCAAGCCATTGTTGCTCAATATGGATCAAGGCCCATTGACGTTTACAAAATTGGAAATGCTGAATACCTGATAGCATTAAATAATCATCTTCGGCATAGACCATACTAGAGTCCTTCTAGGATTTCAACCGTTAAACCTTTCGCTTCATATTTAGCCAATTTTTCTTGATTTAGATGAATCTGATAAGCGTCATAAGTACTTTTCTCTTCTATTGATTGATGATACTCTAACAAATCAAAGACACGCGCACTTGAAATATTTCCTAATTTGCTTGAATGCGTAAACCAAAAGACTTCACGAACTCGCATAGAACCTTCCGGACGTGCAGACGACGCATCATTTTCAAACAAGCTAACCAAAACCTCTTTAATGGCGTCGGCATCTTCCTGAGAAAATCCAGTCTTTTCAGCAAAATAAGCATTGATAGAACCTTTAAGTACATACACACCATAATCTACAAAATGTTTTGTCCCCATCGTATCAGAAGAGCGACCGCTCTCATTCTTAGCTTCCATACCATTGGTACTACGCGTAATTTGAAGGCTGGAAATGACAATCGGCTCCAAGGACTTAGCCATACTGATGGAGACTGGTCCACGCACCCCAATTGATTTTTTCAGATAAGTAAAAACTTGTCCAAAAGCACGAACATCAAACCATAATGCATTTGCTTTTTCTTCAATTTCTGTGTCAGGTGTCTTAGCTGTAAAATGTTGTGAAAAGCGTTTTTCTAGTGAACGAAAGTCATCTTCAATACGTTCATTAGCTTGCACAAAAATAGGTTTCCCCATATCTTGCAGACGATTACGAATCTTACGTTTAATGGAGACATCACTCATCACACCATATCCTTTGGCATCTGTACGAGGCATGTTTCCATTTAAGGGATCACCATTTGCATTTGCTTCTTTCACTTCAAGGGTTACCATAAAATCAATTTTGTGTTCCAACATCTTTTTACTCCTCACTTTCCGTTACTTCAGTGTTTTGTTTTGTATAATAATAGTTTTTCTCAGCATAATACCCAAAAATAAAGCGGTAATCTAACGGTTTCTCCATTGTTTCTGTTTCTAACAGAGGATTTAACAGTTCTAAAATCTCTTCTTTTTCTTTTTCTAATTTCTTCCAACTGCCACGACGATTTAATTTCAATGGTTCTTCGTAAGGCTTAATTTTATTCTCCAATAACATCATCAATTTTGTTGGCTGTCCAGTATAGGCCGTCCAATAACGTTCAGCATTGGTAATGCGATCGCTGTCGGTTCCATCCAAACCATAACGCAACGTCTCGATTAATTCAAAAATTGCTAATAATCGCCCGAAAAGATAGGAACGATTTTGATTGGTATGATCTAGCATCGGTGAAAATTCCTCCCCATTTTGTTTGTGTAAAATTGCTAAGCAGACCTGCTCAACTTGATACCAGTGCTTACGGTAACGATGTCGTTCTTTAACATTGCTACCTAACTTTTTGACAATGGACTGTGGCATCGGTTTACCATCAATCAAACTTGTCACTAACTTTTGAACTTGATCACTTTTGAAGTTATCATTATCTAATTCAAGGAAGCGATCCCTATCAACCCCGTAGGACACATTAAGGATGTCATGAAAAGTAGGGGTTCTTAAGCGATTTTTCCCAAACTTAGATCGCGACTCCCAACTGTATTTTTCCTGCCATTTATCAAGATTGGTGAGTAATTGGGATGCTTGAAGCTGACGAAAATATTTTAAAGCAATCCGCCCATTGCTGGTTTTATTCAAAATAGCAACGTAGTAAGTGGCATCGTTAGCAAATAATTTTTGTCCCTTGATAAATGATTTACCAATTCTTTTATTGTCTTCAGTTGCTAATGCTATAACAGGGGGCGTATCGTCATCATCATCTTCTTCAAGTCCATCATCAAAGATTGGTGATACAATATCCAACCGACTATCATTTGTTAAATCATCGCTGAACCAGTTGATTAAATATTGAGAGGACCCTAACCAAGTACTAGTATTTTTATTTTCTAAAAGATACTTGATCATTAAGTGAATCTTTTCGGAGGTTTCATAGCCAACACTAAAAACGTCTTCGTGTTCTCTAAAACGTCCTTTATAAGCTTCTCTTTTATTACTAACAGAAATGATTTTAGCATTCCCCATCAGTCCTCTATGCTTATTGATAAGCTGCTCCTCTCGTCCACTAATATTACAAATACCAAGATTTTCACGATTTGCTTCAACAAAAGAAATATAGGATTGGTGTAAGGCTTTAAATGTCGAAACCGATTCATTTTTAAAGCCCTGAAATTGGTCAATTAAAAATTCTAAAAAACAAGCTGATAAATCAATTAGTTTTTCTTTTCCAGTAACATCACAAAAGGTGATTTTTAATTGATTATTTTGATAATCAGGACCAATTAAAGAATCGAGAATCAATGTTAGAAATTCTGGTTTCAAAATAAATTGCTGAACAATGGTTAAAAACCTCTTGACGTCACCCTCCTCACAATAATCAATCCAATTATTAAGTTGCTTATGAAAAGAATCATACTGGGATTGGTCCACTTCAGCACTATAATAAGCAAATTTATCGACTAGGGGATGCGGTGCAGGATTACTACCCGACCTAGCAACAGAATCAGCCGTTACAGGAAAAATAATCATTTGCTTATCTGCCATAAATTCTGCCTTGTGAAACTGGCCATCTTTGTCAAGTTTCACTGAAATGATATTTTTGCCATTTGACTTTAAACTCGTATGATAAATCGGCAGTAAAACCGGCTCATTATCTCTTTTTTGATTATCAACCAAGTCTGCTAGCTCTGCTTTCTCATAGGTCTTCAAGAGAGAACTAAAAAAATCCATCAGTTTTCTCCTTTCTCCATGTCATCATACTCCATGTATTCATCGTTAACCGACTTTATCTCCTCTGGTGCTTTAAAAGCATAACTAGAAAGTGTGTTAACAATATCGCATTCAGACTGTGCTTTAAACGTAATGACTCCATTTTTCATCACAGTCTTTGTAAAATATGATTTCAATGGTGTCTTTTTGTCTTTCGGATAGGCAAAAGAATGGAACATGATTCCCAAGTCGATATTGACACCATTATAGTACGATACAGCAGTCTCATACTCTTCTTGGCTGATATCATCTACAAGACCTACACATTCTCTTGTACCTAAAAACACATCTCGACGTCCACCTTTACAAATAGAACGCCCCATAATGGCTTCATGTTTAGCTGGAAGTCTATCTGTGTTCAAATCTTTTCTATCTTCATTCCAAACAAAATGAAACTTGATCAGATAAACAACATCACTCAAATATGATACATAACTTAAATCTGCACTATAATTATGCAACAGAGCCCTAACACCCTGTAATTCGATTTGAATTTGGTTAATAATCTTAACCTCTGTGACAATATTAGTAAAGGTCGGCTTATAATAGATGGCATCAACGATGCCATTCAATGCTTGCCTAGTCGGAACGGAATAGGATGACCGTTCCGATCCCCCCTTTGTGGCTGGATTGGTAAAAAGGGCTCGCTGACCACTTACTCTCACGTAGAAGTCTCTAGATCTGTACAAGCTATTTTCCTCCTTCTGTTTTTGAAAACTTACCTTATTAAATGATCTAAATTGATAATAATTATTAACGATGATTGGCAGGTTAACAAGATCCTCTGCCGACCTTTTGTTGACCTGCTTTCGTTTTGATTTATAAGCGAAAATTATCTGAGTCGTATTTAACTCCTCTTTCTGTGTCATAATACTCCGACGTCAAAACCAGAATCTGACCATTTAGATAAGATTTTGTTGCCTCAAGGAGAGGATCGTTCTCGCGGACATTAACCGTGAAAGGTTGTAAGTCTTTTAGTAATGATTTTATCGTTTGATAATCTTCTGCTGATAAAAAATGTGACGCACCTAATTCTTCTAAATAAGCCAATTTTTTCTCAGCTTCTCCATAAGATACAAGAATTCCTATCATGTCATTATTGATGAGGTTCATTTTGGCTCCTGCTGTTTTAAAAGCTTGTTTTAACTTACCTTTGAACTTTTTATTTACCGTCTGATAAGTATTAAGGCTTAAATAGTCGTAGATTGATATGTCGTCTTCCAAAGGATAATCCATCAGTCCTTGATTATTGGCATAATAATACTCAAAAAAGTCACGGTTTAAAGTTGAGATATCAATTGGAGACCCGATCTTATGAAGAATAGATTCTGTGGCTTCTTTTTTAGCTTTTATTTCTGTCAGCCTAGAAATATTTTCCTCTTCATTGGTCAGATTGACAAGAGTAACTTGACCTTTATCTCGTTTGCCTTCTCGATTACATCGTCCAGCAGCTTGAACAATAGAATCAATTCCTGAATAGGAACGAATGACGCGATGAAAATCAACATCTACACCTGCTTCAATTAATTGTGTGCTAATACAAATAATAGGGATATTATTTTGTAACTCCGTTTTGACCTTAGCAATCAAGTCAAGCCTATGCTGCGCACACATATTCGTCGAAAGCTGATAGACCGGTCTATCAGTCATGTCTTTTAGCATAGTATAGCAGCTATTAACCGTTTTTTTCGTGTTAAAAATAGTAAGAACTGAGTTTTGAACTGCACCCCAAAAGTTAGACAACAAATCTAACTTTTGGGGTGTTTTTCTATGAAATTAAGTTATGAAGATAAAATTGAAATCTATCGCTTACGACAATCTGGTTGGACATGGCCTAAAATCAGTCAAACATTTAATATGAGTAAGTATAACCTTCAATACATGGTCCGCCTTATTGATATACACGGATTGGAAAGTGTTTGTAAAAGGAAAAATAGGTATTATTCTCCTGAACTAAAGCAGGAAATCATAAACGAAGTTCTGATGAAAGGTAGGTCTCAGCTAGAGGTTTCTCTAGATTATGGATTACCAAACAAGGGAATGCTTCCTAATTGGATAGCGCAATACAAGAAAAACGGGTATACTATTCTTGAGAAATCAAGAGGGAGACCTGTAAAGATGGGACGCAAACCAAAGAGAAAACTTGAAGAAATGACTGAATTAGAGCGTCTTCAATATGATAATGAGTACCTTAGAGCGGAGAATGCCGTACTAAAAAAGTTGAGAGAACTCCGATTGAGGGTCGAAGCAAGGCTCAAAGAGCAACAGAAATCATTCAAGGACTAATCAATGTATTTGATTTAAGAATCCTACTTAATATTTTGAAGCTGTCTCGATCAACCTACTATTATCAGGTTAAACGTCTAACTCAGGGAGATAACAACAAAGAATTAAAAGAAGCTATTCAAGATATTTATTCTGAGAACAAAGGGAGATATGGTTACCGTAGAATTCACCTCGAACTTAAAAATCGAGGCTATAAAGTTAATCATAAGAAAGTTCAACGTTTGATGACAGAACTTGGTTTGAAAGCTAGAATCCGTGCGAAACGTCGCTATAACTCTTATAAAGGTGAGGTTGGCAAGAAAGCTGATAATCTCATTAAGCGTCAATTTAAAGCTACCCAACCACTTAAGAAGTGTTATACCGATGTCACAGAGTTTTCAATTCCTGCTAGTGATCAAAAATTGTATCTATCACCAGTTCTTGATGGCTTTAACAGTGAGATTATTGCATATCATTTATCTACCTCGCCAAACTTACAACAACTTAAAACGATGCTTTCCGAGGCTTTTCCTGAACAAACTTACCAGGGCACTATTTTACATAGTGACCAAGGATGGCAATATCAACACACTTACTACCATCATTTTCTTGAGGTGCATGGAATGAGACCGTCCATGTCGCGTAAAGGAAATAGCTTAGATAACGGCATGATGGAATCTTTTTTTGGAACATTGAAGACAGAAATGTTTTATGGGTTTGAGAAGGAATTTACTTCCCTCGAAACATTAAAAACAGCTATTTCAGAATATATCAACTACTACAACACTAAACGAATCAAACTTACATTAAAAGGACTAAGTCCTGTGCAATACAGAACTCAATCCTTAACTTAAAATATAATGTCCAACTTTTGGGGGTCACTTCATTTTCCTCTCCTAAAATAAGATTAATAACATTAGTCAAATGAACTTTCTGATTATTATCATCAAATTTCCTAAGCTCTGTCCTTGAAAAAATCTGTTTTTCTTCAATCGTTAACTCAACTATTTCAGCTGATTCTCCCAAGTTCCCTCCATAACAGATACGATGGTCAATCTCTGAAGAATCATAAGCAGGTTGTGTTGCTGTACAAAGAACAATGGTTGTGTTCATGACTTTGTTTAAAAAATTCATCGTTAAATTAAACAAACTTGTAACTTCAATAGGCAGGGACTGAACTTCATCTAGAATCACAACACTATTAATCAAACTTGAAAAACGTCTCAGATTAGCTGATTTTGTTTTAAAAAGTGTTTGGAAAAATTGAACCATAGAAGTCAAGACTACTTGACTATCCCAGCTATCACTAAGATAAGCTGACAGTAAATTGTTCTTGTCATCGTCATCTTCATTAGCCTGTTTAACCACATTGGAATGGTGTTCTAGAACACTAAGGTCACCTGTAACTTTTCTGATTTCGGAAGCATTTTGCTCAAGGACTGAGAGAAAAGGTGTTATGTAAAAAAATCTTGATTTATCTTGATGAACTAATTGGTGAAACGCATAGCGCATACTAAGATTAGTCTTGCCAGCTCCTGTTGGTAAATCTAAGCGATAAATCCCCTTAGAATCTCGTTTACCTCTTTCTTTAACACGCTCAGCGATTTCTGTCCGAATAGTATTCAACTGATTGTTTGGCCGCCCAAAGCTAGCATATTTTTGTTCAATGGCTGCTAAATAAGAGTGTTTTAGAGAGGATCGCTCTATTTTATCCATAGGACTTATTTTAAGACCATAGGCATTTACTGTGTCTAAAATATCAGCGTTTTTTAAGAGTGACAAGTAAAATCTCACCATACAAGACTGATAATAATCCCACTCACTCTTATCTTGCCAGTTTAAGGAAGACACGGCTTGTTGATAATTATCAAAAGCTTTATCAATAAGCTCCCTTAAATCTTTGTAGCCATAATCACATAATTTTTCTTCTAATTTTAAAGCGTATCCTTTAATATCTTCATGATAGTGATAACCATCTAAGTCTCTATTGATACGATTTTTAAATTTATTAAAGCTATAATATTCAGCATCGTCAGAATAGTAGCATAGATCATACATCCCATGATGAGCAGAGATGACATACCCCACCATTTCGTTGAATGTCATTCTCTCATTTTTATCAACCCCTCGGTTTTTTAGATGAGGCCCAATAATAGAACATAAGTATTTTGCCCCTGCATAAGAGTGATCAACATGCCGATTGGGATTATTTAATAATTTATCTTGAAAGGCTCGATCAGATTTGCCCAGGTCGTGGTAAAGACCAATTAAAAAAAGCACATCTCCTTGACCAATTATAGATGCTTCCTGTCGACTAGAACAGGCCACATGCCATAAATGCTCATCTAAAGACTGCTTTTTTTCAGATTCTTGTTCTGTTTTCTTTTGATAATGTGCCAAAGTTTCCTTAGTCATCATCAGCTTCTCTCCCTTATCCCTAACTCATATCCCTAAATGATATATTAACATTTTCGCAAGTAAATGTAAACGGATACATTGACTAATACTTCCTCAAACGGCCACTAAATTAGTTGACAAAAAAACAAGAATCTTGATGACTCAAGATTCTTATTCGGAGTTCTGTAAAAAGAAATTATTTTTCGGCTAAGCGTAGTTTAGCTTAGGAAACTTAAACCTAGCTTAATCAAAGGTTAAAGCGCCCTATTAAACTGGAGTTTGGTTAATTACCCCACCAACTTCTGCATCTCCACAATCCGTTCTTGGGTGGCGTCGTATTTAGCTTGGTAGTCGGCTTGTTTATCTTTTTCTTTTTGGACAACTTCTGGTTTGGCGTTGGCGACGAAGCGTTCGTTGCCGAGTTTTTTGCCGACCATGTCCAGTTCTTTTTGCCATTTAGCCAGTTCTTTATCTAGGCGAGCGAGTTCTTCTTCCACGTTAAGCAAATCTGCTAGTGGCAAGTAGATTTCAGCACCTGTGATGATGCTGGTCATAGCCAGTTCTGGCGCAGCAATGGCTGAGCTGATTTCTAATTTTTCAGGATTGGTGAAGCGTTTGATGTAGTTGATATTATCATTGAAGAAATCTTCCAACTCACTATCTGCTGTCTTCACCAAAATGGTAATTGGTTTTGATGGCGCCACGTTTACTTCTGCACGCGCATTTCGTACAGCACGGATAAGATCCTTCAGACTTTCCACACCTTTATGCGCAGCCTCATTTTCAAAAGCAGGAGTAACTGTAGGGTATGCTGCGGTCACAATCGAACTTTGGGCATATTGGGCATAGATTTCTTCGGTTACAAATGGCATGATTGGGTGAAGGAGACGCAAGATTTTGTCTAAAGTATAAAGAAGGACAGAGCGCGTGATAACTTTCTCAGCTTCGTTGTCGCTATACAGCACTTCCTTGGTCAATTCCACATACCAGTTAGCAAATTCTTCCCAGATAAAATTGTAAAGAATGTGTCCTGCCACACCAAACTCGAACTTGTCAAAGTTTTCCGTAACTTTAGCGATTGTTTCATTGAGGTTGTGGAGAATCCACTGGTCAGTCACATTTCCAGCTTCTGAGGCAGCTACCTTAGCCACATTACTTTCAGCTTCTTCCAAGATCAACCCTTCATTATTCATGAGGATATAGCGAGAAATGTTCCAAATCTTGTTGATGAAATTCCAAGAGGCGTCCATTTTTTCATAGCTGAAACGAACATCCTGACCTGGCGCAGAGCCGTTTGACAAGAACCAACGGAGGGCATCCGCACCGTATTTCTCAATAACATCCATCGGATCAATCCCGTTCCCCAATGATTTAGACATTTTGCGTCCTTCTTCGTCACGAATAAGACCGTGAATGAGGACATTTTGGAATGGCTGACGCCCTGTAAATTCAAGCGATTGGAAAATCATACGTGACACCCAGAAGAAAATGATATCATAACCTGTTACTAAGGTTGACGTTGGGAAATAACGTTTGAAATCTTCTGAATCTGTATCAGGCCATCCCATGGTTGAGAACGGCCATAAAGCAGATGAGAACCAAGTGTCAAGAACATCTTCATCTTGAGTCCAGCCATCACCTTCTGGTGCTTCTTCGCCAACGTAAATCTCACCTTCTGCATTGTACCAAGCAGGAATTTGGTGACCCCACCAAAGCTGACGCGAGATTACCCAGTCATGGACATTTTCCATCCATTGAAGGAAGGTATCGTTGAAACGTGGTGGGTAGAAATCTACTCGGTCATCTGTTTCTTGGTTGTCCATAGCTTGTTTAGCAAGCTCATCCATTTTTACAAACCATTGAGTGGATAGACGAGGCTCAACGACTGCACCAGAACGTTCTGAGTGACCTACTGAGTGAACACGTTTTTCGATGTTTACTAGGGCACCAAGTTCTTCAAGTTTAGCAACGGTAGCTTTACGAGCTTCAAAACGGTCCATGCCTACAAAGTCGCCAGCTAACTCATTCATGGTTCCATCATCGTTCATGACATTGACTTGTGGTAGATTATGGCGTTGACCAACCTCAAAGTCATTAGGGTCATGAGCAGGCGTGATTTTAACTACCCCAGTCCCAAATTCAGGATCCGCATGCTCGTCACCCACGATTGGAATCAATTTATTCACGATTGGTAAAATAACATGTTTACCAATCAAATCTTTGTAACGAGGGTCTTCTGGGTTTACGGCAACGGCAACGTCTCCAAACATGGTTTCTGGTCGCGTTGTTGCCACTTGAAGGGCGCGTGAGCCATCTTCCAACATGTAGTTCATGTGGTAGAAAGCCCCTTCCACATCCTTGTGGATAACCTCGATGTCGGATAGGGCAGTTCTGGCAGCTGGGTCCCAGTTGATGATGAATTCACCACGGTAAATCCAGCCTTTTTTGTAGAGGTCAACGAAAACCTTGCGAACTGCTTTTGACAAGCCCTCATCTAGTGTGAAACGTTCACGGCTGTAGTCCACAGAAAGACCCATTTTGCCCCACTGTTCTTTAATCGTAGTGGCATATTCGTCTTTCCATTCCCAAACCTTGTCTAGGAATTTTTCACGACCCAAGTCATAACGGGTGATGCCTTGACCACGCAAGCGTTCTTCGACTTTAGCCTGTGTCGCAATCCCTGCATGGTCCATCCCTGGCAACCAAAGCGTATCAAAGCCCTGCATGCGTTTTTGACGAATGATAATATCTTGAAGCGTTGTGTCCCAAGCGTGTCCCAAGTGCAACTTACCAGTCACATTTGGCGGTGGAATCACGATAGAATATGGTTTTGCTTTTTGGTCTCCTGATGGCTTGAAAACATCTGCATCAAGCCATTTTTGATAACGACCCGCCTCAACCTCGGCAGGATTGTATTTAGGTGATAGTTCTTTTGACATAGTATGTCCTTTCTAGTTTCTATAGTACTTGCTTAATAAGACTCATAATATATTCTAAATTTCTAGTATCTGTGACCTTAATTTCATAGTCACCATTTCCATAATGACCAATTTGTGAAACATTTCTAGTCACTCCCTTTGCATCATCAATTTGACCCATTTTAGCATTGATGAATAGCTTTAGTTGTTTATGTTGAACTTCGATATCAATAATATTATGATTATCCTTTTTAAAGGCGATATAAAATTTTTTAGGTACAATTTCACAATCTACTATTAACTGTAAAATAGCTTGTTTATAAGAATCATACAATTCTTGAATTACTTCAGATCTATTAGCCAACAGATCGTCTTCTGAATAAGTTTTCACCTCTTTAGTAACAAGCGAAAGATCTGAAGAATTTCCCTTAACAGATGTTTTTATACTAGGTGCATTGACTGATTTTTTAATCCCATTGATAACGACAATATTAGTTTCAAAGCGCTTAACTTCCCATAGTTCAATTGGAAGATCTTTAAAATCAATAGCTTGTTTTTGGAAAGAAGTAAATTGAGGTGAAACAAAGACAATCTTACTTTGTGACCAATCAATTGACTTTTTAGGTAAAATTTTCCCTGTTTTTTCTTGATACTCTAAAACAAAGTCAGCTTTGTACCTTAATAGTGTGTTAAGGTAGGAAACTCCTTGATCTAAAACACTATAATTTGTTGAGCGTTTATATTCAATAATAACAAAGGCTTGATTTTCTAAATCAAAGGCCAAAGTATCTATCCGCTGATTTTGAATAACAAACTCAGATGAAATAAACTCTAGAGCTGTTATCTTTTCCAAATTTTCCTCAAATAATAACTGAAGTTCGCGTTCTAGCTTAAAAGGTAACTCCTCTAAATGTTCTAATTGCTGTGCTTTTATCTGAAAAACAGTCATCTTAGTTCTCCTTGATATGAGTCATTTTTTGGATAATAAGCTGCGCTGTTTCAGCAGCGATGAGATGAGTATTATTGATTTTCTGGTAATGAGTGAGCGTTTTGGGTGGTTCTGAAGGATTGAAAACAGCATATGCCATCGTTGACTGAATATCTTGCTCTGACCACTTAATGTTTCGTTTAAGTGGTTTATGTTTGAGACGATTTTCTGTGCGATTGCGCTTGAGGCGTTCATTGACATCTGTTTCCAATTCGACAAAGAGAACCTCTTGGTCATAAGACTGAAAAACCGCTTGAATCTTTTCAAGAAATGCCACATCATTTGGATCATTGAAATCAATCACGATGGTGAAAATCATTTCTTGGCCTGTTTTAGCAAAGGTTTCAAAAAAAGCGAAACGAATATGCTCAATCAAGGCTATGCTCTCTTGAGACCAAGGCATAAAGCGCAACACAAAATCAATGGAATCGTGATTATGAAACAAGGTCATACCTGTCTGCTTGG
Organism: Streptococcus dysgalactiae subsp. dysgalactiae; assembly: GCF_900459225.1. Lineage (NCBI taxonomy): Bacteria > Bacillati > Bacillota > Bacilli > Lactobacillales > Streptococcaceae > Streptococcus > Streptococcus dysgalactiae. Next base: position 1,569,217 of record NZ_UHFH01000003.1, read on the forward strand.
CAACTTCTTGCCCAATGGTCATCTTGCCCGACGCTTGAGCCCCAATGATAATAAGGCTCATTTACTTTTCCATACCTCCCATTCACTTCTTAGTAAGCCAAAACGCATGTCGCCACAGCGGCGACCTTGAACGTCCTTACGGTCACGAAGAGTAGCTTCTAGGGTAAATCCTAATTTCCGAGCAACAGCCTGACTTTTTTGATTGTAATCATAACAGCCTAGTTCAATTTTATGTAAGTCAAGCAAGGTAAAACCAATTTCAACAAGAGCGGCAGCTGCTTCTGGAACAATCCCTCGTCCCCAATAATCTGGATGGAGCAGGTAGCCAATCTCAAAGACATCATCCGCCCGTCGATGATTAAAGTCAATTGAACCAATCACTTTGTCATCGCCTTTTAGGGTAATGCCATATCCTGAAGGCAGTCCCTCTTTTTCAAGATTGGCAGGATAAATGTCTTGAAGGTAAGTGATTTCATCTGCTAAGCTTTTAACAGGCGGAAAACCAGCAGGATAACTGACTTCAGCCAGTTTAGCAAAGGCAAATATGGCCTCGGCATCCTCCAATTTTCGTTGACGTAATACTAGCCGTTCTGTTTCCACTTTGGGCAAAGCTTTGCCATTGTATGCTTCTAGCATCTTAACGATCATCCATCACCTTCTTTCAATTCCCAACCACCTCTATTTTGATTCCATCCGGGTCTTCAAAATAGAGAGCGTAGTGATTCTCTCCTCCTGCGTAGGGATAGCGGTCTTCATAGAGGAGATTGACACTTCTAGTAATCAAGTCTTTTCTCAGTTGGTCAACTTGTTTACGACTGCCACCATAAAAAGCTAGGTGATTGAGGCCTATTCGGCAACGATGGTAGCCTACTTCAAGGAACTCAGCTGGTATTTGGACAAAAACGATGTAGTGTTCTGACTTTTTGAAAGAGAATCCATCCTCCCATTCTTGATAGGGATAATAGCCTAGTTTAATCAAAAGTGGTTCATAAAATTCACGTGACTTTGCTAAGTTAGATACATAAACCTCAACATGATGTAACATGATTTTCTCCTTTTAAAACTGCCTGTCTCAACAAAAATTTCTAGTGGACTTTTCCTATTCCATAGATTAGTTTTGACAAAAATTCGATAATAATTTTTCCAAAACGTCAAAATCCCTATCCAGTTTACACTAGACAGGGACGAATTTCGTGTTACGATTTCCGCGGTACCACCACTGTTTCAGACCACAAAATAGATCTGCTACTTTTCATATCTGATTTCTGATCGTCAGCTACCAGCCTTGACATCTGTACGGATTTCTCAACACCACCGCTCTCTGTAACAGACCAACTCAATGCACCTCTGATTGCTAATATTCTAACAAATTTATAGGCATTAAGCAACGAGAAGATGACTATTTTTTTAAGCTTGCGCCATTTTCGACCAATTTTTTAACCGTTGCTGGACCAATACCTTTAAGAGCAAGAAGGTCTTTTTCCGTCCACTCCTTAAAAGCTTGCGCTGAATGAATGCCTTCTGCATATAAGGTTTCCACAAGATCTGAGCGAATCCCTTCCACGACTGCTAAGGCGGAAAACTCATCTAGAGAGAGGCTTTCATGAGGAGTGATTAGGTTGCTAATGGTTTGGCTTCCTTTTTCCACAAGGTCCTTGCTGGCTGTCATCGTCTTGTCCACAGCTGTTCCCACACTTTCAACTGCTTTATCAAAAACTTGACCTGCTTTTTTTAACAAGCCATTGCGCTTCATTTCTAACTTCAGTGCTTTTTTACGATTTTTTTGTTTTGCCACTGTTTTGTGTCTCCTTGTCCTTAATAATGCCTTGCTCCAAATAAATCATCCGGAATATCATGAAAGGCTTTGCCATTTTTATAATTGTCAAATTTACCTAGTAAAAATTTGTAGGCATCTAATTTGCTTTCGTAGCGAATAAAGGCGTCTTTAGCTCTCTCATCGCCATCTTCTTGAGCTACCTGTTGACTGGTGGTCATGGCTAGCTGATTGACTTGAATCTGAGTTTTAACCCAGTCTTCAAAATCTCTTAAAAATTCTGCTTCATAAGACATGTTGAGTTTCCTCTTTCTGAAATCATCCTTACTATTATACCATAAGGCATGGCTCTTGTGCTATCTTATTCCAAAAAAGCTCATCAGTAATAGGATATGACTTAGAATGGAATGGTCATTGAGAAAACACTTTCCTTAATTTTTTTAGGTAATCTTCTAGAAAAAGATAGGAAGCTATGTTATACTATTATTCCATAGGGAACGATGTATTTAGAAAGGAAAGACAATGCCTAATCATCATATTGGTATTTTAATCAAGATGGCCAGTCTAGCTTTTGACCGTACTGCCAATCAGCTACTAACCGATGCTGACTTAACACCAAGTCAATTTAAAATTCTTAAATACCTAAGCACTCACCAAAATCAGTTAACCAGGCAGATTGATTTGGAAACCTTCTTTAAAATGTCCAACCCAACCGTTACTGGGTTATTACAGAATCTAGAGAAAAAAGGGATGATTGAACGACACCCTCATCCTCAAGATAAACGTTGCAATATCATTAGATTGAGTGAGGCAGCTAGCTTGAAAGCTGATGATTATTTGCAAAAAAGCAAAGTCATTGAAGAGCAGTTTACCCAAGCACTGTCTGAAGCAGATCGGTCTCAGCTCAGACAACTGCTACAAACTCTCATTGATCACAACCCTCAACAAAAGCATTGATAGAAAGGACACCATGCAAACCAATAAATTACAAACAGCTCCTATTCCAAAATTACTAGCCACTATGGCTATGCCAGCGATTATCGCCAACCTCGTTAACTCCCTCTATAATATTGTAGACCAGATTTTCATTGGACACGGAGTTGGGTATTTAGGAAATGCAGCAACTAGCGTCGCCTTCCCCCTTACGATTATCTGTTTAGCCTTCGGCTTAACCCTTGGTTTAGGAGGGGCCTCTAATTTTAATTTGTCTTTAGGCCGTGGGCAAAAAGAACGAGCAGCTCATGTTATCGGAAATGCTATTTTCCTATCATTGGCCCTCGGAATACTCATTGGTGCAGTGATTATCCTATTTTTAAAGCCTCTACTTATTTTATTTGGGGCTACTGATGCAACCTTGGCTTATGCCATTGATTACACTGGTATCACAGCATTCGGGATTCCTTTTTTAATGTTTACCATGAGCCTCAATCCCTTGGTCAGAGCGGATGGCAGCCCAATTTATTCGATGATGGCCATTGTGGTTGGGGCCATCTTAAATACGATTTTAGACCCTATCTTTATTTTTGGCTTTCAATGGGGAATTAAGGGGGCAGCATTTGCAACCTTAATTAGTCAAATTCTTTCTGCCCTCTTTTTAGGCCTTTACTTTAGACGATTCAAATCCATTCACCTCAAAAGTAGTGACTTTAGGTTGGACCGTGCTGTGATTAAAAGCATTGTCAGCGTTGGCTCTTCATCTTTTATATTTCAATCGTCCACCATGTTGATTCAAATTGTCACTAACAATATGTTGCGTAAATATGGTGCCGAATCCATTTATGGTAGTGATATTGCCATTGCTGTCGCTGGGATTGTTATGAAAATTAATTCGCTTTTTATTGCGGTTATTATCGGACTGGTTCAAGGCGCTCAGCCAATCGTTGGGTTTAACTATGGGGCACGTCAGTTAGAGCGCGTTAAGGAGACCACTGCTCTGATGCTAAAAACAGCTATTGTCATTTCTCTGGTTGCCTTTTTAGCCTTTGAACTCTTCCCTAAACCTTTCTTGACCTTATTTGGTCATGGCTCTGCCCTTTATTTCCAGTTTGGTATCAAATATGTCCGCGTTTTCCTCTTTTTTGTCATTCTGAATGGGGTTCAAATCGCATCCACAACCTTTTTCCAAGCTATTGGTAAAGCCAGCATTGGCGCCTTCTTGTCTCTAACCAAACAAGTTATCTTTCTCTTACCTCTCTTATTTATCCTACCACATTTCTTTGGCGTAGAGGGCGTGATGTTTGCTGGGCCGATTTCGGATGCTATTGCTTTTATCACTGCTTTAACTTTCCTCAAACGGGAATTTAAACGCATGCCCCACGATTTACGGGTAACGCGTTAAAGAACTTTAAGCTACCTAAAAGGCGGCTTTTAAAATCGATTTTTTCGCCAGTTGTCAAGTCAAGTGCAACCAGTTCATAGATAACTAGAGTTCCAGAGGTTAAGCTGTTCGAGATAGCTCAAACAGGAATTTTGAGGATTGATATTGAAGAAGTCGTCTTGGGCGCTCATTGATGGCTGTAAGATAATTGTCAAGTTCTTCAGAGGTTAGTGGATTAAGTGAGATTCCTTTAGGGACCTATTCTCTGAGGAGGCCATTGAAGTTCTCGTTTGTTCCTCTCTCATGTGAAGAATAGGGATGTGCAAAGTAAACGTCAACAGCTTCTAAGGTTGAGAGTAAACTAAACTCAGAACCATTATCCGCTGTGATGGATGCAATAGGATACTGACTGATGAGATGCGTGACAGCGCGGTTACTGGTAGAATTAATGTTAGACATGTTCATCTGCTTTCCATACTGAATTGGGGAATTCTAGTATATCAGACGAACCTGTCTTTTTTGTTGCACTTCATTTTACAACGCGGGAATCGATTTTTTTGAAAGAAAGACTTGCGCCAACTCATAAGTTATAGTATTATAAAAAGGTAGCCGCTATAGTTAAATGGTATAATAAAGCAATGGTAATGCTTCGTTCCGAGTTCGATTCTCGGTGGTGGCAGAAAATATATGAGTGAAACCTTATTATAATAGGGTTTCTTTTATTTTTGTTCTTAATTTGTTCTTGATAGTCATTTTAAAAACTACCTTTATTATTAAGAATTTTTAAAAGCTGATCATTTTCCTTTTCTTCCACTTCCAGAAGCAAATGACCATATGTTTCTATTAATTGTTTAATATCTTTATGCCCCATTAATTTTGCAACCGCCCAAATATCTACTCCGTTAGCCAACAAATAACTTCCATAAGTATGTCTAGCACCTGTTGATGACATCTTAGATTCTATTTCTAATTTTTCCAATGAGCTTGCCAAGAATTTGTTAACAGCATTATTTGATAACATACCAAACCTATAGTCATAAAAAATCAATTGATCTGTATTTTTTATATGCAAACCTTTCAGCATTCTTTCTTGTTGAAATTTTAGTTCAAGCAATAACTCTTTTAAATCATGACTTACTGGAACTCTCCTTATTGAAGTCCTTGTTTTAGGCTTTGTAAAGTCCTTTTTTATTGAAGAATATCTTCGATATGTATAAATACTATTTCTTTCAAAATCAATATCATCCCAAGTTATTGCCATTGCTTCACCAAACCTAAAACCAGTTTGTAACATCGTGAAAAGAAAAAAAGGGATTATTGAGTCTGAATAATTAGCTATTCTTTTTAAATATGCTAATAATTTTTGATAATCTTCAATACTTTTTAAATACTTATCTTCTGGCGACTTCTTATATGGTTTTCCAAAAATTTTAACTCCTTCTGTAAAATCTTCAATTAAAACCCCGTCCCTTTTAAAAAAAATTATAACCTTTCTAATATCTGAATTCAAACAAGTCATTAAATTCAAAGTTACATTTTTACCATAAAACTTAATAAATTCTTGATACTTACTATGTTTAATTCTATTAGCAGGGATATCAGATAAATATTTTTCAATTATCTTTCCTCGGGCTTGATATTTTTGCTTAGTAAGAATATCTAATTCACTTGGCTCAACAACAAGATCATACCATATTTGCCACATCTCAAATAATGTAGCATTGGAATTTATAACATCTGAATAATATTTTTTTTGCTCAATTTTTAAAGCTTCATATGATGCTTCTTTTTTTGTTCTAAAGCCTGAACCAGATGCTATTAATTTTCCATCTTTACCATAAACACGATAATCCCATAATTTCTTTTTACCTCTTTGTCTATATGTTGCCATTTTTCTCCTTTCCTAGACATCAAGGAATTTATCCTCAATATTATATCATTTAGTTATTTAATAAAATAGAACCAAAATTTTCTTCAAAGTATTTTCTAGCTCTAGTTGCTAATATTTTATAACGGCTACCTTTCCCCCTAGGATAAACAATAAAACCATTTGGATTAATTGATAAATCAACTTCCTTTTTAATATCTGGGTTTAATAAGATATCATTAATTAACTTTGACCTACCAATGCCCAACAATTCTTGCAAATTATCAATATCCCACCATTTTCCTTGTTCATTATCACTTAACAAATCTAAATATTCCTCTTTTGATATGATAACGACATCATCTGGTACAGGAACACTCACATTAAAAACTTGTTGCATACTCATCCTCCTTATAACTTGCTTAATCCGAACGTTATTTGTTCCAGGTAATTAGGTTTTCCAATTTAAAACCGAACTATTTTTTAATTACAGTTTTAATTTAAAATCCATATCTCCCGAGCATTACTCTTTAATAAAAAAACAAACAAAAAAAGCCATGAAATTAATCACAACTTTATTTCTATCAACTTCTTATCCTTCAAGGTCATTTAAAATCCTTCTTAATGCACCTTTTATCTCCTCAGCTTCATTATAACCACCATCTTCAAATCTTGCTAACTGACTTTCAAAGCTTCTAATAGACGAACGCAATTTTGATATTTCTTCATTTTTAGGTTGATTAGATAAATCAACTATTTTTTCTTCTAAAGAATTAACTTTTAAAAATAACTGTTGATTTTGTACTTCTAAATTAGCATTTTGTACAATAGTCTCTCTCATAATATCAATAGTCTTTAGTACTTCACTTGCGTTAGAAACATTTTGATATAAATTACGACGAGACGTTCTTTCTTCTAATATTTCATCATAAATAAACTTTGTATCATGTTTAATTGATACTGTTTCTTTGGTTGTAATTTCTCTTTCACTTTTAAGATTTGTTAATAAATTACCATTTCCATTGATCAGAATTTGGTGTTTATCATTGATTAGCTTTTCTATAGCATCTTTTAAATTATTCTGTTCTTTTGATAATGAATTAAATCTTTCTTTAATCCCCTCATTGTCCCAATAACTTTTTATCAAAACACATATAAGAGTTACTATTGAACCTATTCCAACCCAATCCATAAAACTTATTTCTCCATTCATAATTTACCTCTATTCTATCATGTTTTATTCCAAACTATACGATTTAATGAAATAAAGCCATGAAGTTAATCATGGCTTTATCTTATTTTTCACTTTTCTTTTTCAAAAATGTTAAATACTTTTTGATATTATCTTTCCAACCTACCCAGATAGCTCCTAAAATAGCTAAACCTCCCAAAATGGCTAAGATTGTTTTAGTCTCTCCAGTTGATGGTAAGACTTCTAACTTCCCATCTTTTGTTTTTAAGGAAACTGTACCATCTTTTTGCTTTACAGCACCAATTGCTATCGCAGGTTTCAATACATTACCGGTTTCTGTTTGAACCCAAACATTGCCATCTTGCGTTCCCAAAACCGTATAGCCTGTATTAGTCACAATCGGTGTCTCAATAACAGGTTTTGTTACAGGTTTAGGAGTTTCAGTTGTACTAGCACCTGTATTTTCTTCAGCTTTTTTCACCTCTTCTGACTTAGGTTGTTCTGGAATCACTTCTGAATCATTGGACTTAACAGGCTCTTCCCTCTTCTCTTTGCTTGGCTTAGTCTCCGTTGGATCTGTTACTTTATCCTCGCTTGTTTCTGAATCTGATTTAACTGGAGGGATTAGCTGATCAGTACTATCTGCCACCTTGTCCTCACTTGGCTTAGTCGGGTCAACAATTTTATTGGTAGTATCTGTTGCTGTATGCTCACTCGGTGTCGTTGGTTGAGGTGAGACTGGTACCACCACTGCATCCGTTGTTCCTGCTACTGGATCTGCTACATCATTAGCACAAACCACCCCACTTCCAAGCAAAGCAATACTTGCAATCGTCATAAAACTCATCATTTTTTCTTTTGTCATCTTATTTTTCCTCTTTTCGTTTAATTAAAACATGACATTTTTTGGAGTGCCATGTAAACTCACAAATTCAAACTGACCTGTACCAGTAACATAATTACCAACAAGACTTAATTGTTCTTGCTGATGAGTCACTAATAAAATTGTAAATTGATACACATTATCAGAATTGCTCTGATAAACCGTCAAGCTATCTAAATCAAAGTGATACCCTGCTAAAAGCATCGTTTTAATGCTTGCTGCCATTGCTGGATTAGTAATGGACAACTTATTATCATAAGTAACCTTAATATCATCTTGACTTGATACACTAGCTAAATAATCAATCGGTATTACAATAGCTGATTTCACCTGTTTAGCTTCTTTTTCGTTAACACGCTCCTCAGGCATCTCTAAAGTGGCCTTGGCTTCTTTGGCAACATTTCTCTTAACCTTAGTTTTACTTTTACTCGGTGTAATTGGTTTTACAAGTATTTCTTGATTAGCTTCTATTAACTGAGATGGCTTTTGACGATGATACAACCGATAAAATCCTAATGAAAGAGCTACTACCAGCATAACAATAATAACTTTTCTTATCTTCATTATTTACCTACCGTTCCTACTGATTTCGTAATCTGATAACCGAGTTTCGCAGGATTGTAAAAAGTATATCCTTCATTTTTTAATTCTGCAGTAGTGACATAGCGATAGTTCCAAGAGTATTTCCCAAAGCCACCATCATCACCCGAATAAGACGCATAATTTTGTTCCACAATTAAAATGTCCCCATTTTCAAAAACATGGCTGACAACACCTGTATGGCCAGCAGAACTAGTCCCTGCAGAGGAAAATACAGCACCTGAACTTGGCGATTTATCAGATGAACCGCCAAAAGTCCTAACCCAATTAGCAACAACCATATGCCCATTACCTGCTTTTTGTGTTGGATGGCTACCGTTTTTTGACCACAAAGCATACATCAAACTCGCAGAAAGATCGGTACATTGACCTCCTGTCGAAGCAATCGCATACCAGCCAGCCGCTTGTCGATAATTCAAGCCAACTGATCTGGGATCGAGCGCATAAGGTTTTAAATCTGCAGGCAATTGTTCTGGTCGCCAAGCATTGTAGGAAGTATAGTTGACTTTGCCTGTACGATCTTTCCCAAAAGCCCCCTTAGAGTAAGAACCTGATTCACATAATGATAAAACGACTTCTTTTGATTCCCCTTCCCCCGGCTTTAATGGACCAAAAATGTCAAAAGATTTATGAAATACTATTTCATTATAACTATATTTAGCTCCATCGAATAATTCATACGCTTTCTGAGCATCTGCTTGCTTTTGAAATGGATTAATATGGGCAGTACTACCACGTTCATAAGCTTGCCAAACTAGCGTAGCCTGTTTCGGATCGGTCATCTGGGCCATTTGCTTAAAGGTATGATTTCCTCCTGTCAAATCCATTGAAGCATTCCAATCACCAGCTAGAATGGCTTTTGCAACAAATTCGTTCATGGCATCCGCATTCTCCCACTTGGGATCACCTAAAGGGGCATATTTGGTATAAGGGGTAAATTGATAAATACCTCCACCTGCTTCTGTCGTATAGTAACTCAAACCAATTGGTTTCACTCCAAAAGCTATAGAATTAGTTCGTAAATCATTACCATAATGTCCTTCTGCTCGACCTATCATGGCAAAACCACCTTCGGAATTAACCCAACCTACAATTCCTGCGGCAGAAGCGCCTGACAAGCCTTTCGATACCCAAGCGTGAAAGACTTTACCTGCTGTAACATTCGCAATTGAGCCTTTCTTTGTCCAATCGGTTTGTGAAGCAGAATCACTTGAGGTAACAAATTGTGTTGATAGATCAGGAGTTACTTGACAATCACCTTGACTGCTGCTAAATATGATCGTAACGATAACTACAATAAAAAAAGGAATGCTCATAAGCACTCCTAGACATCCAAGTTTCTTCTTGATAACATTCCCTCCTTCTTAAACTGGTCAGACAGAGATACGGTATGTTATAATAAAAAGGCAGAAAAGTTAAGACGGTGGCTCTTATTTCTGAAAGGTAGGTGGTGCCCATGGGCAATTCATCAAAATCCAACAGAAAGGAGGAGCTAGATTTGTCTACCTTTGAGGTCTTAACACTCATGTTTATAGCAGGTAACTTCGTTATCGCTCTCGTGAAGTTAGTCCTTGAACTGGTAAAATCGACAAAAAAATAACCGTCTCAACTTTGGCGAGTTAACGGTTATTTTTTAACGGTTATTTTCTGCCACCGTCTTAAACGGTTCTGCATTGGGTAGTTGTTTCCGCAACTGCCCTTTTCTATTTTCATTATAACTCTTATCTCCAAATTAAGCAACTATTTGATAACATCACAATACTTCCTTTAAACATGTCCTCTAAGTTTATCTAATTCAGCTAAAATAGTCGCCTTTCTTTCTAAATTTTGTTTTAACCGTAACTCTTTTGATTTACTGGCGTTAAATCCTCTTTTAAAGGCAGTCCCTCCATGTGCTTTATAATAGCTGGCATCATCAGTAAACTGACCTAATTCTGCTTCTAATTTAGATTTTTTCCGATTTCCTAAAGGTTTTTGTCGCTTAGCTTTTAGACGTTGATATTCTGCTTGAAGATTAAATCTCTCTTTAGCGTCCGTTTCTGGTTCAGACCTTTCAGGAATAATTGGAGAATCAAATGAATTTTCCAAAGATTTTTTATCAGAGGAATAATTATTTCCAATAGAAATATTTTTCTTCTGACTGCTTTGATAAATCATATCATCCATTTCTGGAGTTTCAACGATAATTGAAGAGTTTTGAGATTGATAATCACTTTCTGACTGAAATGGACTTTCCATCTCCTCATTAACACCTGGTAAATCATAATGAACATCATGATCAATTGATTCAGTCATCTGACTTGGTTTAGAAAAATTCGTTGGGGAATGTTTACCCAAGGGTTCTGAATTATCTAATGAAGCTCCAAAAGATTGGCTGTATAAGTTGTCTCTTTCAAAATCACTTACTTGAGAGAGATTGTAATCAGAAGAAAAGTTACTCTCTTGATTATCGAAAACACCTTGTTCTACTTGATGTCCAGAGGTAGGATTACCATTATCAGAAACATGCGGAACACTATTTGTGGAAAATTCTTGATCTCCTGCAAAATCTCCTAATTCTGAAAACTGATGGTCGAAATTAGTTTCATTAGAAAGGTCACTATAATTAGAAGTGTCATCTCCTTTGAAACGGTTTTTAATGGCACTAAGATTATCCTTAGCATGTACAAGGCTACCAACACCATAACCAGCTCCCATCATCGCAAGATTAGAAATATCATGCGCCTTATCATAGATATTTTGGGGTGTAACTCCTAAACTATTCGCTTTTTGAGCAACCATATTTCCTGCTTGTGTGACTGCTTGTGCAGCGTCTGCTCCTACAATTAAACTTAATACCTTTTCTTTATGTTTCCAAATTTGCCAAAAAATAACCCCCTGAACAACAATAGTAATAAACAACATAAATAAAATAGATTGTCCCTTAAGGTTATTGCTGCTTAACAAATGATTGTCTGTAAATCGAGACTTAATAAATGTCGCAATCAATGACTGTATATAAAAGACTATTAAAGTTAAAAAACCTGTTAGAGCTGGAAAGGAAACACCTCCAAGCATTAGCTTAAGCATATTAAAAGCAATATGTTGCATTTTAGGTAAAAAGGACACCAATAAAGCCAGTGGGAATAAAAACATTAACAATATGACCACAATATCTGCTAAAAAAGCAATTAATTGAATCAATAATAAAGGTATAGCTAATATCACTGCTTCAAAAATTTTCAAAATAACATAAATAGACTTGATCCAAATATAGTCACTAACAGCTGACATCCACCTGTTTTGTTCTTCTCCTTTCAAAGCTCCGTCACCAAGTTTATTTGTATACTCTAATATTTGTTGACTTTTTGGTACTACAAACTGATTTGACTTATCATATTTTCCTAGAATTTTGCTATTATCTAACTCCTCTTCTTTTCCTGATTTATTATTATGAAACTTACCATTTAACTGACCAGTATTTACAAAAAGATAAGCTGTATAAGACGTTTTCATAACATAATTATCAGCTACCGAAGCCTCATGAGAAATGATTTGCTTCTCATCTTCTGGACTCACTACCGATAGATTAGTTACTGCATCACTAAAAGAACTAGCTACCGAATGAACCATATCCAACACATAGACACCGCCCGAAGTTGACTGCACCGTCCCAAAGTAACCGAACGCTAATAACATAACCGCAAACAAATGAAGTAATCGCCTTGAAAAATCACCTTTTGAAAAAATAAAAGCTAGAAAAATGGAAAAAGCGGATAAGGCAATTAAGAGATAAAGTAATGAATTCGTAAAATCTGCGGATTTAGAGAGGTTATCCCACAAAACTTTGGAACTATCAAACACAGTCTGACGATAAGTATTATACAAGCTAAAGTTTTCAAAAAATCGTAGAATAATGGAAAAGAAACCAACAATCAAGTTAAGTAGAAAAAAGGGAAAATTAACAAAAATATCTGTCAAAGTTACTTGTAACCCCGTCTCAAGACCTTCTGTACTTTCCATGTAAGCCTTTAATGCAAAAATATCCACATCCTTGACTTTCTGAAAGGTAGAAGCTATTAATCCATCATCAATCTTATCCATTTGGCCTCTCCTTTCTACGAAGCGTATTTATTTTCTAAGTGGCTTGAAACAGACTGTTTCATTGGTTTTAATAAGGGATCAATATCTGGATGAATGTTATGGACAGACATCATATTGAGGTTGCCATAAACATCATAATAAAGGCATTGTCCTGAAATCATGTTATCAATCCACTCCAGGTTCTTTTCGTTCACTTCCAAACCAACATGAGTTAAAATAGCTTCACGTTCTGATTTCTCGTAAAAAGCGAAAATAGTACCAAAACCAGTCGTATCGTCATCATTTTCGGCATCATGTACTGATTGAGACACTAACATTAAAACATTGTACTTAGAACGACCAACGCGGCGCATAGACTTGATAACAGCCTTACCTTCTGATGACTGCATCAGAATCCAAGCCTCATCAAAAATTTCAACAGTTTCCTCATTGGTTCGTTCCCCAAAGTGCTTACAAAAAGCACCTAAAGCAAACATTAAAGCGATTGAATTACTTTCATGATCAGATATATGATCTGATCCATCTTTAGGTAACGATAAGTCCGCAACTTCTAAAACTGTCACACGCTCTTCATATGATAATCCTTTAACATTACCATCCGAAAAAGCCAATTCCAAAATAGAATTCTTAATAATAGCTTTAAAATAATGTCCTACATCTACAATATCCTGATTATCTGATTGACATAATGTCTCAATGACTTGATTAAAACCAACGACTTCCTCATTTTCACGTCTTGAGATTACTTCGCTAATGGCCTCTGTCAAAGCAGTAGTTTGTACAATCTTAACTTCTGTCGCATTTCTTAACAGATAAAGCAACATATTTTTAGCAGTAGACGAGGCATCTTCTTTATCCAAGATAACGATAGGATCTAAAACCCCATGGTTTTCCTTCATCGCACTATCCAATGTCACAAAATTAATTTGCTCAATCTGGTGTTTTCTCAGTGGAAATTGTTTCGCATACTCGGGATCAGACACTACTTGTAAATAGTGTTGCCTTAACTCTCTCTTAGGATCAATATAAAGCACTCTAACATTTTGTTGCGCAGTATGTAAAAAAATCATCTGTGCAAGGTAGGACTTTCCCTGACCTGTCGCACCTGTAATGATAATATGAGGATTTTTAGTTACTTTACCAGCAACATCCTCCTTATTCGCAACCGTTGCATTAAACAAAACTAAGTTCTTCGAGCCCATAATCGCTTCACCAATATTATCCCAAGCAGATAAACGATTATCGACTCGACCAATATACCAGCCAATCCTGTTACCTGACTGGGTATTTGTAAATAACATCATTTCACTAAACCCACGACTGGTCACTAAGTGATTCCATTTACGTGTTGTCTTCTGTAAGTTTTGGCCATAAAGTAAAGCTTGAAACAAATAAGGTGTATCATGACTAGCTTCATGTACATTGACTTGCATATCTGCAAAGTAACTTAAAACAGCATGCCTACGTTGCCTTAATTGTTTGATACTAGACCCAGAAACCACCAAAAAACAACCGTATTCAATGATTTCTTCTTTATTTCCAACTTTCTTCATCAAGTCTTTTAATGAATATGAGCCCATTAGAATATCATCTTGTTGCACTGTATTCGTGGAGTAGGCTTCTTTCATAATTTGATCATAACGTGTATTCGAGCGTCCCATTGTTCCACTTAACTTAGTTTTATCAATAAATGCTGCTTTAAATCGTAACTCAACAGGAAAACTCATCCGTTGCACTAGTTCTCCTAAGTGGAACCCATTGAAGATAGTATTAAATTTCCCAACTGGTAGAATCGTTATAAATGAACTGCCATACGGACTTTCTAACTTTAAAAACCCTCCCGACAGAGGCTTAACTAAAGTATCTGTTACGTTCAACAATGTTCTATTGGCAATAACTTCATTTTTAGCATGTGGAATATAACGTAAGTATTGCATACGTTGATAATAAAATAAATCTTCTTCAGATAATCTCTTAGCTTTCAGTGATGATAACAAACCATACAGCAATAATTCCTCATCTTGGTACTCTTTATACCACTCTTTATCAAGTTCCACAGTATATCCCAACAAAGAGGCTACATTGTCTGCAATTAAATCCAATTGCTTTACCGCAAGTTCTTTCAATGTGGCACTCATTGCAGTACTACCTAGATTAACACCCACAAGCCAATCAAATTGATAAGGTATCTCAATCTCAGCTGTCAACGTGTCAACAGTGTAACTCAATGTATCTATACCTAAATCCTTAACATCATCTGCTAAGTCACCAATAAAATCAGACATTTTTTCCTCTAAAAGGTAATCTTTTGGTACCAGTGAAATATCAAAATGCTTGTATTTAGCTAATTTTTTGATAACCTGTGCTACCTTGTCTTTATGACTATCTTTTTTATCACTATCAGTAATAGTGATTGGCGTATTTGGAATCCGATAGTAGGCAATAACCACTTTATCTTTTCGCAAAGCTAAATTACTGTGAATGCTATTAATTGGATATTCCAACTTTTTTACCATCTGATCTCCTTTCTTAATCTTTAAATGTTTGTTTTCTCAAATACAATTTCTTCTAGTACCTCTACTCTTTCTCCCTGATAAATAGCTTTTTTATTAAAACCATAATCTATTAAATAGACAAGATAATCCCAAAGATAAGTATGCATCTTTTTACCTTGTGGCTCATACTCCGTATAAAATTTTGAAAGTCGATATGGGACAAACCAATACAGTAACAGAGAAATAGAATGCGTTAGCTGATTTAGCAGTTGCATAGGAGCCGAAAAGACTGTCAACATCAATACTAAAATCAAAAAGAAAACAATAAAAAAGGAAAGCTGCATTGGTGTTGAGAAATACCACAATAACTTTCCTTTTGACGTTTTTATTTCTTGAATCCAGTAAGGGGCGTTTAGGCCCCTACTGTAATCAAAATATTTTTCTTCTTCCATTTTTATAAACCTGTCTCAATACCGAACCAGCGAAGCATCCCTCCTAAAAAGGCAAGAATTTCTTGCCCTTTAAACAGAGAAACCACAATCGCATAAATTGACAGTACTGAGCCAACTTTTAGCCAATCTGCACTTTTCCAATTTTTAATCACTAAAAAAGCACAGATAACACTAATAAGATAAATCCCATCTCCCTGAAAAAATTGTTTTAGTCCTGAAACATTAGGGCCTCCTCCTGTTAAAACAACTTGAGCTACTTTTGATACTTTCATTAATTAAACCTCGCTTTTTTATTTAAAATAATGGTACAACTTGTCAACATACCAACCATTATCTGACTTAATCAGATACAGCGTGAAATTCTCTGACCGTGTACCTCCTGTTACCATATCTTCAAAGGTAACCATTAATTGCACAACTTGATTTGATTTATCTTGATAATACCGAGCATTGTTAGCGTCTAAAGATTTGACTCGATAGTTTCCACCCATCAGTTCAGGATGCTTCATTAGTAACTTCAGATCTATTTCATTACTTAAAGCATACTTATCAAAAAATACAGGTAAAAATTTTTGTATTGATAACATTTCTTGCTTCGGTAAACTCTTGGCTTGATCCACAGTTTTTCTTTCAAAACTTTTTGATTTCCCTTGGAAAAGATCCTCCGCTAAGGTATATGGAGGACTTACTATTGCCAATAATCCATTAGCCATACGAAATGGGATAGCCAACGTCATCTGATAAGATTTACTATCTACCTCATAGCCTATTCTCATTAAAGCAATATGATAATCCTCTTCTTGTTCTACACTAACCAGTCGTTGAGTCTGAAGCTTACGCTCCTTTTTAACATCATCAACAAGATTAGCTGTTGAAAAAGAATAATAATTATCTAATTCTTCTTTACGTTTTGTAGCCGTATCATCAGAATAGTTGATGTAAGTATACACAAAATTGTTCATGTAATACTGCACTCTAGGAATGTCTAAGATTTCCTTTGTATCTTTTCCGTTTTGTTGCTTGCTTGATAAAACCGTAGCTTTTAAACTATTTACTTGATTTGACAAACCAATTGCCCTTAATGAGCCAAAAAATCCTACAATAAATAATAATCCTAAAATTCCATAGACAATAATATTGGCTGTCTTTTGTTTTACTTCCTTTGGTTTAGGCTGCTTTCCTCCTTTTTCTTTCTTTGTATATCTCAATAGAAACTTTTTTATTTTCACTAAATAATCCATCTAACCTCCTTCTGTTTTTAACACATAAAATCCTTTGGATGTATTTAACAATATTCCACTTTGTATGTAAGCGTTTAAAGCATTTGCCCAAGTTACTGACCGTTGCCAAAAATCAATCAATGAATCAAATGATACATTTTTCAAAACATATCCCATTGCTTCTTTTTCATCTTTTGACAAAAAAACATAAAACTTTGTCACTATGGCTGGCACTGACAAGCCTTTCTTTAACAAATATTGAACAATGTAATCATCGCCATCATAAAGACCAACAATACATCTCTTTAAAAGGTAAACTTCCGAAAGTGACATAATCCTATCAACATTCCAATCAGAAAAACCACAAATGAAAAAGGCATCATCCTTGATACCTCTTTCTATCATGCGATCTCTTACTTGATTTTCCGTAAACTGCATGATGTCTAACTCACATAAAAATTGACTTCTACCTTTTTCATGAGTTCTTATAATTGCAATCATTATCTACTTACCCTGATATTTCGACATATCCGTAGTCTGAAAAACCACCTTGGCTTTCTAAGTCAATATCTCGACCATAAGCTTCACAATCAAAATAGAGTTCCATATTTTCTTTACCAACACCTTCTGAACCTAATTCATTAAACCAGTATTCGCCTAATTCTCGTCTAGTTGTGACATCAGGCAGTAAACAACAGTCACCAAAATTAAAATCATAATCTACAAAGTCTGAGGCAGTATAACCTGTTACCTGATGCACTGCTTGAACAAGTTCACTATCAACATTCTCTACCAGTTCAACAAATTGATTAATCATCTCAATAGAATCATGTTCTTTTAGTAACTGACAATCCGAATCTGCAATAATATACTCTAAATCATCTTCTTCACGAAGCCCCAAAGCTAACTTAAGCTCACTCATTTCCACAGGAAAACAAACTAACGTAGCTCTACCAGTTTTTATATCTCTAACAATTGCACTAACATCCATTTTTGACACTCCTTAATTAAAAAAGGAGCAAGCCATTGACTTGCTCTCACCCTTAATGAAATTCTTGTAGTTTATGACCAGTCGCTGACATAGACTTATGAGCCTTATTAATCATATTATTTTGGTAGTAGTATGATTTCAAATGTTGTTGAATCATGTCGACCATATAACCTGGTAAGGTCAATTCTTCACGTTTTTTAAGTAAGCTATTTAACTCTCCAGCTTTTTCCCATGACTGGTCATACTGATGACTAATCAGCAGTTCTGATAGCTCCTGAGTAACCACTAACAACTTTTTATCTGCTTCTGAACGTGTATTTGACATTTTTCTTTTCCTCTTTTTCTTTTTTTATACTCAATACCAATAAATCAACATATGATAGTTGGACACCTAATTTTCATCATTTTCCCTCATAAAAAAGAACCTCTTAAGGTTCATGAATCTAAAACTAACTGTTTAAGCATCTGAAATACCTAATAAATAATTTGGAGTAGTATTTAATAGTTTAGATAGCTCAATTAGTTTTGAAAAACTTGGTTCTCACTTTCCGTTCTCCCAATTTGAATATGCTCCTCTATTAATACCAATTCTATCAGCAAGCTCTTGTTGTGTTAATTTATTAAGCTGTCGTTGTTTTCTTAAACGATCTCCAAGTTTTTCCATTTACCTTACCCCTTATGATTTATAAGTTGGATTTTAAATGATCCCAAAAATCAATCGACTTCTTCATCTCTAAACATTTCCTTCTTCATCAGAATTCTCTTTTCCAAATGATATTTAGCAGCTAAACGAATAACTATCTCTTTTTGCTTTTCTAAAGGCTGCATAAGCAAACCAAACTTTAAAAGTTTCCGTTTAAAATCAGCAAGTTCCCTTAACTTATCTTCGTAGTCTTTTTGAATTTCATAAACACCAACATAACCAATCTTAATCAAATCATAAATGTCTATCTGATAATCTCTAAGCTCACCTGTTTGAATCTCAGGATAATAAAATTCACGATCAGGAATCATTAATACCAAAGAATCAATGACCAGCTCTAAATTATTTCTCGTTGATATAAAATAATTAAATTCATTTTCTAAAAACATCTACGCCCCCTTATCTAAACCTAGATTATATCGAATAGTTTCTAATATTTTTTCACCTCGTTCATTCACTTCACCAGAATTAATGATCATTTGTAGATTATCCCCATCAATCATACTGTCATATTCACTAACCATAGCTAGAGAATCAGATACTTGATGAATCAACCAGCGAATAGTACGTTCAATATTATAAGATTCTGGTCTCGTGACAAATGTTAGAGGTTCAACACCTCCAAACATCATCTGCCACTTTTGATCAGCCATAAATGCACCATACTTATTTTTTCCATCATAAACTTGAATTTTACTATTAATCAATCCTCTCGCAATTTCTCCTAATGGAATACCAGAAATAAATTCATCTACCACTGCATTCGCCTTAGATTGAGATAATCGGATTTCATACCGATTCCATATTTCAAATATTTCTAAAGATTCTTCAACAGAGATGCCCTCTAATTTAGCTAATTCATACCTTTTCTCATAAAAGTTAAAATACATTTCAGACTGTCGACTACCAAAATATAACGAAATACCTTGACGATTCTGTTCAATTTCTTCCATATCATTAAAATTTAAAGCACCACCACCAATATAATTCCATGTTCGCAAACTTTCAAAAGCTAACTCATGATGATAATATTTGGCAATCATATCCGATAAAAGAAAGTGTTCATTTTCTCTATCCTTACCCAGATACAATTCATCAATAGCTAAGTCAAAACGTGTAACATTCATTTCATCTCGATAAGAACGTCTTAAGTAGATTAGCCAATCTAACCAAGCAAAATTTTCTTGTTCCATAAGTAATTCTAATTGTCTACATCCTTGACCAGATAGCTGTAATGTTATTTGATAGTTTCCTGTATCATGTTTATCTGCATAATCAAATATCCAAATATCTCCACGTTTCCAAATATGGTTATAATTCATCAACTTAGATTCAACTGATGAAAATTCTTTAAATCGACAATGTAAAAAATTCCGACAAAAAAATTCCAAATCTCTAACGCTTTTTAACGTAATCCTGACATAGTCAATTGTCACTTGTAATCTTGAACTATCATTATCAGTCAAATAACCAAAATGTGTTTTCATTTCTTGAAATTTTTCAAGAGATAATTTTTTCTTACCAGATTCATATTGAGATAACATAGCTTGACTAATACCTATACATTTTGCAAATTCTTTCTGCTTTAAGCCTGATTTCTTCCTAAATTTCTTTAAATACATTGGATTCATCTATTTTCTCCCTAAATATTATCAATTTTTAGCTATTTTTTGATAAAATATAACCTGTTTTTGCTCGTTTTATAACCTATTTTTGAAACTTGAAAACCCTTGATACATATGGGGTTTCGGGGGTTTTACTTCGTAGATTTTTCAAATCTTACCCCCCTATTAGAAAACGGGGGTCTTAAGAAACTAACGTCCCTTTGCAGAGCCATAGTGTGTCCGCTGGTGCGGCGTGTTCGTGTTGATCGCTTCGCTACACTACGCCTCCAGCTACACTATGGCTCTGCAAAAGGATATTATTATCCTTTTACACTGATTTTCCTGTAAAATATTGACTTAACAAGTCCTTCCAAGACCCTTCAAAGTTATCTTTTTGAGTTAATAAACTAACTAATACAACTGTGTCTGCTTCAGATAAAACGATTTTATCCTCTACACGAGTAAATGTCATATAGTTATCTTTTTCAATCATATCAATGACATTTTTGATTTTACCGAAAGTAAAACCACTTGTTTTAACTAAATCGCCAAGACTCATTGTCTCCTCCTGATTATCGTCCATAAAACCATCTATATCAGGCATCTCTCCCTGAGAAACACCTTCGGCAAACTCCCTCAATGATTCGTCCGAAATAATGTCCTTGGAAACCAAAGTATTTTCAGTCGGATCAAATGGATTTTCATGACGCGAAAGTTTCGCAAACTCATCATAAAATGAAAATTGCTTCGTTAGTAAAGGAGAATAAAACTCTCTCGCCACCTCACCAAAAACAGCCGAATAGCCACGACCATAAACACGCCGACCTGATAAATATTTAATATACCTAAACTCTTTATTACGGTTTTCATCGCCAAAAAGCATCATATAACCACCATCATCAAGGCGTCCAACAGAAATATGATGCATCATATTTGACCTAATTTTCGTTGGTAAATCATCTGCAGATGGCTTTTGCATGGCAATAATCGCATTGCAGCCTACTTGACGACCAAGTAAAATATACTGTGTAAAAGCATTTTCAACAATATCTCTTTCCTGATACGATAATGAAGACATCAAGGCATTATATTCATCACAAATAAAAAAATATGGTTCCAAACCGTAATCATAAAATTTCCCCATATCTTTATGCCCTAAACGTTTCATCTCCTTACGAATAAAGTCATAGCGTGCATACATGATTGTAATAGCATTCTCAAATTTAGCAATAATATCTACTTTTTCGAAAACAATTCTATTTTGAAAAGCAGGTAAATCAGCCATTGTCACAAAATCAGCTCGCTTAGGATCACATATATCCGCAACACCAATAGCTGCAAGACACTTTAAAATTGATCTAAGTAAAACTGTTTTACCGCCACCAGTACCACCTGCAACCAGCAAATGAGGATCATTGATAAAATCCCAATAATAACCATTCATCAGCTTAATTCCCTTATCCTTTTCCCATACAACATCATTAACAGTTATACGAGCCAAAAAAGCGGAATAAGCTAATTTATAAATCTTAAACCTAGGATCATCAGTTTTTTCCATAAAATCCATAAAAAAAGTATCTTCCAGTTCACCACCAATATCCTTGAAACGCTTTTGAAATTTATTTCCTGCCATTTCAAAGGAAACATTTAAATCAAACTTACCTTGTTTTAAATAGACTTTTGGAAACCTAACCTGCTGCTTTTTATTAGATTTATTACGTTTCTCATAAACAAAACCATTTTCAAACAGGAATTTAGACAAACGTTTTAAACGATCTAATTTTTTAAATAACGGCGTTGCTTCCTGTAAAAACCACGTTAAGTATAAAGATAATAACAAAGCACTTAAAAAACTGACTCCAATACTAATAAGAACTACTAAATCCATCATTTTTAACAAGTCAAAATGATAATAACTATACAACCCAATCGGTATCAAAAACAAACCTAACAAAATAGAAAAAAGGTAATAGCTCAAATACCTCATATACGGCTTTACCTTAATTCCTCTATATTCGGGTATCAAACGCATCTTACCTCTCCCCTATTGTTTACTTTTCTTGCTTATGATTACCTTCACTGGCTACTTTTTGACCAGCAGAGCGTTTAATTTTAGAAGCAAACAACTTAAATTGATTACTTCCTACAGAAGAATAAGTCACAATAACCCCTTCTAATTCAACTGGCTCACGATATTTCAGCTGCAATGCTTCAAACTCCGCAAGACTCATGTCTACCAAAGTAACAAATTCTGTTTGTTGCTGCACTGGTGAGAAAATGCCAACAACAAGTCCACGTGATTCCCCTGTAGGAATTTGTGGATAAGAACCATCTTGACGTCTTGGCTGCGTCATATCGTCTTCATAGATTAAATCTGTTTCTTCAAAGGATCGTAATGATAAGTCACCAAAAATTTCTTTCAGATCAACTAGACCGTCATTTAATACACGATAACTTTTATCTACAATCTGCATTTTCTCTCCAAAATTTAAACCTACTTTTGCCATTCCTATTTACCTCCAGCTAATTTCAATCCTGCTGCACGTACATTAAGTGCAGGTGCTACACTATTATCATTCAAAGCTCTATCTTCAAAAAAGATAGCTTCACCATCAATTTCAACCACATCATCTGTTTTAAATACTTGAGCTAAAGCTGGCGTAATAACATGAAACACCCCATGCTTTTCGTTTGAAACAATATGGCGTTGAAACTGCCCTGCTTCGCCGTCAATTCGACGGGGAGCATCTCCTAATTTTTCATACCATGCTTTACCAATAAAATCTGGTTTTAACTTTAATGTTGATTTATCCATAATCTGCCTCTTTTCATTTCATTTAAAATAAAAAGGCTAGAATTGTCTTATCACACTTATTTCCTAGCCTTTCTGCTTAGTTTTATGACTTTTCGGTCATTATTCTAGCAATAAGCCAAGGCCTACCCACTCACGCTAACAAGCAACCAGTCATTCATCTAGGCTTTTTGAGGGGAAAGGAGACCCCTAACGATTACTTGTAATGGTTACTTATTAGAGAGAATGGATAGACCAAAAGCAAGTTGCTTTTATGGCTTATCCATTAAATTTTTAATGTTTACGACGTTTAATCCCTACAACACCTAAAGTTGATAGTAAGGCTGCACCAATCACAGTCAATAAAGAAGCTCCCTGCTCACCTGTTGATGGTAAAGCTGGTGCTTTAGGTGTCACAGGTTTTGATGGTTCTGGCGTATGAGTGATAACTTTATTAGACTTCACAGGATTACCGTTGACATACAAAGTGTACTCATTTGCCACATCACCTGCTTTGATGCGCTTGACAACCACAAAAGCATCTGCCCCAAATTCACTAGTACGTGGAAGTTGTGCGAGGAAGTCTGCCTTAAAGGCCAACTCATAGCGACCTGTTTCCTTATTATAGATTGTCTCAGTATATTTTGCTAAGTCAGTCCCTTTAGTAATGACAGTGCCATCTGATAAAGTGATGTCAACTGTCGCAAGCACCTTATCTTTTTGATAAAGGTCATGCGTGTGCTGAAGTTGATCCACAAATTTGTATTCTGTTAGGTCATAGCCACGACCTGCTGGGATGACCCAACCTTCCAAACGATAGGTAACTTCATCATCGATTTTCACTGTGCTATTATTGATAGACTTACCATCTTGGTCAAGCACCTCTTTATGAACAGCTAATTCAGGCAGGTGGTTAATCACAACATTGCCATAATAGCCATTTCCCATATCTAATTGATAGGTTTGGTTAGTGATGTCACCTTTCTTGAAATCCTTCTTGAGCTTAAAGGACAAGTTGTAGGTAATGTCTAGTCCTTTTTGAACATAAGCTTGATAAAAGGCTGCTGGGTCTTTAGCTACCCACATATAAAACTCACCCACTGGGCTTATACCTGATGTTTTAATAAGCGCTTTAAGCTTGTCATCAAGGGTATCTTTTGACAAGACATGGCGCATCTCTAAGAGGTGTGAGACATCATCACCGTTAGCAGCCTTAATCCCATTAACAACGAGTGACTGGCCATCTAAGGCTTCATCCTTATAATCATCCACGTAGATAAAGCCTTTCATGACACTGTCTTTGGAAGCTGTCATGCCTTTGTACTGATCAAAATCTTGCTTAGCCACGTAAGTCAACGTGCTGTTTGGTAAGACTGACTTCCCATCAATAGACTGACCCTTGTCATCCACAATTGTTTTAGTTGGCTTAATCAGATTGTCATGTGGTGTTGGATTATCTCCTCCTGGGTTACGAGGTGTTTTAGGATCATTGCCTGGTGTATAGATAACCGGAGTATTAGACGTTACCGTATAGCTACCATTTGGAGTAGTTATCACCGTCTTAAAGGTATTATAGTAAGTTCCTGCATCATTCAGTAAACGACCAACAAGGGATACCTTAGGCACTTCTACCTCTTGGTCACGTTTGGCATTGAAGTCATCTAAAAGGGATTGAGAAGCCTTAAGGCTAACCTTGCCTGCTTTATCTGTTGTCATTACCCAATCAGGCGAAAGCTTTTGTGTCGCCTTAACATCTAACTCAAATCCAGCTGGTAGTGGATCGGTTAGCATATAGCTTGTGATGTTCTGGCGACCAGCTTTGAGAGGCGTATTAACAAGCTCCCACGTCACCGTTGATCCTTTTGGTACCAGTTGTCCCTCGACATTAACCTGATCACTATTTGTAACAGTCTTAACATTGGTTGGTGTTTGTTTAACAGCAACAGGGTAAACCGTAACGTCATAGACAACTTTTTCAGGAACAGTGACATAAGGTTTCACAATTGGCTTAATCGGATGATAAATATCTGGGGTAAAGCTTTTGAGCTCTGGTTTAACCTCTTCAGGTTTAACTGGCGTTGGTGGTACTGGTTTTTCTTTCTCTAAGTTTGGAACACCATCTGTTGGCTCTTCTGGTGTTGGTGGGACTGGCTTTTCTTGCTCCAAGACTGGTTTTACTGCTTCAGGTTTAACCGGGGTCGGAGGAACCGGTTTTTCCTTCTCTAAATTTGGAACACCATCTGTCGGCTTTTCTGGTGTTGGTGGAACTGGTTTTGCTTGCTCTAAAACTGGGTTGACTGCTTCAGGTTTAACTGGAGTTGGTGGAACCAGTTTTTCCTTCTCTAAATTTGGAACATCATCTGTGGGTTTTTTAGGAGCCTCTGGAACTGGTTTTTCGTGCTCAACGTTTGGTTTAACCATATCAGGCTCTACTGGCTTTTCTGGTACTTCCACATGTGGCACAGCATCATTATTATTGACATAAGATACTAAAGCAGAACCGTGCGTATCGTGTATCCAATCATCATGTAACTGAAAAACATTAATATTTTTAATTGCTTCGTGAGGCTTCAGTTGATATTTAAGATTTAACGCAACTGTTTTATTTAATGAATTGTTAAAGGTTTGATCACCATCATGCGCCTTAACAAAGATCTCTTCACCAGTTGCCGTCAAAATACGAAAAGCAATATTCTTATCAACCGCTTCATTTTTGGCGACATTTTGATACTCATACTTATCGAACGTCACACTATCAATATAGGCTGTGATACTACCATCTTTGTTAGCCTCATAATGATGATTAATTTTACCAGTTAAAGTCCCATGACCAATTGTTTTTTTACCATCAATCATGTCATGCTTAAAAACAAACGAACCATCTGGTTGCGTTGTAACAGTCATGATCGAATTTCCATATTCTGCATTATCAACACCATTGGCTTTTGCATCAATGCCAAAGACAACTTGGTCGATAGCTTTGTTTTCAGCTTCCTTTTTAGCTTGTACAGCTTTTTGGTAGGCTGATAATTGAGCTTCATAAGCAGTTCTCAACTGTTGATTTTTCTGATCAACTGCTGCTTGGGCTTGTTCATTGCGCTGACGAATAACCGCATTCTCAGCTTTAATGCGTTCAATCTCTGCTAGTTTCTCTTGATAGGCAGCTTGAGTCTCCTGATTTGCCTGATGAGTGGCTTGACCCGCTTGTTCATTACGCTTGCGGATAGCGGCATTCTCGGCTTCAATCTGTTTAATTTCTGCTAGCTTAGCTTCATAAGCTGCTTGTAGCGCTTGGTTTTGACGCTCTGCTTCTTGTTGAGCCTTAGCATTACGATCGCGAATGGCAGCATTTCCAGCTTTAATGCGCTCAATCTCTGCTAGCTTTTCTTGATAGGCAGCTTGAGCTGCTTGATTGGTTTGATTCGTCGCTTGACCTGCTTGTTCATTACGCTGACGGATAGCAGCATTCTCTGCTTCAATCTGCTTGATTTCTGCCAATTTTGCTTCATAAGCTGCTTGGAGCGCTTGGTTTTGACGCTCTGCTTCTTGTTGAGCCTTAGCATTACGATCGCGAATGGCAGCATTTTCGGCTTTGATGCGCTCAATCTCTGCTAGCTTTTCTTGATAGGCAGCTTGGGCTGCTTGATTGGCTTGATGAGTCGCTTGACTAGCTTGTTGGTTGCGCTGACGGATAGCTTCATTTTCTGATTCAATCTGCTTGATTTCTGTTAACTTGGCCTCATAGTCTGCCTTTAATTTGGCATTCATGGCATCAGCTGCTGCTTGGGCTTGTTTATTTTGTGCATCTACTTGGGCTTGACCAGCTTCATTTTTAGCTTTGGTATCAGCTTCCCCTTTAGTATTAAGAGCGTCAACTCTAGCTTTTTCATCACGATTAGCTTGATCAATCGCTTTATTTTCCGAAACTGCTTGATTAATAGCTGTTGTGTTAGCTTCTTGTTTAGTTGTCGCTTCTGTGACAGCTTGAGTTTGTTTCTCTAAATCGGCTTGCGCAGATGATAAGCTATCATGTGTGACCTTCTCAGACTGTTTGACAGTAACACCTGCTTTTTGAGCTGTTGTGACAGCATTGTCCCATTCGGTATTGCTCACCTCTGATACCAACTCCCCTGACTGCTGCCCAGCTTGATGAGCTAGCTGTGTTTGATCAGCTGTTGGAGGTGTTTGTAGCTTTGTTAAGTTAGTCGCTGGGTTTAAAGTAGTTACGTCATCCGCAGAAACACTTGTTGTACCCAACGTCAACACTCCCGCTAAAGTAATACCACAAACAAGACCATAGGCCTTTGTTTTTCTAAAATAACCATAACCCTTAGTTTCCATTTGTTTCATGTTATTTTCTCATCTCTCTTCTAGGTTGCTTTTTGTGACGATCCCAGGTCTTATATGTTTTACTAAAAAGAAAAGGAAGGTAATCTTGCCTTCCAATTAAAAACTATTTTCATCATAACTCCAATCAAAAAGCCATTCTCTAAAGAATGACCTCTTGTTCTATATTTTATTACTTTTCCTCTTGCTTCCTAAGCCCCAAAAAACTACTTAAGCCTAAAAAATTCAAACCTACTAAGCTCAAAATAGAGACAACTTGCTCACCTGTCTGAGGAAGGCTACTTTGTGAAGTAACGATAGTTTCAAGAGCCTTTTGATGACCTTGCTTGGCCATCAATTTCACACTAACAGGAGAAGTGTTCTTTGTTTTTGATGATGTTTCTTCTGTTCTCACTGCTACAGCATCAGCCAACTGTGTTGGCCCAGACACATAATCCGTTACGTGTCCCACTTCATTCACCACAGGAACAGCTTCTTCTCCCTTAGCTTCAAGCTTAGCTTTGCTTTCAGCCAATTGTGAGTGGTGTTTCGCAGCTAAAACAGCTTGATAGGCTTTAAAGATAGCTTGATACTGTGCTGTTAGGTTAGCCTCTTTGGCTTGTAAGGTTTTTAAGGTCTCAAGTTCTTGTTCTAAACGAGCACTTGCTTCACCGAGAACCGCCTTAGCTTGGTTTACTTTGTCTTGACTTTCTTGTCTCAGTTTTGTCACTTGCTTAAGATTCGTCACATAAGCCTGTTTTTGGGTAAAGTCAGCCTTAGCCTGTTCAACTGCTTTTGTAGCACGGCCAAGATTTTCTTGAGCTAATGAAAGCACTTGAGTTAACTGTTCCAAGCTTTTCTCTTGAGCTGCTAGCTCCGTTTGAGCTTTAGCTAGGTCATCTTGTTTAAGGGTTAGATGTTCTTGGGCTTGCTTAAGATTAACTGTTTTCGTTTCTAGGTCTTGTTCTGTTAATTTAGCCGTTTGTTTAGTCTTATCCAGCATATCTTTGGCTGTGACTAAGTTAGCCTTAGCTGCAGCTAATTGTTCTTTGGCTTGTGAGGTTTGAGAAATAACTTGTTCTAAGGCTGTCACATTTGCTTCCGCTTGTTTAACAGCTTGCTTAGCTTCATCTAAGCCTTCATTAGCTACTGCTTTTGCCCTTTCGAGCTGTGCCATTTTTTGTGTTGTAATTTTGAAAAATGGTACGCCTACACTAGATGTGTCAATTGCGTCTCTACTTTGTTCATTCCATAAATTAGCAACAGGGTACCAACCAATGTTAGCTCGATTATAAGGATCGTAAACATAAGTATTGCCATTTGAGTAACCACGCAAGACAATTTCATGACTATATTGTGATCCCCAAGGACTAAATTTATTATTCTGTACTGCAGCCAAAACATGATGACCTGCTTGTAAAGCTGCAATAATAGTTGATTGACTATCTAAATGTGTTGAAGCAAAGCCATAATGATTAGTAGCAGCTACAAGTCCTTTACCACTTGTACCACCATAATGTTTATTAAACTCATCTGTGTTATGCCATAAGTAATCAGCAATCTCAGTCGGTGTCACATCTCTTTTAGCCAGATCTGAAAAAACCATAGCCAAGGCACTAGGTACACAACCTGTCGCCGCAAAGGTTTGATTACCATAAGCTTTTTGCCACTCGTTATCTCTTTGGTTAAAGTAAGTGCCATTTTCAACCGACTTAGTAAGACGCTCTGCTTCAATCGCAGCCATGACTTGTTCTAGAGTTGTTTGTTTTTCTGTTAATTTTTGAGACTTAAGGTCAAGCTCTTCTTTAGCATGGCTTACATCAGACTCATGTTTTGCATCTGCTTCCTGAGCCTGACTAACTTGTGTTTCTACTTTCGTAACCGCTTCTTGAGCCTCTAACACTTTTTCTTCCGCTGCACTAACGTCAACTACTTGATTACTTGTCGTGAGAGCTGCTTTGGCTTGATTAACAGCTTGAGTAGCACTTGTCACTGTAGCTTCTTTCTCAACAACTGCTTGAGACGCTTTGGCGACTGTTTCTTTCTGATGGTCAACTGCTGTTTGGGCTGTTGATTCAGCCTCTTGAGCTGCTTCAAGCTGTTCTTGTGCATCAGTAACAGCGCTTTGGCTAGCCTCAGCCTCTTCTTGAGCTTTCATTAGACCTTCTGGCGTTGCTTCACTGGCTAGTTTTTCGGCATCATTAACCGCTGTTGTCGCATCAACTAAAGATTGTTGGGCTTGTGTTTTTTCTGCTTCAGCAGCTTTCACCGTAGCTTCCTGATCCTTAACGGCTTTCGTTGCCTCATCAGCTTTTGTTTTAGCGTCCGCCACTTGATTTTCTGTCACTTCCGTATGTGTCACAACTTCAGCTACTTTAGCTGGTCTTGTGTTTGATAAATCATCTGCCTGCACAAGACCTGTGCCTGTAGATAAAGCGGCGACTGCGATTCCTGTTAATACTTTTGTTTGTTTCATAAGTAATTCCCCTTCCTGTAACTTCCTTTATTAAAATTATTATACTACTTTAATGTTGCCTTGGTTCATTTTTTAAATTTCAATAGAAGATGACTCCTTCTTTAAACCATTTATCACGGAACTTATCTTTTCCGTCATTTCCTATACCATAAATAAAACAGCCAAAGTCATAATTATGACCATGTGTATAAAAAGTTAACAAATCTGTCTCATATAAGTTAATAAAATCTTTTAAGCTATCTAAATCTTCTTCACTTCTAACAAATGGATAAGTAGGTCTATAAAATTCTCTAGTCCCTTCGCAGATAGCTATTCCATAAAAATAAATTGGCTTAAAACCTGTTCCTTCATCATACATAGCTTTCTTAATTATTGAATAGGTTACACTAAACTAGACAGAATTTATAAAGTGTTCTACACTAAAGAAAATAGGAGAACAGATATGTCTAGAAAAATACGTCGCCACTTCACCGATGATTTTAAGCAACAAATTGTTGACCTTTACAATGCTGGTAGAAAGCGTAGCAGTCTCATCAAGGAATATGAGCTAACCCCTTCCACCTTCGATAAGTGGGTTAGACAAGCCAAAACAACAGGTTCATTCAAGTCTGTTGATAATCTGACAGATGAACAGCGGGAGCTGATTGAACTCAGGAAACGCAATAAAGAACTCGAAATGCAATTAGATATCCTAAAGCAAGCGGCGGTGATTATGGCACAAAAAGGGAAATAATCACTGCTAATAAGGATAACTATAGCATTTCAGCCATGTGTCGTTGGTTGAACATTCCTCGTTCAAGTTATTACTACCAAGCTGTAGAACAAGGGGCCGAGGCGGTTTTCGAGGAAACTATTAAAACGATTTTCCATGAAAGCAAGTCCAGATATGGGGTTAGAAAAATCAAGAAGTGTTTGGAAAAAGATGGTATAACGCTATCTCGTCGTCGGATTCGACGCATTATGAAGCGACTCAATTTGGTTTCTGTTTATCAGAAAGCCACCTTCAAACCACATTCCAGAGGCAAGAATGAAGCCCCTATTCCCAACCATTTAGACAGGCAATTTAAGCAAGAAAGACCACTACAAGCCTTAGTCACTGACTTAACCTATGTTCGTGTAGGCAATCGTTGGGCTTATGTTTGCCTTATTATTGACCTATACAACCGTGAAATCATCGGCCTGTCTCTTGGTTGGCACAAGACCGCTGAACTCGTTAAGCAAGCCATTCAAAGCATTCCTTACGCCCTGACCAAAGTCAAGATGTTCCATTCAGATCGTGGCAAAGAGTTTGATAATCAGTTAATTGATGAAATATTGGAAGCCTTTGGAATCACACGTTCGCTTAGTCAGGCTGGTTGTCCTTATGACAATGCCGTAGCTGAAAGTACGTATCGTGCTTTCAAAATTGAATTTGTTTATCAAGAAACCTTTCAATCGCTGGAAGAACTAGCTCTTAAGACTAAAGACTATGTTCATTGGTGGAATTACCACCGCATTCATGGTAGTCTCAACTACCAAACACCAATGACTAAAAGATTAATTGCCTAGAAAACACTTTATAAATGTTGTACAGAAAAGTGTTGCCTTTTCACATTTGTTACATCGTATTCTTGTACTCCTTTCCTAGACATCATAATACCTTTCTTTTCTATAAATAAATTATTAAGCATACTTGCTCAAAACAAGAGTAAAATCTTTTCGGTTTTAAAATGGAGAATGAAGAATGGAGGTTTACTGTATTTTACCCTTGTTTTCAACAAATATAAAAAAGCTATGATACATAAAGTCATAGCTTACTGACTAAATACTTCTTTTATCTTTTCTTTTTCTACTATAATGTTGTTGCCTCTATCTCGAGCATACAAAAATGATTGAATATTTCCTTTTCTAATTGACACTATTGTAGGTGCGTACTTAACATGGTATTTTTTAACCAATTTTTGTCCTTCTCCTGTACTAGTATCAATATAATAAGTAATAACTTTACTATCCTTAGCTTGAGTAGCAATTTCTTTTTTAGCTACTTTGCAATAGGGACATGACTTTTTATAAAACACTAAATTAACCGTTTGGTTGACCACTGTTTCATAGTATTGCTTTTGCGTTAGTCGACCATCATCTTGATTGCTAGAAACATAGCCCCACATAATCAATAAAATAAGTGGACTCAATAATAATACCCAAAAAATTTCTTTTTTCACTTGAAAATAGTGCATACTCAATCGAGGTTCCATGTTTCAATTAACCTCCACTTTTTCCTGTTATCTAAACTATAGGAGAGTCCAGTTGTCATTACAGTACCTATTCGTAACAACCTGGTTAGCTGATAACACAAAATCTTTTGTTTAATAAATTCATAAACTAACATTCATTACCTCCAAAATCTTTTAACTAGATACTATTCTTCTCTTCTTGTATTTTTGACACGATACTTTCAAGTAAAGTAACCAAATCTTCTTTATAGATAAACTTAATCCTATTATCATCAGACATTTTAGGAACCTTCTCAAATTCATAAGTATCATAAACCTGCTTCACTAGCCCATGAGCCAATTTATCATTCAATCCCTTATCTTTAAGGTCTCTATATGAGACAACTAATGCCCTATCAACAAGCGTATCCTTTGTGTTCCCTTTAACCAATTCATCAAGCGAGCATTGATAAAAATCCGATAATTTCATTAACGTTACTAAATCAGGAGTACGACTACCATCTTCATATCTGTCATAAGTTCTTAAAGTTATCGATAAATAAGTGACCAACCGCGATTTAGCAATCCCTCCATCAATTCTTAGTTGTTTTAGTTTTTTTGATACATCAATCATTATTTAGCTCCCTTTCAATCATTCTAAATTTTTACCTTTAAAAAAGATACTATTCTTAATACCCTTTCCAAAAATAAAAAAATATAGCTTAGAGAAAGGACGATACCTCATAATATCTAAACTATATTTCTATTTTTATTTTTTAACAAAAAAGCCGACTTGTGAAAGAAGTCGACATAGAAAAAATGAAAAGGCAACACTTTTCTGTACAACATTTATAAAGTGTTTTCTAGGCAATTAATCTTTTAGTCATTGGTGTTTGGTAGTTGAGACTACCATGAATGCGGTGGTAATTCCACCAATGAACATAGTCTTTAGTCTTAAGAGCTAGTTCTTCCAGCGATTGAAAGGTTTCTTGATAAACAAATTCAATTTTGAAAGCACGATACGTACTTTCAGCTACGGCATTGTCATAAGGAAAACCAGCCTGACTAAGCGAACGTGTGATTCCAAAGGCTTCCAATATTTCATCAATTAACTGATTATCAAACTCTTTGCCACGATCTGAATGGAACATCTTGACTTTGGTCAGGGCGTAAGGAATGCTTTGAATGGCTTGCTTAACGAGTTCAGCGGTCTTGTGCCAACCAAGAGACAGGCCGATGATTTCACGGTTGTATAGGTCAATAATAAGGCAAACATAAGCCCAACGATTGCCTACACGAACATAGGTTAAGTCAGTGACTAAGGCTTGTAGTGGTCTTTCTTGCTTAAATTGCCTGTCTAAATGGTTGGGAATAGGGGCTTCATTCTTGCCTCTGGAATGTGGTTTGAAGGTGGCTTTCTGATAAACAGAAACCAAATTGAGTCGCTTCATAATGCGTCGAATCCGACGACGAGATAGCGTTATACCATCTTTTTCCAAACACTTCTTGATTTTTCTAACCCCATATCTGGACTTGCTTTCATGGAAAATCGTTTTAATAGTTTCCTCGAAAACCGCCTCGGCCCCTTGTTCTACAGCTTGGTAGTAATAACTTGAACGAGGAATGTTCAACCAACGACACATGGCTGAAATGCTATAGTTATCCTTATTAGCAGTGATTATTTCCCTTTTTGTGCCATAATCACCGCCGCTTGCTTTAGGATATCTAATTGCATTTCGAGTTCTTTATTGCGTTTCCTGAGTTCAATCAGCTCCCGCTGTTCATCTGTCAGATTATCAACAGACTTGAATGAACCTGTTGTTTTGGCTTGTCTAACCCACTTATCGAAGGTGGAAGGGGTTAGCTCATATTCCTTGATGAGACTGCTACGCTTTCTACCAGCATTGTAAAGGTCAACAATTTGTTGCTTAAAATCATCGGTGAAGTGGCGACGTATTTTTCTAGACATATCTGTTCTCCTATTTTCTTTAGTGTAGAACACTTTATAAATTCTGTCTAGTTTAGTGTAACCTATTCAAAATATTATCACTATATTTCAATTTAAATTGCATGCTCATATCTTCGCACACTCCTTTCACTATGTTTCTCAACATGAGCTACTCAGTCGAATAAGTCCACCTTATCCCTTAGCTAGACAAAGTCTAACACACCGCCCACAATACCATACCTAATCCGCCTCACCACGTTTTCAGTAATCATTGTCAACACCCCTTGCAGAGTAGCAGTTTTAGTTTTTTGTTCAACACAGGCTAACTAACATAAACCTTAGTGTGCTTTTGAGGTCTGAACTTTACTTGTTTAGTCATCACTAGAATGATAAAATATATATGGTGATTCTACATCATGCCCATCTCCTATTAGATCTACCTGAAAGCAAACTTTGAACAGAATTGACTCTTCAGAGTTAGTCTAATAAGGAGGTAGGGTATGATAGAAATTATCACCGAAGTGATGTTCGCTATCATGAAAGCATTTTTCCAATTACTTGGATTATACTTTCATTGCTTAGTTGAACACACAGTAATTACTATAATCATGATCGCAATTATTTTGCATCAATTTTTATAGTAAAACTAAGCTAGGTAGGAATAACTATCTAGCTTTTTTGCTTAAACAAGCAAAATTCAAACTTCAAAAGTTGTCAGACATTACCTCTGGTATCGTAATTGAAACCAAGCTTTACTTTTGAAGAATTTCACGTTATAATAAAGGTGCTTAAATTTTATTAAGGTGTGTTATTCATCTCAAGTTCTGAGTTGTCTGACGCACTTTTTATTCTATTATCAATGATCTTAAAGTAACTCTTGTCTCAAATCAGTGTAACTTTTTGATTATTTATGAAATACGACTACACTTTTTTGAAAGAGTTTTATAAGCTAAGCTTATATTTATATTATAAGTTAAGCTTATATTTCTGTCAACACTTTTTTCAAAAATATTAATATATTTTTTTAAGGAGTTATTATGCTTAATGAAAGACTTAAGGAACTACGTAAAAGTTTTAAACTAACTCAAGTAGAGATAGCAAAAGAACTTAATATCTCTCAACCTGCGTATGGAGACTGGGAAAGAGGTAAGTTTGAACCATCACCAGAAAAACTTAAAACACTCGCCAATTTCTTCAACGTCTCAACTGATTATCTATTAGGTAATACCAATATTAAGAATCCTGACGAAATAAATTTATCTGACTTTGAAATCCTCTTTAGAAAGACTTCTGATAACTTAACTGATGAAGAAAAAATTGAACTTGAACAGGATTTAAAGAGAGTTTTAGCTGAACGACAAAAAATCATTGATGAAAGAAAGAATAAGAAAGGTAATCAGTGACACCTTATACTTACGCAATTCAAACCGCTAAAGAACTGGTTTATACATATATGAAATTGAATGATATTAAAAGTAAATACTATAATTATCATTCTTTTTTTGAGCATTTCTGCGAAAAGTTTAATATCATAACTGTCGAATCGAAACTACATCAAAGTATTTCTGGGTTTTCAATTATTAATAGAAATGATTTTCCCAGTATCTTCTACCAAAAAGAACATCCTAAAACAAGACAAAATTTTACAAAATGTCATGAATTAGGACATATTCTACTTAATCATGAAGGTCATATTTTCACAGAAAATAACGAAAATACAAACCAAGAACATGAGGCTAATTATTTTGCTGGCTTTATATTAGCCCCAGATATTGTTATACTTTATAAAATTGTTTACGAAAATAAACTATTTAAAGAAATAACCATTGATTTAGAAATTTCAAAAGAGTGTTTAGAAATAAGACTCTTCCATCTACTTAAAGATCATTCCAATTTGAACAATAAAGAAATAAGTACAATCGTTAGTGACTTTCAAGGAAACAAAAATCAAGACATGAATTTGGCTCTTTATGATGTCAAACATAATATTATTTTTGAATATGAACAAATAACCCCAAACATTTTTGAGAAAGCATTTCATCAATTAAATAAAAACTATATGATTTCCTCGCTTGAATTCGATGATTTATCAGATAACACTTTCCAAGAAAAATTAAGACAGAGCGATCCTAATCTTCTTTTTGATTCTTATTTTGATTTTGGTAAAAACATTTTTTATTGTTGGGATACAACTTATTTAACTAAAAGTCAGGTATTGAGCAAGGTTAAGACTTTACATTTTGAAGTTCATTTTTTAAATAAAAAAAATAAGTTAGGAAAATAGTCCTAACTTTATTCTTTATTTCTTAGTGCTTTTCTAAACTCTTGCTGCCTTCTTTATAAAGAATATCTTTCCCAGCAATATCTCCAAAATATGAAAATTCTCCATCTCTTGAAATCTCATATTTTAAAGTTCTAACACCATAGTCTTCATAAAAGATAATTTTTGATTCCTTATCAATTTTTGTAATAACCTTTTTACCATCTAAATTTATATAAGCATCTTTACCATTAATTTCTAAAACTAATGTTTTTTCACCATCATATACTTTATAATACTTTCCATTTAACGAATTAGTCGAACAAGCAACTAAAAATACTGTAGATATAGCTAGAACAATCAAACCAACTAATTTCCTTTTCATACCTAAATTTCTCTTTCTCTAAGAAAATCTTTTAATCTTTCAATATCTCTATCACTTAACTTACCAATAATTTTAATATTGAATCCCTTGTTCTCTAAATCATAATACTGAATTGTATCAATCCAAGAACGCTTTTTTTAATTTGCTTTTGCCCAATCAATAACTTCTAAATACTGGCCTTTTATATAGTCAGACTCATTTTCATATTTAGTAGTTAATCTTAAAGTTTTTATTACTTCATCATTAAATTTGACTACTACAGCGGGACGAACCTTTAAACCTGTACCATCAGAATATTCAATACGAGAAACTAAAATAGAATATATCTCAATATCATTCATTTAAAGTATTCCTACTAACTTATTTAGTTAAATAGATAGTCTTGTCGTAACGACCATCATCATCCACATAATGGGCAATTTCTAATACTAAAATAGGTAAGCTTAACAGAATATCTCTGACTTTTTGACTATTAGTAGCATCAAGAGAAGCTGTAACCTCATCTGCCAATAGGATATCTTTTTTCCTAAGTAAAAATCTCGCAATCTCTAGTCGAACGCGCTGACCACCTGAAATGTTAGTCCCGTTATCGACAATCATAACATCCAAGATATGATCCATTTCATCAACTAACCCAACGGCTTCTAGGACCTCTAGCAGTTCCTCATCTGAGAAAGATTGACCTAAGGCTAAGTTATATCGGATAGTATCATTAAACAAAAATGGACTTTGAGTAATATGACTAATATTACCTCTAAAATTATTAAAGGTTAAGCCATCTCTTGTCTTAACAAAAATTTCTCCATTGTCAGGACTGTCAAGTTGAGAGATGACTCTAAATAAGGTTGACTTACCAGATCCACTGGCTCCCTTAATTAATACCTTATCACCCATTTTGCAAGTGAAGCTTAATTGTGAGAAAAGCTTTTTGCTACCATAAGATTTAGTCACATCCGCTACCACAAGTTGCTCAATATTAGCTACGGTAGCTTTAGAGACAGCTGTTCCTTCCATTTCTTCTTCATTTAGAATGCTAAATATCTTATCTG
Source organism: Streptococcus dysgalactiae subsp. dysgalactiae (assembly GCF_900459225.1). Lineage (NCBI taxonomy): Bacteria > Bacillati > Bacillota > Bacilli > Lactobacillales > Streptococcaceae > Streptococcus > Streptococcus dysgalactiae. Next base: position 1,606,825 of record NZ_UHFH01000003.1, read on the forward strand.
CTAGCGGTTTTGAGCCTTGGATCGATGCAACATTGTACATAATGGTTTGAATCGGATTAACTAACTGATTAGAAGCGATATACATCGCAATTAATTTTGCAACACTGACAACATTTCCTTGAAGAGTAAAGTAAAAACCTAAAGCCAAAGGTACAACTTGACTCAAAAAAAGCATAAAGCCATTGAAAAAATAAATAATATTGTGTGTAAAGGCATATTTTTGAAGGGATTCTTGATAAGTTGTATGGGTCTGATGAAAGTGACCTATTGCTTCACCTACGACCTGATTATTAATAATTGTCTGACTTCCTCTCATATTATCGCTCACCACAGTATAAAGATGCCCCCTATCTGTATTCATTTTTTCACCATTATCTGTTAGTTTATGGCTTAGAATAAATTGGGGGATTGGACGTATAATACTAAACAAGACAAACATACTTCCCAGCACATAATCTTGTAAGATAATATAAGAAGCTGTAACCAAACATAAAATACCCCAAGTAAGCATAGTCACAAAGCAAATCAGATAATTATCTCCTAGGTATTCCATATCTTGAGTCAATATAGAGATTTTCTCATCATCTGTGAAGCGCTTGTTAACAAGTAACTTTTTAAAGAGCGCCAATCTCATATTTTTATGAATTTCCCTACGAAAAACATTTGTGGTATGATTGGCAAAGAGCATTAAAGCATACAAGGTCATATAGACTGAAAATCCGTAAATCGTGAACTGAAGAATCACGTTAAAATCAAAGATTTTTTCCTTTAAATCCAATGCTTTTGAAAGAACAAAGGGTTGACCTAAGGCAGCAAAACTATTAGCTAAACTTCCTGTAATCACTAGCCATTTAGTTTTTTTATCAAGATAGTTAAAGATTGATTTCATTGTTTCCTCGCAATCTTAAAAAAAGGAGGCTAGCACTCCTCCCTAATTTCTTAATGACATGCAATATTATTTTGTTCACATTTTGCATTTACACTTCTGTCACGTTTAGAGTGAGACTTTTTGTTTTCTTTAACTACCATATATTATCACCTCTTTTCATTCAACATCTAATATATCATTATACTGTCCGTCTAAGGCGAATAGTGCTAGATTTTCATATATGGTATTTTTCATTGATTCACAAATCCTCTTGAAAGAAACACCATTTATTCGCTTAACCATCGGACAATTACCTGATTTACATATTAACAAGTATGGACAGTCTGAACATGAATCATCAACATTAATAACCCATTTATCTATCTTATTTTGATTAACAAAACCAGTATTGATATTACCAAAAATATTTTTTTTATCATATAAAGCAACTGTACAAGATTGAACTATCCCATTGACATTAAAAGCGTAATGATTTTTCTTATTGGCATAACAACTAAAAAAATGACTAGTATTATATCTAGAGGCAAATAAAGAGTAACCCTCCTTTACTGCTCGTTTTGAAAGTTCAAAAGCAGTACTACGATTTACTAAAGTCAAAGAATCCTCTACCCTATCTCCTTTCCCCCAATCTCCTACATTACGGTAAAAAAGTAAAAATCTTTCATCTTCTTTAAAAATCAATCCATCGTGTTTCAAAAAACTACATATATTGGGATAATTTTCTTTAGTTATATTGAATCTTATAATGCATTCAAAATCTAATTTTGTCTGTCTCATACCAATCAGATTTTTTAAAATTCTATCATATGTCCCCTTTCCAGTTCGTGAAATCCTCTGACAATCATGACTTTCCTGATTTCCATCTAAAGTAATCTGATAAGAAGTAACTCTTAAATCTGTAACTAGAGTTACAAATTTCTTTTTGTCTAACAAGAATCCATTTGTCGTAAGTGAAGAATCATAATTAACATTATACTTATTACATAAAGAAATTAACCTTTTACCCAAACTAACTATAGTTTTAAAGCCTAGCAATGGCTCTCCACCAAACCAAGCTACTGTTAAATATTTGAATTGTCCTGTTTTAATTTTCTCTTCAACAAAATTAAAAATGGCATTTTCTGTTTCCAAAGACATTGAAATATTGGTAAAGTGCTCATAGCAATACTTACATCTAAAATTACAATCTCCATGAGTTAAAACTGTTAGTCCTAATCTTTCTTTATCTGCTTCCAAGATTTGAGTTAAATATTTATCGACTTCATCTTCTTCCAAAAAATAATTATGTTGTTCTAAATAACTTTCATATTGTTTTTCAGTTTCTTCATCTTCATCTACTTTTTTAATTAGTTCATTAGTTATTAAAAATGAGTCATTGGTTTTTGTATTAAAAAATACAGTTCCTTCACTAATATCATAGCTAATAATACGTGGTGACATCTTCATTGCAACACCTCTTTGTCTCATCAATAATTACACTCACATTATAATCCGCTTTCATTTTAGTGTCAAGATAATTTTTAATTTTTTGAAATATTATTTAATTTCGCAAGTTGTCAAGTCAAGTGCAACCAGTTCATAGATAACTAGAGTTCCAAATGTATACTTCTTTTTTACAATGATCAATAGATTGAATATTCTAAAAAAGAAGTATATCTTTTTTTCATAACTTCATTTTTGTTCTAGATTTGTTCTAAAAAGTCATACTTTCTATATTTATTTTTAAAAACATAAAATGATAAATCCCTTGATAATACTAGCTATTCTTGTCTATAAATTTTCTTTATTATGCTTTTTCTACCTGTAGGGGGCATATAACTATATAAGAAAAAGCCTTTAAATAAAGGCTTTTTTGCTTGTTTAAGGGGGATTTGTCCCATCATTTGTCCCCGGAATTTTTTAAAATTTCAATACTAACTTAGAATTAAAATATTCTTAATATATATTACTGTCTATTTATAAACCTTTATATTCAAATCTTGATTTCTTGAAAAGGCAACACTTTTCACTTCCTATATTTTTATTATAACACCAATACTATATAAGTAACACAAATAATATCATTTTAAGATTGCATACAAAAAAGCTTGCATTTTGAAAATGCAAGCCCATTAAATCAGAAAGTGATATTTTAATTTAAAAAGTAAATCTCTTTTAATCTAATTATTTTTTTGCAAGTAATTTATATATTTTTATAAGACAAATTACTGCCGTAATAGCAAGTCCTAAGTACAACAAATTCAATAGTATTCCTAAATATAGCATAAACTCTGCCATAATAACCTCCTGACTAATCTCTAATTAAAAATTAGTATCCAACCAAAAAGTATCATTACCAACTCTGAAATACAGATGTTTTGTAGAAGTTCCTGAAGGAAGTCCTAATCCTGGAGAGACAGTCCATTGACCTTTTATACCACCATACGCTGAAGCTCCAGGTGCCTCACTAGCTCTAAATACACCATTAGCTAAAAAAGCCCAACTTCCTGCTCCATTAACTGTGGCACCATATACTCTATCAAGCCTGTCATACCCACCTTGAACCTTCTGAAAATCTACGTAATAAGTTGCTTGTAAACCTACTAATCCTGCATTCCCTGAAACAAGCATTCCTTTACATACACTGTAACCAGATCCTGAAGACCATGTTCCACCACTTGTACCTGCAGATCTAGCAAGAAGTTTCTCTGGTCTTATAGTTTCCATAATAGTATCTTTATCAAGCAAATTTCCATTATCATCATAAAATTCTGCTTGCGAAAAGTCAAATCTGACCGTAGTATAATTTTCATCATTATGAGATGATAAAGAACGTGCATAGGAAGCAATATTATTCGTTTCCTGTTGAGTGACAAACTCTATAACATATGGAGATATTTTTTCGGATGAAATAACTATATTTGAAGTTTGAGAGCTATCGTTAGAATTTACCACTTCATTAGCGTTTACTGAATGAATACTTGAATTCTCTGTAACTAAGAAGCTCATCCCAACTATACAAGCAGCCAGTATAACTTTTGTCTTTTTCATAATTATCCTTCTTCTCCAAAATAAAAATTAAAATATTACTTTAATATAATTATACACCATATCTCCTCTGAAAGGAAGCGCTTTCTTTATAGCTCCATATACTCTTCGTTTGAAAATCCTACATAATTTTCACAATAAAATAATTTAACTTAAGTAACCTATTTTATTCAAAAAACTATTCTAAATTTAGATAATAGTATAGAATTATTAAGCCATTAATTACAATTTCTTTTAGCATCTAAACTCTATAAATATACAAGAATAGCAATTATTTACTAATAATTATGTTCCCGAATTTTTATTATTTTGCCCACCTTTTGCCCACCAAAATTTTATTTTATGACTTTACTTAACATTAATTATTGACTTAGAACACCCTTAAATATCTGGTAACATCACTTATCACATTTTATCTTACCTTAGTTTTATCCTGTAGGGGGCATATAACTATATAAGAAAAAGCCTTTAAATAAAGGCTTTTTTGCTTGTTTAAGGGGGATTTGTCCCATCATTTGTCCCCGGAATTATTTATTATATTTTTTGATGTCAAATTGAAAATCTGATATTTTCTGACGTTCAATTACTTCAAAATTTTCTTTTTGAAAATCTTTACGAATGGTAATTGAGTTTAAGCAATCAAAGCCTAACTCTCTATATAATTTCATTGCTTTCAAATTTCTTGAAGCCACTTCTAGATACAAAGATTCCGAGTATTGTTTTACTTTATCTTCTAATATATTGATGACTTGTGTTCCTAGTCCTCTATTTTGAAATTGCTCATCTATAAACAAATCTTCTAACCAATCAATTTTAGCACCTCTATTTCCTAATCTTGCAAAACCAATATAGTGATTTTGAAATTTAACTAGATAGAAAAGATTTCCTTCACTTTGCCAATCCTTGAAGTCTTCCTTACCCTCTTCGTCCGTTTGAATATAGTTACTATGAATCTTCCAAAAACTTTTTATCAGTTCACAGGCATGATCAATAAAACCTTGATTAGATTGAAGATTTACTTCAATTAATTCAAGTGACATGTGAGCACCTCTCTGTATTATATGATGATTTCTATATTTTTCTTTCCACTTTCATTAAACTCAATTTTAACGACCCACGGAAATTCATGTTTGTATTTATCAAACATATCAAACTTAAAGTCTTCTTGATAATAATTAATTATTGTTGATAAAGCTGTTCCATGTGTTCCTATTACAACTGTTTCATTTCTTGAAGTTGCTAAAATAGAATTTAATGCTTCAATATTTCTTTCTTGAACTTCTCTTAAACTTTCACCATTCGGCAACTTAAAATTAAAGTCTTCCCATTGTTTTCGTGCCATTTCATTGAAATTATCAATCCATCCATTAGAGAGTTTTCGCTCTCTTAATCCATCAGTTCTTATGATTTGTTTATTCTTACTAACTGCTAATGGTTCAATAGTACATCTTCGATTCTTTTATCTCGATTTGCTATGTTTAAAACCAAATTATATATTTCTTGCTCATCTCTCATAATGGCTACCTCCTACTTCACTTTATATTACCATATTTTTTCTAATATCTTTATACTATCCTTGTATTTTTCTACAAGTATGTAGTCACAAACTTAAATTAACATTGAAATACCTTTATGCCCACCAAAGAATCAAATTTTTTATATTTCTGAACATCAGATTACGATTCAAAAATTTTTTTAAAAAACTAATATCATAATTTTCCATACTTTAAAGATCTTTGGTTTCATCTTGTAGAGGATATCCGTACTATAAAAAAAAAGCCTTTGTTAAGGCTTTTTTGATTATCTAAAGAGAATTTGTCCCCCAAATGAATACAATGCTATTAATATGTTTTTTAATAAATTAATTGATGAATCATAGCAATTAAAAATACAAGGACTATCAATGCTACTATTTGAAAAAATCTAATTTCTTGCCAACTTAAAATAGGTGAATCTTCTAATCCATTTTTCTTCCTTTTAAATTTAAAAAATGAAATCCCAATTTCTCCTACTATGATAGTAAAAATTGAAAATACAAATAAAGATATTTTATTACCATATCTATCAGGCAAACCATTATTAAAATGAACAATGATCTTCTTCGGTGAAAAAATATATAAAATGAGTGTTAGGGAGATAATAAATATATATATCGCTCTAATATATAACCTTAACTTTTTCATTAATAGTCCTCTTTCTTAATTAACTTTCTTAATTAACTTGCAAGAAACCATTTTTTGATTTGGATTTGAACCATTGGATCTTTTCACTAAACTCATTATCAATTTCTTTATTAATTTTCAAGTAATTTTCACTTATTATTTTTCTTACCCGCTCATTATTATATAAGTATGCACAATACATACAGCTATGAGAAAACTTGGGGATTTCAATTGAGAAAATCATTATATTGCTTAAAATATGATTCGCTTAAGGAAATGCTATTTATATTTCCTAAATGCATAGATGGTATATATCTCATTGTTAACCCACAACAACCTATGTATTCACCCTTGGGATCTACTCCAATAAAAGTAAATAAATTATCACAACCCTTCTGTAAATCAGGATTATTTAACACAAAGTATTATTCTTTTAATTACATAACTAATATAACTTTTTTACATTCTAAATAATCTTCATAAAGTTTTGTTGAAATTACACCATCTTTTAAGAGTTCGTGTAACATTGCTTCGTTTTGGAATGGTTGGTGAACCAGATTATAAAAATATCTATCTTCATTTAATACTTTATTAAAGTCACATTTTGGAGCGATATATTTTTCTATTATTTCATCAGTATATAGATCTATATTTTCGAGGCAACTTTCATAAATACCTTTTAATACTAATTTGAAAGTTTCAATTTTATTTTTTTCTTTTTCAAGTTGTTCATGATCGATAAGAATAAATGTAGTTACATATAAAACAATTATAATTAGTATACTTAGCACATCTAAATTTATTTTATTTATATTTAAACCTATTTTTGATAGTAAATTCAAGTAATCTAAAAGCAAATAGATTACTAATGTAACTAATAAACATAAAAATTTTTTCTATTACCCATTTCTACCTTTTCCTAAATGCAAAAATAATAGTTAATACCTACTTTAAAAATATTTTTTAATCCCCGCAAATTATACTTCTAAGTAATATCAGATAAAAGCATGTCTACTTCTTTGATAGTCTCAATTAATTTTCACCTTCACCACGTAAATCAAAATGATAGTATCTTAGAACTAACTATTCCTCTGTCTGACATTTTTACTTAATTATAGCATCCAATTATATATAATCATATAATTTATAAAAATTTGTCCCCATTTTGTTCCACATTATTTTTCTATAATTTTTCAAAATTTTAGCAAAATAAAAAACCTTTAAACTCAGCATTCTTGATTATTTTTATCACAAAAATTTGTAGGAAATCGTTGTAGGGGGCATTAAACTATACAAGAAAAAGCCTTTAAATAAAGGCTTTTTTGCTTGTCTGGTGGGGATTTGTCCCTACACTTGTTCTCGAAAGATGAAAACTTTTTATTTGACCAAATTAGTCAAATCTCGTAAATATTTTAATCATTTAACTTCGTTATCTTATCATACTTTATCAGCAGTTCAAACGATCAGTTTTCAAAAAATTAACTCAAATTATATAAACCGTTCTAAATGAGATACCTGTTATTTTTTGAAAATCATTTTAACAACAGCACCTGTCTTCAAATTTTCATTTAAATTGTTAATTCTTAAGATTCCATTATTTTCTTCAACGATATTATTTACAATGTATAAACCAACTCCATTTACTGAACAATTGCTATTTTTACTTGTTACATATTTTTGTGTTGCACTAGCTAAAATATTATCGTCAAAACCAGGTCCCTCATCTGAAATGGTAATTGTATATTTGTCTTTAGAATCAGAAAATGAAGCTATAATTTTAGATCTTTCTTGTGAATTCTCAACTGCATTAACGATAATATTTTGTAATGCCACTGAAATTTCTTCTTTATCCAGTTTAATGGAACTAATATCTTTATTTATAATATAAAGTTGTCTATTATAGGCTAAACAAATATTTTTAAGTATCGAAAGCCAATAATCTAAAGTTCCATCATCTAATGCTTGTTTTTCTGTTTTAGTGTTTTCAGAGTACTGACTTAGTTTATCAATATATTTTTCAAGCCTATTCACTCCACTCTCTATTTGCAGGATATACTCATTAGAATGGTAATTGGTTTCTTCCTTAAAAAGTTCAATATTTCCTTTTATTAAAGTAATCGGAGTGCGAACATCATGTGTGACGGAATCGATTAAATCTTTTTGTTTTTCTTGCATATCCCACTGAATTTGTAGTGACGACTTGAAACTATTTGCTAGTCTATCTAAAGACTCCAATACATTATTTATTTCTTTATATCTGGAACTTTCTCTAGGAAAATCCAATTTCATCTCTTGTATATATGAGTTAGCAGATGAAATTTTTTGTATCTCTCTAAGTAATAAATTATAAAATCTACTGATAATAATCATAAAACCTATTCCCCAGATAACTAATAGAGCGAATAAGTAGAATATTTCGAAGTTGCCAACGATACTATATAGCCTCTCGGAGACTGGGATTACTGTTATTCTATAACTAATGATAAGTTCTTGATTTCCTGTTGAAAAATATCTAAAAATTTTGTTACCAATAATATCATTAGTTCTTGATTCACCATTCTTTTTAGCACTTTTTTCTAAGTGTTTGTACTTTTTAGCGATGGTTGACTTAATCACTCTATGATCTTCAATAAATGTATAGTCATAATAATATGGTATATCCTCAATATTTAATTTAGATTGTTTAAACTTTTTCTCAATTTGTATTGAATTTTTTTCTGAATAATTAGCAGGATATAATATCTTATTATATATAAGACTATTAAGCAGTAAATAAGCAAATATAATAATGAAAAATGTGTAAATTAATTCATAAATAGAAAATTTAGCTATTAAATATTTTAACCCTTTTCTATTTCCCACTTATAACCTACTCCCCAAATTGTTTTTATTGGATTTATTCCCAAACTTGTAAATTTTTTTCTAATTAGTTTAATTCTCTCAGTTATGGAAGTATTGCTATCCCCGTTTCCATCATAACCATATAGCTTTATATAAATTTTTTCTTTTGAAAAAACCTGTCCTTTATTTTTAAGTAACAATTCACAGATAGCATATTCACTTGATGTAAGGTTAACTTCACTGTCAAAACAAAATAATTGCCTAGATTGAAGATCACAAGAAACCATTGAGTCAATAATCCGAACACGTTTTTCTCGACGTTCTCTTCTAATATGGGCTTCGACTCTTGCTCGAAGCTCATTGATTGAAAACGGCTTTGTTATGTAATCATCAGCACCTAATGCAAAACCTTCGATTTTATCTTTTTCAAAATCTTTTGCAGTCAATAATAATATAGGTGAATCAATAATATCCCTGTATTTCTTTAGAAATTCAAAACCACTCATTTCTGGCATTGTAATATCTAAAATAATCAAATCATATGCTTTTAGTTTATTTGGATCAATAGGGTTAGGCATCAGAAATGTATCAACTTGATAATACTTACATAGTATTGTTCTTATCATTTTCAATAAGTCAATATCATCATCAATTACTAATATCTTCATACTATTCCTCCAAATAATTGATTCCTGCCCACTTATTATACCATTGTGTAGTAACAAAAAGTAAAACTAATGTTAATAGTATAGACAATGAGGAATACAGTATGATGACATCCGTGCCAATTTGACCTTTTCCATAATCCAAAACTAATTTTATGGACCAAACGAAAGGTAAATATTTCCAAATGATCATACCTAAGTCTGTTGTTCCCAGTAAAATAGAAGCCAAAGTAGTAAAACAGCCAATTAATATGCTACCTGTATAATTGTATTTTAAAGCAATAAACTGATAACAAACAATCATTGGACATAATGATACATTAATTAATAGAAAGTATATCAAAAATGGTGTCAAACTAATATGAACAGAACTAAAAATCATTAAAAATGTAATAAATAAAGAAATAGCTATAATTTCAATAATTAATACAAATAATAACATCAAAAAAAATTTACTAAGAAATATTAATTTTCTGTTTACTCCAATTCTTAATTCATTTGCATAATAACAAGCATCTTTATCAGCATCATATAACATCGGAACAAAAAAGCTAATTGCAAAAGTGGCAACAATAATAAATAGTCCGAAAAATGAAAATACTTCAACTCCTTTAAGACCATTTCCAACTAATAGATAGCTACAAAAAATTAAGGTAAAAGCTATTGGACAAATTAAGAAAAAAATTCTTATAGGCATTCTTTTTGTTCTAAGCCATTGAGAATACATTAGTTTAATCATAAGTCTTACTCCTTTTTAAGATAAGGAGTATTACTAGTGACATCATATAAACACCAATGCTTAGAGCTATTCCTATATAAACAGTATTCATTTCTAAAAAGGATGAGCCATTTTCTAAAAAGGTTCCATTTGGATGAACTTTTATTATTGGCGTTAATATACGTAAGTTATATGACCAAGGGAAAAGTACCCATGTTTTTTTTACGGCAAGTATCGCTGATGGAAAAGTTAAAAGAAAATTGATAAGGAGAAGAAAAAATTTCTTACCAACGAATCTATTAATAATGAAAGATAGACCAATTACAGGTAGACTCCCTATGAAGAGGACCAAAGTCGCTAAGATGATATTATTTAAACTTATCTCTTCTTGTAAAATAGAAGTGCCAAAGATAAAAATGACTATTGAAGAAAGTAGTAAAATAATAAACAGTTCCATTATGACAACTAAATTTTTTGCAATAAGCATTTTTTGTTCATTTAATCCCAAACTACGCTGTAAAATATAGTGGTAACTTTTCTCTTTATTATTAATATTGATGACGAGTAAACTTAATATGATAGGTAAAACCATGATTGGATACCAATTAAAGGCTGTAGCCATTAAATAGCTTTTTCCTTCTGGACTTTCACCCATAAGCATTCCCATCATAATATTGAAGATAATAAAAATCGGAGGCACTAGTAACAGTAATTTGGAATTAGCTGAACGCTTTTCTTTAATAATTTCTGATTTGATTTCATTGATCATTTTATACCCTTTCTTTCTTTATTATTTCCATAAACAAATCTTCCAAATGAGACTCTCTCATATTGTTTGGACCTTCATAACAAAGTCGCCCTTTATTGATTATTCCAACTTTATCAGCAACTTGTTGAACCTCACTTAAAATATGACTTGATAAGATGATTGTTATTCCTTGTTCTGCAAATTTTCTGATTAATACTCTTAACTCCTGTATCCCTATTGGATCTAGACCATTTGTCGGTTCATCAAGAATCAGAAGTTGAGGATTATTAATTAAAGCCATCGCTATCCCAAGCCTTTGTTTCATCCCTAGAGAGAACTCCTTTGCTTTTTTATTTCCTGTATCTTGAAGAGAAACAATACGTAATACTTCATCGATTTTTGACTTATCAATACCCAATAATGTTGTTAATACTTCCAAATTTTCAGTAGCCGTTAGATTTGGATAGATGGCAGGATTTTCAATAATGGCTCCTATTTTCCTTAAATCCTTACCGCTTAATGTATTTCCATCAAATAAAATTTCTCCAGAGTTAGGTTGAATGACTTTAGTAATTAATTTTAGTAACGTTGACTTTCCTGCTCCGTTTGGTCCGAGTAAGCCGTAAACACTACCCTTTTCAACATTTATAGATACTTTATCTAAAACAGTCTGTTTTCGATATATCTTTGTTAAGTTTTTTGTCTCAATAATGTTACTCATAATATAGCCTCCTATTTTAGTAGGTATAGTATAAATAAAAAAAATAACTAAATTATAACTAAGAAGTTGTTCCGAAAAATTTTTTAACACCTATAAAATTATTCTTAAAGCTTTAATGAGTTTTTCCACTATTTTATTTTTTCTACAGCTATGTTTTTGTTCGAGATTTGTTCTAGAACATGTTACCTTCTAAGTTAATTCATAAAAATAAAAATCGATAAATTCCTTGATGATACAAGTTCTTTTTAATTAATAAATAAACTTTAATGAGCTATTATTACTTGTAGGGGGTATAAATAACATGTCGAAAACCTTGTTTTATCAAGGTTTTTTGATTTTTGGTCAACTTTTGGTCAACCTTTTGATAAGTCTAACTTGTTTTTAGAAAATTCCTTATCTTATTATTTTCATTTTCTGCTTTTTCTTTAATAAGATGTCCATATGTCTCAGTGATTTGCTTTATATCCTTATGTCCCATATTTTCTGCAACTACCCAAATATCTATACCATACGCTAATAAAATACTCGCGTACGTATGCCTTATTCCTGTTGAACTCAGATTATAAGGTTCAATTTTCAGACTGTGTAATAGTTGTCTCAAATGCTTATTAACACTGTTATTGGTAGGAACACCAGAGTGAATATTATAGAATAAAAACTGTTCCCTATTTTCAATTTCTTTCTGATTAAAGATTTCTTTTTGTTCAATCTTCAACTTTTTAAGAACTGTGAGGGTGGCATCATCAATAGGTATAGACCTTACTGAGGTCTCAGTTTTAGGTGGCTTCCATTCATAGGAAATACTATCGTAACGTCTATAAGTTCTGATTTCCTTATCTCTCCAGTCAATACGGTCCCATGTTAATCCTAGAACCTCACCAAACCGAAGGCCTGTTTTTAGTTGTATATATAGTAGATAAGGGATTACAGATTTTTTGTAGTCTAAACAATTGACTAGAAAATTCAGTAACTTTTGATAAACAGCTAAACTTTGTAGTGACTTTTCTTTTTTAGTTTTTGAATTATCAATACCACTAATAATAACACCATTAGTAAAATCATAAATTTCTATCCTGTCTCTTTTGGCAAAATTAATAACTTTTCTAACTTCTGAGTTCAATCGTCTAACAGTATTAGCTGATACTTTCTCTGCGTACAAATTTATAAAAGCTTGATATTGACTTGCCTTTATAGACATAGCAGGTGCGTTACCAAAGAAATCTTTAATTTTCTGTCCTCTTAGTTTGTGTTTATAAAAAGTTGTCTCGGCTTTATTTGTAGGTAAAATATTGGACCCAAACCATGCCTCCCATAAGTTATAAAGAGAAACAGTTTTATCAATCACATTATTGCTAACAGATATGTGCTTGCATCTTTATAAAAGACTTTTTTGAATTTTTGTGACTGCTTGTTATAAATGTGTCTCGTACTCATTTACTTTGTTTTAATTTCAACGCGATCAGCAGCGTACCAACCACCCTTAGCGGTTTCTCCACCGCGAACATTGAAAAATGTAAGTTGCGTTCCCAGCTTCACATCTACTTTATTAGTTGTTTTGATAGCGTATTCCATATTTCCTGCTCCATTTGAATCGATGGTATCAATAATATAATATCTATATTTATTATCATCAGTTTGCTCTATCGATCCCGTAGATACGACTGCCATTTTTTCAATAACTAATGTAGTATAAGCATTACCTGTTTTTTCGCTAATATACTCTTTTTTTATTGCTAAACGCTTTTTCACTCCGCTCGACCTTAATTTATGAATTAAAGACATTTCGTTAGTTGAAGGTGCTCGTTTAGCCGATGATCCTCTTCAAGTCATTTCTTCACTTGAATACCAACTTGCAAAAGGACGGTTAGATGCACCTAACAAATGTCACTATTATAGTTGTAAAAAAGATAATTCTTAAATAAAGAATCAAAAAGCAGATAGGACAATTAGTTTTTATATTTCCCAAATTGTCAAATTAAGCTAGACATTTTACGTAACTCAGAAAAACCTGATATGGTATGTTATAATAAAAAGGCAGAAAAGTTAAGACGGTGGCTCTTATTTCTGAAAGGTGGTGGTGCTTATGAATGTAGGTACTAAAATCCAAAGGGAAAGGAGCGAGTTGTTGTCGGTTTACGAGACAATGCAACTCATGCTTGGGTTTGGTAGTTTTATACTCTCACTCATTGGCTTAGTTGTTATTATCGTAAAACTAAGCAATAAAAAATAACCGTCTCAACTTTGGTCGGTTGACGGTTATTCTTAACCAATAAACATGCCACCGTCTTAAACGGTTCTGCATTGGGTAGTTGTTTCGAACAACTGCCCTTTTCTATTTTCATTATAACCCTTATCTCCAAATTAAGCAACTATTTGATAATGTCACAATAAAATACTATTCTTTTCCTACTTCTTTATAACCATATTTTTTCAATGCTTCCTCACAAGCTTTTGATCCCTTTTTATAAAAATCACTTTCTACACCAGTAAAATTTGTTGTCAATTTTCCATCCTTATAACTATATTTTTCAGAACCAAATTTACTTTCAATAATTTTTAACTCTGAATCAATTTTTATGGAATAACCGCCTTCTGATTCAACATAACCCTTATCGCCTTTAATTGTAGCCATATGCTGATTTCTAGCATCATTAATCCAATAATATTTACCTTCAAGTGAATCATTAGAACATGCTACCAAAATTATTGTAGATAAAGCTAGAACAATAAAACCAACTAATTTCTTTTTCATAACTAAACTTCCTTTGCTCTGAGAAAATCTTTTAATCTTTCAATATCTCTATCACTTAACTTACCAATAATTTTAATATTGAATCCCTTGTCCTCTAAATCATAGTACTGAATTGTATCAATCCATGAACGCCTTTTTAAATTTGCTTTTGCCCAGTCAATAACTTCTAAATACTGACTTTTTATATTGTCAGACTTATTTTCATATTTAGTAGTTAATCTTAAAGTTTTTATTACTTCATCATTAAATTTGACTACTACAGCAGGACGAACCTTTGAACCTGTACCATCAGAATATTCAATACGTGAAACTAATACAGAATATACCTCAATATCACTCATTTAAAATATTCCTCATATTCTGAAAAATCTTCATCTCCAAAAAACGCATTTACACTTTCTGGATCACTAGCCTTAACTCGTATTCCTTTTAATTTTGTTTCTACCAAATTTTGAAATTCTTCATCAGAAACAGATGATTGATTTTTTATTTCAAAAGGAATACTTTGAGTTTTAACAGACTGAATCAAAAACATTTTTACTGCTGTACTCATATCCAACCCTAAGGATTGAAAAAGTTCTGTAGCATCATCTTTTAATTGATCATCAACTCTTACTGCTACTGTTGACATAATATCACCTCAAATCATTTTTTGTATAACCATTGTATCACTAACTGCAATACAACGCAAACAAAAAAGAAAATCGTATTTCCCAGTGAAGAGACCCTAGAACACTGTCTAGTCACACTATTTAATGATTACAACTTCAAGCAAGAACAACGAGTCCACAAAGGTTTTGGTCATTGTACAGACACACTTGAAAGCCTATTTGATTAACAATCCCAGCTTTGCCAGTGTGTTTACACAACATTATTGACACACTCCTTTTATTTTTATAAATTCCCCTTAAATACATTTAATTACTTGAAAAGACAAACAGTCATTTTAGAAAATTTTGCATCTAACCTTACATTTGATTACACCTAAAAATTTTAAATCAACAAAAGAGAGCCTAGGATTAACATCTTAGGCTCTAATGATACACTTCATTTACAAATTTCAACTAAATAGGATCATTTCTTCAGTTTTATAGTAAGCGTCCAATAACAAGGTATATTGGATGCTTACGGAATAGGGAAGAAAATGGAAGATACCTCGTTATTGGACGCTTACACAAAATCAAAAGCCTATCGAAATTAATAATCTCGATAGGCTTTTTCAAGAATTAAACTCGAAAAATTGAAACACTTTAATTAAGTTTGTTGGAGAGAGATACATAACTTTATTAATGTGTTCACACCAATAAATGGTGAAAAGTTTAGTGACATTTTAGGTCAAAAGATTAATCCTCTTTTTTCTTAGAAACAGATAATAAACCAACTGATGATATAATTGTCAAAGCTGCAACATTAAAGAATGGAGTTGCATTCTCACCTGTTGCTGGTAGTTTATTTCCTTTACCATTGACTTGCTGAGATTTACCTGTTGGATCATATTTATCTTTATCTGGTGTTGGTGTCACATGGATAGTTACTGTTACAGTATCTTTTGAGCCATCTGGATAAGTTACATCAACCGTTACTTTATGATCTCCAGGAACGTTAGTATCTGGACGCTCACCTACAATTGCTGGCACACCTTTAGAACCATCTGGAATTTTCACTAGGTCTGTAATTTCTTTGTCTGACACTGGAGTTCCTTGTGGCACTGTAGTCTCACCACCCGTCGGATCATACTTATCTTTATCTGGAGTTGGAGTTACATGGATAGTTACTGTCACTGTATCCTTAGTCCCATCTGGGTATGTGACCTCCACAGTAACTGGATAGTCTCCTGGCTGATCCGTATTTGGTCGCTCACCTACAATTGCTGGCACACCTTTAGAACCATCTGGAATTTTCACTAGGTCTGTAATTTCTTTGTCTGACACTGGAGTTCCTTGTGGCACTGTAGTCTCACCACCTGTCGGATCATACTTATCTTTATCTGGAGTTGGAGTTACATGGATAGTTACTGTCACTGTATCCTTAGTCCCATCTGGGTATGTGACCTCCACAGTAACTGGATAGTCTCCTGGCTGATCCGTATTTGGTCGCTCACCTACAATTGCTGGCACACCTTTAGAACCATCTGGAATTTTCACTAGGTCTGTAATTTCTTTGTCTGACACTGGAGTTCCTTGTGGCACTGTAGTCTCACCACCTGTCGGATCATACTTATCTTTATCTGGAGTTGGAGTTACATGGATAGTTACTGTCACTGTATCCTTAGTCCCATCTGGGTATGTGACCTCCACAGTAACTGGATAGTCTCCTGGCTGATCCGTATTTGGTCGCTCACCTACAATTGCTGGCACACCTTTAGAACCATCTGGAATTTTCACTAGGTCTGTAATTTCTTTGTCTGACACTGGAGTTCCTTGTGGCACTGTAGTCTCACCACCTGTCGGATCATACTTATCTTTATCTGGAGTTGGAGTTACATGGATAGTTACTGTCACTGTATCCTTAGTCCCATCTGGGTATGTGACCTCCACAGTAACTGGATAGTCTCCTGGCTGATCCGTATTTGGTCGCTCACCTACAATTGCTGGCACACCTTTAGAACCATCTGGAATTTTCACTAGGTCTGTAATTTCTTTGTCTGACACTGGAGTTCCTTGTGGCACTGTAGTCTCACCACCTGTCGGATCATACTTATCTTTATCTGGAGTTGGAGTTACATGGATAGTTACTGTCACTGTATCCTTAGTCCCATCTGGGTATGTGACCTCCACAGTAACTGGATAGTCTCCTGGCTGATCCGTATTTGGTCGCTCACCTACAATTGCTGGCACACCTTTAGAACCATCTGGAATTTTCACTAGGTCTGTAATTTCTTTGTCTGACACTGGAGTTCCTTGTGGCACTGTAGTCTCACCACCTGTCGGATCATACTTATCTTTATCTGGAGTTGGAGTTACATGGATAGTTACTGTCACTGTATCCTTAGTCCCATCTGGGTATGTGACCTCCACAGTAACTGGATAGTCTCCTGGCTGATCCGTATTTGGTCGCTCACCTACAATTGCTGGCACACCTTTAGAACCATCTGGAATTTTCACTAGGTCTGTAATTTCTTTGTCTGACACTGGAGTTCCTTGTGGCACTGTAGTCTCACCACCTGTCGGATCATACTTATCTTTATCTGGAGTTGGAGTTACATGGATAGTTACTGTCACTGTATCCTTAGTCCCATCTGGGTATGTGACCTCCACAGTAACTGGATAGTCTCCTGGCTGATCCGTATTTGGTCGCTCACCTACAATTGCTGGCACACCTTTAGAACCATCTGGAATTTTCACTAGGTCTGTAATTTCTTTGTCTGACACTGGAGTTCCTTGTGGCACTGTAGTCTCACCACCCGTCGGATCATACTTATCTTTATCTGGAGTTGGAGTTACATGGATAGTTACTGTCACTGTATCCTTAGTCCCATCTGGGTATGTGACCTCCACAGTAACTGGATAGTCTCCTGGCTGATCCGTATTTGGTCGCTCACCTACAATTGCTGGCACACCTTTAGAACCATCTGGAATTTTCACTAGGTCTGTAATTTCTTTGTCTGACACTGGAGTTCCTTGTGGCACTGTAGTCTCACCACCCGTCGGATCATACTTATCTTTATCTGGAGTTGGAGTTACATGGATAGTTACTGTCACTGTATCCTTAGTCCCATCTGGGTATGTGACCTCCACAGTAACTGGATAGTCTCCTGGCTGATCCGTATTTGGTCGCTCACCTACAATTGCTGGCACACCTTTAGAACCATCTGGAATTTTCACTAGGTCTGTAATTTCTTTGTCTGACACTGGAGTTCCTTGTGGCACTGTAGTCTCACCACCTGTCGGATCATACTTATCTTTATCTGGAGTTGGAGTTACATGGATAGTTACTGTCACTGTATCCTTAGTCCCATCTGGGTATGTGACCTCCACAGTAACTGGATAGTCTCCTGGCTGATCCGTATTTGGTCGCTCACCTACAATTGCTGGCACACCTTTAGAACCATCTGGAATTTTCACTAGGTCTGTAATTTCTTTGTCTGACACTGGAGTTCCTTGTGGCACTGTAGTCTCACCACCCGTCGGATCATACTTATCTTTATCTGGAGTTGGAGTTACATGGATAGTTACTGTCACTGTATCCTTAGTCCCATCTGGGTATGTGACCTCCACAGTAACTGGATAGTCTCCTGGCTGATCCGTATTTGGTCGCTCACCTACAATTGCTGGCACACCTTTAGAACCATCTGGAATTTTCACTAGGTCTGTAATTTCTTTGTCTGACACTGGAGTTCCTTGTGGCACTGTAGTCTCACCACCTGTCGGATCATACTTATCTTTATCTGGAGTTGGAGTTACATGGATAGTTACTGTCACTGTATCCTTAGTCCCATCTGGGTATGTGACCTCCACAGTAACTGGATAGTCTCCTGGCTGATCCGTATTTGGTCGCTCACCTACAATTGCTGGCACACCTTTAGAACCATCTGGAATTTTCACTAGGTCTGTAATTTCTTTGTCTGACACTGGAGTTCCTTGTGGCACTGTAGTCTCACCACCTGTCGGATCATACTTATCTTTATCTGGAGTTGGAGTTACATGGATAGTTACTGTCACTGTATCCTTAGTCCCATCTGGGTATGTGACCTCCACAGTAACTGGATAGTCTCCTGGCTGATCCGTATTTGGTCGCTCACCTACAATTGCTGGCACACCTTTAGAACCATCTGGAATTTTCACTAGGTCTGTAATTTCTTTGTCTGACACTGGAGTTCCTTGTGGCACTGTAGTCTCACCACCCGTCGGATCATACTTATCTTTATCTGGAGTTGGAGTTACATGGATAGTTACTGTCACTGTATCCTTAGTCCCATCTGGGTATGTGACCTCCACAGTAACTGGATAGTCTCCTGGCTGATCCGTATTTGGTCGCTCACCTACAATTGCTGGCACACCTTTAGAACCATCTGGAATTTTCACTAGGTCTGTAATTTCTTTGTCTGACACTGGAGTTCCTTGTGGCACTGTAGTCTCACCACCCGTCGGATCATACTTATCTTTATCTGGAGTTGGAGTTACATGGATAGTTACTGTCACTGTATCCTTAGTCCCATCTGGGTATGTGACCTCCACAGTAACTGGATAGTCTCCTGGCTGATCCGTATTTGGTCGCTCACCTACAATTGCTGGCACACCTTTAGAACCATCTGGAATTTTCACTAGGTCTGTAATTTCTTTGTCTGACACTGGAGTTCCTTGTGGCACTGTAGTCTCACCACCTGTCGGATCATACTTATCTTTATCTGGAGTTGGAGTTACATGGATAGTTACTGTCACTGTATCCTTAGTCCCATCTGGGTATGTGACCTCCACAGTAACTGGATAGTCTCCTGGCTGATCCGTATTTGGTCGCTCACCTACAATTGCTGGCACACCTTTAGAACCATCTGGAATTTTCACTAGGTCTGTAATTTCTTTGTCTGACACTGGAGTTCCTTGTGGCACTGTAGTCTCACCACCCGTCGGATCATACTTATCTTTATCTGGAGTTGGAGTTACTAATTTCTTTTCTAAAGCATTAACCTCAATTATTTTATTATCAACATCAGGCTGCCTCTTAGGATTATTATCAATATCTTTTTTTATTGCTTCTAATCCAGTTAAGACTTCATCACGACTCCCATCACTCCACTTAGGATCATTTGCATTATTTATTACTTCATCTATCCTATTTCTTAAAGCTGTAGAATCATATATAGTTAAATTCACACTAACTATATCAATTTGTCCATCAGCTTTTTTATATGGATTTCCAGTTTCATCAAGTATATGAAAAGTGATAGTTGCTGAACCAGTTGTTGTAATTTCACTCGGATTACTATAATATTTAGCACCTTGTTTGATATAATAATTTGCTGAATAGCTTGATGGATTTAATACAATGAGGTTTTGAGGATCAATCAATCCATTCTTTACATCATATAAATCTATATAGGCATTTCCATTTTGCATATTTTTAGTGATACTTGTATTTAATGTAGCGGCACTTCCTGGAATTACCTCAGCTGCAAATACAGTATCTGTGGAGATATTAAATTGACCTTGAGTAAAACCTCCTAAAAAACTAATACCAATTAGTACAGAAGCTGCACCAAACTTAAACTTCTTAATTGAAAACCGTTGTTTCGTCTGTGAAGTATCATAACTGTTATTTTTAGACCTTCTAAACATAATATTCTCCCTTACTTTTTCTGTATAACTCTATACATAGTAAAGTATAGGATTAAATAACAAACATTAGAATATCTATACTTTTTTATCTAATCTAATCTGTCTTTTTTTTTTTTTTAATTTGACTTTTTTGGTTTTTTGAATCATACTTGGTTAAAATCACCGACTACCTAATTATTCTGTTGACTTTAATGAAATCTTCTCTAAAATAGATAACATATTAAATCAAAGGTGGTAACTCATATGATTGATTTTTTATTGTTGAAATCATTACACAGTCTTCTAGGTCTAACTATTACTATTTGTGATCAAAATTTTTCTGTTATCAGAGAGTATAAATCCGATAAAACTATTTCACTTTTTTACAATCATTACCTTATTTTAAGTAACTTTAGTAAAACTCAACATGATTTTTTATTTCATTATGGCTCTTTAGGAGAACTTTTTCTTGTCCACCATATTCAACAATATTATATTATCATCGGTCCCTGGCGTAGCAATGCTATTGACCCTTTACTTCTTAAGAAAAAGCTGACTGAAACACAAATCAATTCTAGTGAACAAGACTACTTTATTGATAGACTATCCCAATTACCTTTCTTCTCACTTAGTCAAATCCGAGAATTACTAATAGTAACCAATTATTGTCTAACTGGGGTTGTGAAAGATAAATTATCAGAGCCCTTACATTACTACACGAGAGGGTGGAGCAACTCCTTTGATCTAGATAAAATTAAGCAATTTTCTAAACAGAATATGAGTTCTTACAAATATCAGTATCATTTTGAAAATAAGATTCTAAAGGCTGTTAAATCAGGTAGTGAATTTCTTTTGAAAGAAACAGTGGAACACTTTAGCAATTCTATCGTACCTATAATCAGTGGAGATGAATTGCGATCTGAAAAAAACTACTCCATCATTATTTATGATCGTCTCTCACAGGCTACCATTCAAGCAGGACTTGATATCGAAACAGCTTATCGAGCACGAGATCGTTTTATAAAAGAAACTGAGTCAACTATAAGTCTAAATGAAGTTTTAAAATTACGTGATACTGCTATCTTATTCTATACTCAACAAGTTCATTCTTTAAAAAGACATCTCGGAACCCCTCATTCTCAAACTATTGTCGCAGTGATTCGATATCTTGAAAATAATCTAAATCGCTTTATTAAAACAGAAGAAATAGCTAAAGAATGTCACATGAGTGAATCGAAGTTACGAAAACTATTTAAGCAAGAAAAACATGTCACTATTCAACAATATTTTCTAAACTTAAAAATCGAAGCTGCTAAGCAGTTACTAGACGAAAATAAGAAAGTAGAAGAAGTTTCCAATTTACTTGGATTTTCCACCTCTTCTAATTTTTCAAGGACATTTAAAAAAATAGTGGGAATTAGCCCACTAGAATATAAGCAAAAGCTTAAGAGAATATAGTAATCGAAAAATATTCATTTTGCTTAATATTCCATTCATAATAGACTATTTTAGAAATTACCATTATAGCAAATATACTTTATACAACAATCAAAATTTATTAATTACTTTACAAAATATACTAACTGAATAAGTCAATTTTTGTTCTAAAATTGTTCTTAAAAATAGAAATCACTCTATTAATTTTTACAATAAAAAATGATAAATCCCTTGATATTATTGGTTATTTTATGTTTAAAAACTATAAGAAAATTTCTAATTATTCTCGGTGGTGGCAGAAAATATATGAGTGAAACCTTATTATAATAGGGTTTCTTTTATTTTTGTTCATGACAATCATTTTAACAACAGCACCTGTCTTCAGGTGTCATTTATCGTTTCAACAGTTGAACTACCATTATCGTGTTCGACCTTATTGTTCATTATGTATAACTGTATCCCACCTATAGAACTATCGTTCTTTTTGCTATTCTATATTTTTGTGTCGCACTTGCTAGAAGTTCATGATCAAAACCAGTACCTTTATCAGAAATTATAATCATATAGTTGTCTTCGATATTTTAGAATGAAGTTTTGCTTGTGTAGGACGTGACCTTTCTCAAATAGTATTGACAAAGATGTGAAAGAGGTCTATACTTAACTGGTTAAGGTGAGGATTCTTTACCTGAAACTTAATGGTTTAATGAATTTTTTAATTAGAAAGGAACCAATCGTGAAAAGAAAATATCTTGCACTAGGTTTTGCTTTACTGTGCTGTTTATTAGTCCCTTTTATGACAGCCTGCCAAAAGCAGCCCAAGCAAACAAAAGATGGTTTACACATTGTGACAAGCTTTTATCCCATCTATGCCATGACCAAATACATCTCTGGTGATTTGAATGATGTTAAAATGATTCAATCTAGAGCAGGGATTCACTCTTTTGAACCTTCTCCAAATGATGTGGCAGCCATATATGACGCAGATTTATTTGTTTACCATTCCCATACACTGGAAGCTTGGGCAGGGAAATTGGATGCGAGCAAACATCATTCAAAAGTTAAGATTGTTGAAGCTTCAAAAGGTTTGACACTAGATAAGGTTGAAGGCTTGGAAGATATGCCTGTGACAGATGGTGTTGATCCGGCTAGATTGTATGATCCTCATACTTGGTCTGACCCCTTATTAGCGGCAGATGAAGCAGATATTATTGCTAAACAATTGGCAAAGATTGATCCTAAACATCGTTCAGTTTATGAGAAAAATGCCAAGTCTTTTAGAGAAGAGGCTGAGAACATTGATCATACTTTTCAAGCTAAATTTAAAAAGGTTAAGTCACGAACCTTCGTTACTCAACACACAGCTTTTTCTTATCTCGCTAAACGTTATAAGCTTAAACAGATCGGCATTGCAGGAATTTCACCGGAGCAAGAGCCAACTCCTAGACAGTTGACAGAAATTAGGGATTTTATCAAAACTTATCAGGTAAAAACCATTTTTGTGGAGAAAAATGTCTCTCAAAAATTAGCAAAAACAGTCGCTCATACAACTGGTGTCAAACTTAAACTATTGAGTCCTCTAGAAGCGGATCCAGAAAATAATAAGTCCTATTTGGAAAATGTCAAAGAAAATTTGACCATTTTGTATAACGAATTACGTTAAAGGAGAATACAATGAAACAGAAAAAAATAATTGGTACAGCGGCAGCTTTGGTTGTTTTATGTAGTTCTTGCGGTTATGCTCTCGGAAAATATCAAGCAGAGAAGGCACAAAATAATGCCGTTTCTTATGTCAAAGACAGTGGTCGAGACAAATCTGACAAAACTTCATTAGCAGCAGATAAAACACCTGACCAAATTAGTCAGGAAGAAGGCATTTCGGCAGAGCAAATTGTGGTTAAAATCACTGATCAAGGGTACGTGACGTCACACGGTGATCACTACCATTACTACAATGGTAAAGTTCCTTACAATGCCATTATCAGCGAAGAATTGTTGATGACAGATCCGAATTACCATTTCAAACAATCTGATGTTGTGAATGAGATTTTAGATGGTTATGTGATTAAAGTGGATGGTAAGTATTACGTTTACCTCAAACCAGGAAGCAAACGTAAAAACATTCGGACAAAAAAAGAAATTGCAGAGCAGGTTGCCAAAGGAACTAAAGAAGCTAAAGAAAAAGGATTGACCAAGGTTGCCCATCTAAGCAAGTCAGAAGCTGCAGCTGTTAGCCAGGCTAAAAAAGAAGGCCGATATACTACTGATGATGGTTATGTTTTTAGCCCAACAGATGTGATTGATGATATGGGAGATGCTTACTTAGTACCTCATGGCAACCATTTCCACTATATTCCTAAAAAAGATTTGTCTCCAAGTGAATTAGCAGCAGCACAGGCCTATTGGAGCCAAAAACAAGGCGGAGCTGCTAGGCCAGCTGGTTACCGTCCAGCTCCGATGTCAAATCCAGGGATTACACCAAATCCTGGTCCTTTGCCAACAATTGGTGGTGACCATCCAGTAATTCCTATTCCAAATGAGGCTTCACCAGTTGCAGGTAACCCAAGCGCAGCCTTTCATGGGAAATCCTTTACAGAACTATTAAACCAATTGCATGGTTTGGACAAAGAATATCGTCATGTTGAAGAAGACGGACTTATTTTTGAACCAACTCAGGTGACAAAGGCCAATGAATTTGGTTATGTGATTCCTCATGGTGATCACTATCATATTATTCCAAGGAGTCAATTATCAGCCCTTGAAATCACCTTGGCTGATCGTTACCTTGCAGGAGAAACCCAAGACGATACTGCTAACAAACCAAAACCAGCAGAACAATCACATTCTGATAAAGAAGTGATTCATCATTTCCTCGGACATGACATCAAAGCTTATGGCAAAGGGTTAGATGGCAAACCTTATGATACTAGCGATGCTTATGTCTTTAGCAAGGAATCGATTGATTCCGTTGATAAATCTGGTGTGACAGCTAAACACGGCAATCATTTCCACTACATGGGATTTGGGGAACTTGAGCAAAGTGAATTGGACCAAGTTGCTGATTGGTTGAAAGATAGAGGACAAGCAGATGCGATTGCAGCATCTCTAAGCCGAGCAGGAAATAAAGAAAAAGTTATTCTCAAGAAAGATAATGTAGAGCAAACTGTCTCCAAACCAGCTTTTGAGACTAAAAACGTTATCAACAAGCAAGATGGATCGTTTATTCTACTTAAGGATGGCAAAGAATATACCTATGATGAAAAACAATTAGATAATACACAACGTGCATTTGCAGAATTAAGACTCGCTGAACTAAAAAAAGGAAACTATAAATATGATATTGTTCCACCAAAAGAAGGTGAATTAGAGCCTGGACTATATGTCAATCTCGATGATATTCCGCTGCATGCAGAAAATGCAACGGTTGATTTGGGAGATCGTTTTATCATTCCTCATATTGATCATATACATATTGCCTTTTATAAAGATATGAAGAAGGAACAACTGGCAACAGTTAAATACCTCATGCAACATCCTGAAGTTCGCCCTGAAGCTTGGACCGATCCTGGTCATAGTAATAAAAAAGCTTCCAATACTAACAAAATTAAATATATTGCTGGATCAACACCTAAGGAACAGCGTGCAGGTATGAAAAACTGGCAAATTATTCATACTATTGAAGAAGTACAACAAGCACTCAAGGAAGGTCGTTATGCAACAAGTGATGGCTATATCTTTGATCCAGAAGACATTCGTGATCCACAAACTAAGATTTGGAATGATTCTTACACCATTCCACGTGCAAAAGGTGGATCTTTGCGTGATATCCCATTTACGAAACTATCTGAGTCTGAATTAGCACAGGCGAAGAAGGTTGCTGAAGAAGTCAAGGCCGAACGCGATAAGAAAATCAAGGCAGATGAAGATAATGATGATAAATCTAAGGAAGATCAGAAACAATCTGACGAAAAGAAAGAAGACAAGAAATTAATCAATCAAGTAAACTTCCCACTCTTTAAACCAGAATCTTCAACTGACAGCATTTCAGATAGTCAAGATAAGAAGAAGTCATCAGAAGTGCAATCAAGTAAACTTCAAACTGAACTCAATGTCGACAAACAGGAACTGGAACCAACAAATGATGATGGTAGATTAAAAAAAGATGAAAAGGCAATAGAATAAGCTTCTTCAGATTTAAAACAAAGTCTCTAAAAATGAATTCCCATAAACTTTTGTTGCTTCATTATCAACTATATGGTTAGCTGATAATGAAGCAAGAGAGAAGATGAGTATCGTCTTCTTTCTTTGCAGTAAGACGGGTATGACGTTTATCTGAGATACAAGTCTAACATGATTTGAAAGGGCAATACTAACGTTAAAAAGGCCTCAACATTTCGTTGAGGTCTTTTGAGTGATCCAGTAGTTACTCATAAGTTTTCCTATCTGCTACTCTTTATCTTTAATCCATCACCAGTAAACGGTAAATTTTTATCAACTAATATGCAACGGTGATTCCTAAGCCTAAATAAAGGGCATTTAACACTAGTCGTAACATCCACGTGAGGTCAGTCATAACTTTTCCTCCTAAAATGGTTGATGATAGCATTTGTTATTTCTGTTATTCTAACATTTTCCATTTGTTTTAACAAATCCTCCAAGAGTCATGACAAGCTCTCAACCCCCCTGTCGTTACTTGCTATTTCACCTTGTTTATGGTATCATTTCACAGGTTGTAGGTACGTATTTTGAACATAAAGAGCCTTCTATGAATCAGCTCATAACTTGTTTACCTCACTTCTTAGTTAGACATTAAACCAAAGCAGTTTGCTATGGCTATAAATCACGTTAGTATTAGTAAAGGAATCAACTGAATGAAAGACATCATGTCAGATTTTCGGAAACAGGGATGCTCAAAGAGAAACTTTATCGTAGGACCCTGCTCCATTGAATCTTATGATCACATTAGATTGGCAGCTTCAAGCGCTAAAAAATTAGGATACACCTATTTTAGAGGAGGTGCTTATAAACCGAGAACCTCACCTACTTCTTTCCAAGGGTTAGGCCTTGAAGGGATTAAATATTTACATGACGTTTGTCAGGAATTTGATTTAACCTCTGTTAGCGAAATCATGTCTGACAGTCAGTTAGAAGAAGCCTATGATTACTTGGATGTGATTCAAGTTGGCGCTCGAAACATGCAAAACTTTGAGTTTTTAAAAACGTTAGCTCATGTTGATAAACCAATCCTGTTTAAACGTGGCTTGATGGCTACCATTGAGGAATTTATGGGCGCGCTCTCCTATCTTCAAGAAGCAGGAAAAACAAATATCATTTTGTGTGAACGTGGTATCCGTGGTTACGATGTGGAAACCCGAAACATGCTTGATATTATGGCTGTGCCTATTATTCAGCAAAAAACCGATTTGCCCATTATTGTGGATGTGTCTCACTCTACAGGTAGGCGTGATCTTCTATTGCCTGCCGCTAAGGTGGCTAAGGCTGTCGGAGCTAATGGCATTATGATGGAGGTCCATCCTGACCCTGATCACGCCTTGTCAGATGCTGCGCAGCAAATTAATTACGATCAATTAGACCAACTTGGGCGTGATCTCTGGCAAGATTAATCCATAAGCTGCGCTCTATTATTACTGTTGGTTAGCAACAAGGAAAGGAATGATTATGCCACAAACACTTCATGTCCATTCTCGGGTTAAGGACTATGATATTCTATTTACCGATGATGTCTTAACTACCTTGGGTGATTGCCTTGGTGAGCGCAAACAACGCAAACTGTTGTTTCTCACTGACCAAACCGTCTATGACTTGTATCACCCCCTCTTCCAAGACCTATGTCATCGCTATACCGCCTTTGTTCACGTCTGTCCACCAGGTGGTCAATCCAAATCCTTGGACCGCGCCAGTGCTATCTATGAACAGCTCATCACTGAGAACTTTTCAAAAAAAGACATGATTATCACAGTTGGTGGCGGCGTTATTGGAGATCTGGGAGGCTTTGTTGCGGCTACTTTTTACCGTGGTATTCCCTACATTCAAATCCCAACCACCTTGCTAAGCCAAGTAGACAGTAGCATCGGTGGCAAGGTTGGTGTTCACTTTAAAGGATTGACCAATATGATTGGGAGTATCTACCCTCCTGAATCCATTATTATTTCAACTCGTTTTTTAGAGACCTTACCTCAGCGAGAATTCTCCTGCGGCATCAGTGAGATGCTGAAAATTGGTTTTATCCATAATCGAGCACTTTTTCAGCAATTACTTGCTCGTCCCAAAATAGGTCCTTATCAGGGACTTGAAGACCTCATTTGTCAATCGATTGCCAACAAAAAACGCATTGTTGAACAGGACGAGTTCGAAAATGGCTTGCGCATGTCCTTAAATTTTGGGCATACCCTGGGCCATGCTATTGAATCGCTCTGCCATCATGATTTTTACCATCATGGTGAAGCCATCGCCATTGGTATGGTAGTGGAAGCCAAATTAGCTGTTTTAAAAGGTCACTTATCTCAAGAAGACTTAGATAATCTCCTTCAGGCCTTTGAATGTTGCCAGTTACCAACCAGTCTCGAGAAAAATGAGGTATCCGCTCAAGCTCTTTTTGACGTTTTTAAAACTGACAAGAAAAATTCTGACCAGCATATCCTCTTTATATTGCCTACAGAAACAGGTTTTACCACCCTAGCCATTGCCAAGGATGACCAAGCATTTGTTAAGACTTTAGAAGATTTGCTTTAAGATATTAAAATAACCTTCACAGCCAATTGGCTGTGAAGGTTATTTTGAGTTATTTTTATTTCCAATAGAGATATAAATCTTCTTTCGTGGTAATATTGAAATTACCCGATTGAGCTATCTCATAAATAAGCATTTCCTCGACCATCTCCTAGCAAGATTCCGTTAAAAACAGTGATTTTATTCTTCTAAGTAATCCCGCCTGCAAAGATGCCAGTCCCAAATAGACTATCGACAGATAAGCTAACTAATTGATTATTATCATCTATTAAGATTATTTAAGTATCTGGAGGATGATTAACATAAAAATTAATTGAATATTTTTCCAAAAATAGCTAAATAAGGTATCTCCAAAACAATAAGGACTATGTACTGTATTTTTTCAAAATACAGCAGCAGCTACCAAATAATTATAGCAGAAAAGTTCTTATTATGCTCAGGTGCGAAAATATCTTTGTTAACAAATAAGTCAGCAAAATAACTAGCATAACATTATTGCGCTTTACAATAATAGGTAACACGATTTTCTCCTTTATCTTTTTAGGATGCCATGATGTGACTCCTCCTTAACACAGTCCTTTTTTAATCATCCCAAAACCCTCTAGTGATTATAGCACTTGTTGGCAAACCCTTAAGGGAATTGACAATCTTGTTGACTAGTTACGATGTTTTGTCGATGTTATCCTTAAGCAGCAACATTTTGATGTCATCAACGGGCATTTCCTTACCGGTAATTAAGGTAAAGGCCTCTGCTCCTTGATAAAGAACCATTCCTAAACCATTAATAGTTTTTTTTGCACCATGCTGACGAGCAAAAGAGAGAAGCTTGGTCTCGGTCGGGTTATAGACAATATCAAAAACTACTAAATCTGGACGAATCAGCTCAGGATCTGTAATCAGACTTTTATCTTCTAAGGGTTTCATTCCCACACTTGTGGCATCAATATAAATGTGAGATTGCTTAATAGACTGATGGAAAGCCACCTGATCTTCCAAATCTTTCAGGGTTACCTGAGTTGTCGTTGTGTCATTAAGGGTTGTTACCAGTTCTTGAACACCATGCAGACGACTGGCTTGTCGGTTAAATAGGTGTACCTCTTTGGCACCCTCAAAGGCGAGTTGGACAGCAATAGCTTTTCCTGCGCCGCCTACGCCTGCAAGGGTAATGACCTGGTCTTTCACAGATACCCCTTCTTCAGCTAAAGCCCTTATAGCTCCAGTGCCATCCGTTATATGCCCTACCAAGTAGCCTTTGCCATCCTGATTGACCACAGTGTTGACAGCCCCCACAAGTTTGGCGGCTGGAGACACCTCATCTAATAAGGGCACAATGGCTTCTTTATTTGGCATAGAGACATTGGAACCACGGATACCCAAGGCACGAATCCCTTGGACAGCATCCGCAAGTTGTTCGGTCCCCACTTCAAAAGCAAGGTAAGCATAATCCAAGCCCAGCTTCACATAAGCTTCATTGTGCATTTTGGGAGATAGGCTATGACGGATGGGAGTAGCAAGTAAAGAGACCAGCAAGGTGTGGCCCGATAGTCGTTGTGACATTTGGAATCTCACTTTCCATTTCAAACTTGTAAAGGCGTCTTCTTTTGAAAAAGACGCCTGCTTTTTATATTATACCTTATTTTTAGAAATCTATCAGTCCCCTTAACAGAGGTTTACTTGATTTAGACCAAATCCCAGAGACCAATCTGAAAGCCAGTTTGCTCCAAATCACCCTTTGTTCCTGCAGCCAGTTCAAGGGTAATCTCTAATTGCAAGACATCCATCACCTCTTCTAAGAAAATAACAGTTTCTTGCTCCGTCACTTGAACCTGCTGTTGTTCCAAGCTAATCCGGCTAACCGACGATTGACTAGCAGAGCGAAGACTTATGTTCAGAGGGAGAGGATGAGTGGTCCTTTGCCGTAAACTAATGGCACCAAGAGCTTGGATGGTAGCGTACTGATACCGATAAATCAGACGGTCCCGAGACGAGGCAATCAGGGATTGTTTAGCCACCAAGCTAATATCCTGATGTCGTCTTTTTTCCTCTTGACGTGGGCTAAGCCTTGCTTCTACTGGGATGAGATGACCGTAACAGTTTGCTTGTCCTCTTATCACTACTGACTGGGTAAAAGTTTTTGTCGTAAAATCCCAAGTGATGGGAAAAGCTTTTTTCACCAAATGTCCTTGAGCATCTTCGGCTTGAAGCCATTCTGGTAAGATAATATCTTGCCCTAAATCACCATAAGCCTTATAAGGTGTGAAAGATAGGGGTCAAGCCAGAGCATGCCAATAGGTCATGACTGAAAAATGCCCTTTTTCAAACCGCAACTCTTTCTCTTGAACCCTATTGTCAGTATGCGTTTTACTAACGTCTGTAGTGAGTTGCCCAAAAGAAATCGTCTTTTCCATCGGGATTTCCAGAAGAGGGTATTTGTCTAAGAATGTCATCAAGAGGTATTCCTGTGAGACACGTTTAGAGATCTCTTTTTGAATTAAGGCTCGCAAATCTCCTGGACCATAGGCACTTATCTTCACTTTTCCTGCTTATCCTGTTAGAGCGAGAATAACCAATAACTTCCCTCCGTAAGTTTGTCGAGATGACAAATGATACAGGGTATGGTCAACAGAATTGCCATTATCCAAGGCCAGTAACTGTGCTGGTCCTTCGACTTCAATCCGAATCAACTCTTGAGCATGACTAACCAATTCGCCTGCTTTATCTAGAAGCGATAATTCCAGATAAAGCAATTCCTGTGTGGTCTCAAAAGGTGCTTCAAAGGCTTGCCACGTAAGCTGTGCCACTGCTCCATAGGTTCTGACCTGAGAACGTCCACTAGTCTTTTGAATTTGTTTCCCAGACGCATCATAGGCCACTGCTCTTAACAGACCTTTTTGATAAGGAATCCGCCAGGTCAGGTAAAGATTCTCGTGAGGAGTTTTAGACGCGTCATCTCCTTGATAAAGCTGATAAGCATGTTCCACTGGAGTGGTCATGGTATCAAATGCCTTCGTCCCATAATTCTTTAAACCACCCTGCTCATCTTCAAACAGAAGCTGAACACTGGTAGCATTGCTATAAACCACAACTTCTACTAACCCCTGCTCGTCAAGGTAAAGACAGTCTTCTCGCCAGGCTTGCAGGAGGTGGAGGGTAGTCTGATTGTTTGCCCACTGGCTCTGGTAAAAATAATAACTGTCTTTTGGAAAGCCAGCAGTATCTAAAATACCAAAGTAAGCGTTCTCGGGAGACGCCCAAGTGTCCGCAGCACCGCTATCAATTTTATTCCAAGGCGTTGGCTCACCTAGATAATCAAAACCCGTCCAAACGCATTCTCCTGCAACAAAATCACGGGTAATGGTATCATACCAAGCTTGACTAGCGACAGCTCCCCAATCTACTGTGGCGTGATCGTAAGAGGTCAAGCCATAGGTATCATGAACGATCTTCTTCGTCTGCTGATAATAGGAACGACTGTTAATGGCAGATGCTATCTCTGAACCATATATTATCCAATGGGGGTGTTGTTGGTGAAGTCGGTCATAATCGTCTCCATTGACATAATTGAGACCGACTACTCCTTGAAGCGACTCTAATTGACTAAGCAGCTCTGCCATTTGTGTCGCCTGCTTGTTCCAATAGAAATCACTTTCCTTTAGCTTATTGTCACCAAAGGTAATGGGCCTAGAGGTATCAATCACAGCAAGCCACTGGCAAATGAATCTCATCACGTCAGGATAGTGGCTAACATCTGCCGAAAAACCTTCCATCAATTCATTACCGACAGACCACATCAAGACCGATGGGGCATGTTTGGCAGACCAGACCATGGCCTCTGTACTATACTGAGCCCAACTGGTTGCCTGAGAATGAACCCTTTTTAAGTGGGCAGCATTCTCCTCTCCGACGGCTTGATGAAAATAACGTGATAAATCATTGACATTGCCATTTTTAGCATAGGTCCAGGTGTCAAAGGCTTCTTCAATGACAAAAAAACCGAGACGATTAGCCAGTTGACGTAACTTTGGAGTGCTGGGATTATGAGTGCTACGAATGGTATTCACTCCCATAGCTTTTAGTAAGGTTAACTGCCTTGCGATAGCATCTTGATAGGCACAGGCTCCTAACCCACCTTGGTCATGATGAAGACAGACCCCCTTGATTTTTGTAGCTTTGCCATTCACTAGCAGACCCTGGTTGGCATCAAAAACAATCTGTCGAAAACCGGTTTCCCGATGAAAAACATCACACGTTT
This sequence comes from Streptococcus dysgalactiae subsp. dysgalactiae, assembly GCF_900459225.1. Taxonomy (NCBI): domain Bacteria; kingdom Bacillati; phylum Bacillota; class Bacilli; order Lactobacillales; family Streptococcaceae; genus Streptococcus; species Streptococcus dysgalactiae. The sequence goes on from NZ_UHFH01000003.1 coordinate 1,640,038, forward strand.
GACCCTGATGCCAAAGGGTCAATTCGAGGTCATACAAGTGAGGCTGATCAGGTGACCACAGATTAACTCTAGGCAAGGTGATGGTCATACCATATGGTTCTACCTCAGCCAAGTCCTGCAAAGACTGCTCAGCTTGTTGATAAACAAGTTGACGATTTTGACTTCCGAGCGTTTGTTTCCACAGCCTCAGACTAACCTGATAGTCAGCTGGTGAAACCAGCTGACTAAGGTCAAATTGCAAGGCAAGTGCGGCTAATCTCTGATTGATATCATCAGTTGGTTCGATTAAGCTAAGGTTGACTTGGTCGTCCTCAAAGTGAACCTTGGGAAGCACAGACAAGCTCACTTCTCGATAAAGGCCGCTACCCGAGTACCAACGTGAACTGGGAACCTTATTGTCTACCCTGACAGCCAGAAGGTTCTCAGCTCCAAAAGTCACAGCATCAGAGATATCATGGGTAAATTCCTGGTAGCCATTTAAGTGTTTACCAATGAATTGTCCATTAACATAAACTTCCGTTTCCATATAGGACCCCTCAAAAGTGAGGGCAACATGACAATCCGCTAACTCCTCATCTAACACAAGGTAATGCCGATACCAACCCACTCCACCTAATTTATAAGCACTTTCTGCTTCTCCATTTCGCGTATAGGGTTGAGCAAGGCTAAAATCATGCGGCAGATTGATACATGACCAATTGGAATCATCAAATGAAGGGTCTTGGGCCAATTGCACATCTGCCCTTAGAAAGCGCCAGCCCTTGTTAAAGGGCTGCTTTCTTCCTTCTTGATCAATATAGTGGTATTGGTATGCCTGCTCCTTGCTATCTGGTGTCATATCAGTCTCCTGCTCTTCGTTACTGTTCACCCTTAATGGCCTGGTAGCTGTCCTTGTAACGTTCTCTGAACTCTTTTGGCGACAAGCCATTTAGTTTCTTAAACATTTTAATAAAATAATGGTTCGTATTGTACCCTTTTTTGTAGGCAATTTCATTGATGGATTGGTTGGTGTAAAGCAATAATTGCTGAGCTTTTTGAATGCGTACTTGATTTAAATACTGGGCAAAACTACGTTCCATTTCGTTTTTAAAACATTGCCCCAAATAAACCCCATTAACATGCAACCGATTAGCAATATCCTTGAGGGTTAATTCCTGATGATATTCTTGACGGATACAGTCAATGGTTTCACTGACCAAATCAGAATACCGTTTTTCAGGTGCACGACTTTTATTGGTCAAGTTCAAGACTTTTTGCAACTCGCTTAAGATTCGGTCAATCGATTGGCTCTCATGGATGGTTTTCACCATGGACAAGTAAGTCATCTTGTCTAAAATAGGAAATTGACGATAAATGTCAGAGAACAACAAGAATGACACATGCTTCACATCCTCTGGTGAGAAGTTCAAGGCCTTCATTTCATGAAAAATGGCTTCTAATTTGGCCAAAATGTTTGGCTCATCACCACTCATTAATGCTTTGTTAAAGGCAAAAAATTGCAACCGAGATTCTGGCATCTCAAGCTTACTGTTGCCTTTGTCAGTTGGTTGTGACATTTGGCTATTGTAAAAAAGACTCTGGCGCACCTGATTGTAGCTCTCATAAACATTCTCCCAGTCATCAACCGTTTCTCCTATTTCCGCTCCCTTAACTACCGTCAGTTGGTTGACAAAACCAGTGGTTTTCTCAGAAGTAAAGATGCCAAAGGACATTTTCGTCCAAACATTGATGCACTTAACTGGGGAGAAGATTATACCGAAGGCTCCAGTTACCAAAACAGCTTTGCCTGTTACCATGATATTTTGGGGTATATTCGATTGATTGGAGGCAAAGATGTTTTCGCCAAACGCTTGGAGAACCTCTGTAATCAGGATCCGCAATTTCAAGTGCATGGCTATCCTGGAGACGAAGACAATGGTAGCATGAGTTCTTCGTATCTTCTCAATAGCCTTGGTTTTTACCCAGTCACTCCTGGAACGGGACAATACCTTATTGGCATTCCAAATCTTGACAAGGCCTGCCTTTATCTTCCAAATGGCAAACACATCACCATTAACTGCAAAGGAAATGTTCCTCAATATCAGTTTGTCAATCACGTCGATTATAATTAGCAAGCTTACCATAAACTCTACTTAACTCATGAAGACCTTATCCAAGGCTGCCAGCTGGATTTTCAACTAGGTCTTATTCCTCCTCATCACCATTATAGCTCTTCTGACCTTCCTTATTCCCTAACCACTTAATAAGTTCATCTAAACAAATTCCCCACTCGGTGATTAACCAAGTGGGGAATTTATTTAAATATCAGAAAGATGTTAGTTAACTCTCACAACCAGTCTTAAGCAGTAATATCTGATTAAGACAATCAAAAGCCATTACGAACATCAAACTTGGACGTAATGGTTAGTCATCCTTAAAAAGTGCATTTTTAGTCACTGTTCGTTTGGCCCAGCGGTCTAAAATAGTCACTAAAACAAACAGTAAGAAGAGATACCCAAGCACAATCCGTTGCTTTAATGTTTGACTGGTCACCCCTATGTAGGAAATATCAAGCAAGCTATAATAAGCAAGCATCGAAAGTGTTGTCATCACTAGCAAGCATCGATAACCTAAAGATTGAAGTTTAGTTTTCCAATGATTAAAGTTGTATCTCAGAAGCTTTATCATAGCATAGGTTAAGAAGATACCAATATACACTAAACCATAAACCAAAAAATAATTAGCAGCAGCTTTATCAGACGTTAGTTTCAACAAAGGAATCACAAATAGAGTAATAAACCGTAAAAAGAGATTGGGAGCGATAAAGGTAAAAAGAGCATAAAATAGCAGTAGTAGATTTGTTCGTGACTTACCATAATAAAAAGCTATGCCTAAAAAGAAAATGAGACGACCAACAGAGATAACATCTATATTCAAATTATCTGTGTAAAAGGTCAAAAATATCGTTTCAACGGTAATAATACCAAGAGATAAGTAAAAAATTCTTTTGAGGGGAACGCTAATGGTACTAATCCTACTAAATAATGTTAGTAGTAACATTATTTCAATAATATCTAAAAAGATAAAGCTTAAAAATTGAAGAAACTCAATAATCATTCCTCATCCTCCTTTCTTCGGTCTTGTTTTTAAGGTTATGCCATCCTATCTAAACCTAGATAACTAATTCTTTGTCAAGAAATTTGATGCCATTTCCCCTGTCAACTATCATTATTTTTTCATGTTGACTTTTTTATTTTAATCGTAGCCTCTATTTTATCATAAATTTTGTCGTTCTGACGGCTAAATTTTAAAAGATTCCTGTCTAAAGTTTCAATTATAAAATAGACTCTATTTCTCCAATTAACAGCAATAAAAAAGAGTAAGAAGATCGTTCACCGTAACGAATTCTTCATTTACTCTCTAGTTGTTACTACTCACAAGCTATATTTTTTCTATAAAGATCTAAATGATATGACAGGACCCTTATCAGTTCACGTTTGGCTTAAGTTAAGCGATTATGATTAGCCACTTCCTTGAACCAATAAGCTGAAGCTTTGGGGCGTCGCACTTGGGTATGGATATTATTTTCCACAAGGCCATAGCGGTTTTTGTAGGCATTGAGCCAAGACCAGCCATCAATTGGTGTCCATACATGGTATCCAAAACAATTCGAACCTGCTTCTATTCCTTTGTGGAGGTGGGTCAGATGTTCTTTCAAAAATTGGATACGATAGTCATCTTGAATCTGGCCAGTTTCATCACGGTAACGCTCTTCTCCTGAAATCCCTACACCATTCTCAGATAAGAACCAAGGGATATTGTCGTAATGGTCTCGCATCTTGACGGCAATATCATAGACAGCCTCAGGATAGATCTCCCACCCCTTATCCACGTTCATGCGGCGGCCAGGCATCAGGTAGGGATCATAATACCATTCAGGACTCCAAGATGGGCTAATCACTGGAATGACATCCGGAGCCTTCACGCGCTTAGGATGGTAAAAATTCAATCCCAAATAATCCAATCTATTCTCAGCAATAAGAGCCAATTCTTCTGGCGTTGATTGCCACAGAACCCCATCTTTTTTCAATACCGCAACCAATTCTTCTGGGAATTTCCCATGAACAGCAGCTTCCATAAACAAGTCATTGTTCCAAAGTTCTGCTGGACCTCGTCTGTAAGCTTGAATAACCTTGGCTGTGACTAGGGCTAGATTATAGGCGACCTGGACTGCTTTTTTCCCATCCACGATAGCAGGGTAATGAAATTGCATTAAATAGGAGCCTTCCACAACGACCATAGGTTCATTGTGGACAAACCAATCCTTAACCCGATCACCAAATTCTTGAAAGCAAACCTTGCTAAAGGCCACAAATAAGTCCACAACATGTTTGGATTCCCAGTCACCATAGGTTTGATAGAGTTCAATTGACAGGTCAAAATGATGCAAATTGATAAAGTGACTACTTTCTCTAATAAATAATTGGACAGGTAACTGGCAAGAATTTACAGCTTTCTGAGGACTTTCAATTTTTTGCAGTAGTAATCTTGCTGCTTCTTGCCCCATTTGGTAAAAATCTTGAGCTGCTGTGCTTAATTTGGGATTCAACAAACGGGAGGCTTGACTATTATCAAAATCTACAATAGCAACTTGATCAGGAATAGATAAGCCCGCCTGTATGCTTTTTTGAATCAGCTAAATAGCCAACAATCATTTTCCACTACCAGGCCTGTCTTAGGGTCTGTCATCTCCGATAAAACGGTCGCCAAGCGGTTCAGATAAGCATCAGAGGTTTCAGCTTTTTCCTTGGGAAAATACGAGGATGGCAAAGAAGTTTCTGCCATTGCCTCTAAATAACCCAAATAACGGTCTCTGAACGATGACACTTCCCCAAAGGATTCGGTTGCCACAAACAAAATCTGGTCGCAGCCTTGGTCAATCAAATGCTGAGTCAATTGATAGGCACCTCCTTTATTATCCGCCACAACAGCCGGAAACTGAAAAGGGTCCAGAGATTTATCCAACAAGACTAGCGGAATGTGATGATGGTCGCAGTAAAACAGGAAATCAATACTGTGATTGACATCTTCTGGGTAATAAATAATACCAGCATAGTCTGACAGGGTGTCTAACCTTACCGTACTGGCCAATTGAACCAAGAGACGGTAACCTGTTTCAGCAATGGAGGTCATAATTCCCTTAGCATAATCCCCCAATTCATCCTCAGAAGCAAAAGGAAGAATCAACAATAAATCCTTATTCGCTCCAGGGGACTTCACTTGCTTTTCAGCTACGAAGCTTCCTTTTCCACGACTTCTCGTGATTAGGCCTTCTTGCTCCAGTTCTACAAGCGCTCGCTTAGAAGTAATACAGCTTACCGAAAATTGTTCTGACAATTCTTTTTCAGTAGGTAGACGGTCACCAATTTGCAAACGACCTGGATAGTCTGGGACAGTTTTCTATCATGGATGATGCTAATATTCCAAGCCTCCTCGCTGCACCTTACCTTGGTTTTTGTGCTAAAGATGACCCTATCTATTTGGCAACGCGCCGCACCATTCTCAGCCAAGGAAACTCTTATTATTATCAGGGAAATGCAGCAGCAAACATCGGTTCTTCCCATACACCAGAAAATTATATCTGACATATCGCCCTTGCCTTACAAGGATTGACCGCTCTTGACCAAGACAGTAAAAAAGAAATGCTTGATTTGCTTGTGGCAACAGATGCTGGCACCTACTTGATGCACGAGGGTTTCGATGTCAATGATCCTTATCAATACACCCGTGACGTGAGTGGTTCTCTTGGGCTAACATGATGTTCTGTGAACTACTTCTTGACTATCTTGGCTTTAGCATTGCTCCTTAGAAAGTGAGGCCACTATGGTAACCAAAAAAGTACATATTATTTCACACAGTCACTGGGATCGCGAGTGGTACATGGCTTACGAGCAACACCACATGCGTCTGATTAACTTAATAGATGACCTGTTAGAACTTTTTCAAACGGATCCTGATTTTCATAGTTTTCATTTGGATGGTCAAACCATTATCCTAGATGATTATTTGCAAGTACGCCCCGAACGAGAACCTGAGATTAAACAAGCCATTGCTACGGGAAAACTCCGTATCGGTCCCTTCTATATCTTACAGGACGATTTTTTGACCAGCAGCGAGTCCAATATGCACAACATGCTCATTGGCAAGGAGGATTGTGACAAATGGGGCGCTAGTGTTCATCGGGAAATGATACCCCGTTTTGAAAAAGCCTATGAAGTCGGACACTATTTAGCAAAAGAAGCTGCCCAACAAATTGCTGGCGCAGTTAACACGAGTGATTTCCCAACTGATAGCCAGCCCTTCCTCTTATTTAATACCAGTGGCCATTCCAAAACAAGTGTTACTGAGCTCAGCCTGACCTGGAAAAAATATTATTTTGGCCAACGCTTTCCTAAAGAGGTTTACCAAGAAGCTCAAGAGTATTTGACAGGACTCTCCCAATCTTTCCAAGTCATTGATGTATCAGGAAATACTATCTCAGAAGCAGACATTTTGGACACAAGCATCGCCTTTGACTACGATTTGCCCAAGAGAACCTTCCGAGAACCTTATTTCGCCATCAAAGTGAGATTACGGCTACCAATAACTCTCCCAGCCATGTCTTGGAAAGCCTTAGCATTACAACTAGGAAACGAGACAGCTCCTTCAGCAAGGGTCCCACTCTACGACGATAGTAATCAGTGCCTTGAAAATGAGTTTCTAAAAGTTATGATACAAACCGATGGCCGTCTAACCATCACCGATAAACAGTCAGGGGGGAGCTATCAAGATCTCCTACGGTTTGAAGATTGTGGCGATATTGGAAATGAATACATTTCTCGCCAACCAACTCATGACCAACCTTTCTATGCGGACCAAGGGAGCACCAAGCTTAACATCATTAGCAACACCGCTCAAGTTGCTGAACTTGAAATCCAGCAAACCTTTGCCATTCCTGTCTCCGCAGATAAGCTCTTACAGGCTGAAATGGAGGCTGTCATTGACATCACGGAACGCCAATCAGGACGTTCACAAGAAGAAGCTGAACTGACCTTAACAACCCTTATCCGAATGGAGAAAAACAATCCTCGCCTCCAATTCACCACAAGTTTTGATAACCAAATGACTAATCATCGCTTGCGCGTCCTATTCCCAACACACCTTAAGACAGACCGTCATCTAGCTGACAGTATTTTTGAAACTGTCAGACGTCCAAATTATCCAGATGCTGCCTTTTGGAAGAATCCAAGTAACCCACCGCACAAGAATGCTTTGTGAGTCTCTTTGATGGTGAAAAGGGGATCACTATTGGTAACTACGGCCTCAACGAATATGAGATTTTACCAGATAGCAACACCATTGCCATCACTCTCTTACGTTCTGTTGGTGAGATGGGGGACTGGGGTTACTTCCCAACACCTGAAGCCCAGTGTCTTGGCCAGCATAGCTTATCTTATAGTTTTGAAAGCATCAATAGGCAAACACAATTTTCCAGCTATTGGCGGGCACAAGAAGCCCAAGGTCCTATCCTAGTCGAACAAACCAGCCATCATACGGGAAGCTTAAGAGCGGAGCATAACTATGTCACTGGTGCAGACGATCAAGCCGCTCTAACGGCTTTCAAACATCGCCCATCAGACAATGCCCTTATCACGCGCAGCTATAATCTCTCAAACGATAAAACTTGTGACTTTAGCCTAAACCTGCCAAACCACAAAGCCAGGGTCACTAATTTGTTAGAAAAAGATAGCAACCAAACCTTGCCCAACCAACTTGGCAAAGCGGAAATCCTGACCCTAGTCTGGAAAAAAGGATAAACTCCCTTTTACTCCTGACAATGCAATATACTCAAAAAAGGAATAGGTTCTAAATCCTATTCCTTTTCACCTTCTCTATCATTTTCTAACTCTATACCGTTCAAGGCTACTAACTCTTTTCCAAATCACTCTCATCAGTATTACTCCGGGACTCGGTTTTACATTGACTTAGTTGCTGACAAAAGCCAATCCAGGCATTCTGATACGTTTTCTGATTAACAATAGCCTCTTTTAAATCTAGTACACTGCTAATCCCTCGTTCTTGACAGGCTAACACACAAACGCCATAATGCGGCCAGTCATCAGCATCGTCATAAATCACTGGAATCCTTTTCCAGCCTAACTCTAGAGCACAAAAAGCTCTACTATGACCATCTAAAATCATATCTTGCCATCCATTTTCCTAATGATAATGGGTTGCATCACCGCTTCATCCTTAGGTAACCAATCTCTGACAGCTCTTAATTTATCTTCTGATAGGTAGTATTGACTCGGCTGCAAACTAGCAATCATTTTTGTCATCCCTAATACCTCTTGAATGGATTTTGGCTTCGTAATAGCCAGGTTATGGTCACCCAGCATTTTTTCCATCCAAATCATATCAAACCATTGGTCAAATTTATAACCCACCTGATGGAATTTTCCTGCGAGCTGATAACCCATTTTTTCATGAAACAGCTGACTGTGGTTCGCTAAATAAGGAGATTCACATGCTGTGCTAGCAATACAGGCATTGCAATTCAAAATACCCATCTTAGTCAAGTACCTTTCTAACGCTTGATACAATTTGGTGCCAACCCCTTTTCCCTTATTCTCCATAGCAAGGTAGATGGTCACTTCAGCTGACCAGGCATAGGCCGCTCGTGCATGAAAAGCACTGGCATAAGCATAGCCCAAGATAGAGCCTGCTTCTTCTGCCACCAAGTATGGGTAAAAAGCCATTATCTGTACCATACACTTTTTGAAAGCTTCTAAGTTCGGTACTTCATAATCAAAAGTTACCGCAGTATCGGTCACATAGGGGGCATAAATAGCTAAGAGTGTTTCTGCATCCTCTAAGGTCGCCAAACGAATGCTTACGCTCATCACATCTCCTCCTCTTTTATTTATCCTAGTCTCCAATGCTTAGTTATCTCATTCTAACATGTTTTTCATCAGCCCGAAATGGTTTCTTCTCAAAAAAGCATCTATTATCCTGCTAAATCCGCTATACCCAATTGATTAAGACAAGCAATCCATAGTATCATATCACCAAAGACAGTTTATACTTTTCTGACCATGCTTAAATTATCAGACCAGAGAAAATAAAGGAAACAACACCATGCTAAATCCATTCAAACTAACTAATCAACAATTTACTCACCTGGAAACCCTTAGAAAATACCTCAATTTTCAAGGCTCTTTAATTGCAGTCCGAGGTTTTATATTGGCTTATTTTTTCATCTCTATACAAGTTGTGGTAGCCTATCTAATCGGGCGGGACTAACTCGTGTATCCTATCATTCCTTAGGATTATTGTTGAAACCTACTATCAATGGTATTGGTATCAATTTAGAAAAAAGTATAAGAACAAGCAAAAAGATAGCTAGCCTTGTTATCTCCATGGTGACAGCTCGTTTTCTCAGCAGTTACCTTATTCATAAAAACAAGAGAACACTGATGACAATGTTCTCGTTTACTTTGAACGCTCTAGCTATTGTGTCTCCCATAGAAAGGTCAGATAACATTACTCCCTTTTACCCCTTTTCAGACTTTTTTTCAGCCCTCCAAGGTCAGCAGGGACAAAGTTAATATAGTTGAAAAACTGCTTAAAATCAAGGAATGTCAGCATTCCTTTTTCTGTAGTTTCACGACAGCCACAAGGCTATTATTTTTGTCCAAATTTATTCCCATGTCCTCTTGGATAAATGGAAGCTTGAAACGAAGGGGTTTCCCCACTTCTATCATATCGTTAGGACTTGTCTGCTTTAATCAAACTTATAGGTATAATTCTGCCATGAGTTCAAGACTTCTGATACGTTGTTTCAGTCCCGGAACTAAAGGAATAACCAAGACTTCACTCGCTTGAGTAGCTTTAATCAAGACATCCAGTTGTTTTTTAACAGTTTCTTTATCACCGATAATAGCTCTTGTTCTGTTGTCTTTTATTAGCTCTTTTTGGTCTTGAGTGAGTGGATAAGCAGACGCATCGTCAGTATCGGGATACTGTGTGAATTCATTAAAGCTATCATTTCCTAACATCCAGATATCTAAGGTCTTAGCCATAGCTTCTGCTTCTTTAGCAGTGTCAGCAATGACAATAAAGCTAGCTAATGTAAGATGAGGTTGTGAACCTTGTGATGATGGCTTAAAGTTCTGGTGATAAATAGCTGAAACTTTTTTAGCTTCTTCTATAGTATTCAGTGGCATATAAGGGAAAATACCAAATACATATCCCAACCCTAATTCTGCCGCTAGTTGTGCAGTTTCTTCACTATGACTGAGGGTCCAGAGTTCTGGTTCCGTATCTATTTTGGGATTAACAGCTATCGGAAGAGGATTTTCTTTATCATGATGCAGGTAAGCATCTAAATCTCTAATAACTTGAGGATAGTCATTCTTAGTATGAATACTCTTCATCGCAGACTGCACCAAAGGATTACCTAAAAAATTGCCTACCCCGAGATCAATACGATTAGGATATCTTGCTTCTAGGGTCTTTATGATTTCTGCAACCTTGTAAGCACTATAGTGAAGGGCCATGATGCCTCCTGATCCTAATCGGATGCGAGACGTTTTAATCCCCAATTCCATCATCATTAATTCAGGACTACTAATAGCAAAGGCCGCAATATTATGATGTTCAGCCACCCAGAAACGATGATAACCTAATGCTTCAGCTTTTTGCGCCAATTCAATGGTTTCATCCAATGCTTCTCGGGTTGTTCTATTCTTATCAATTAATCCATAATCTAAAACATTCAGTTTCATGTTAATTCCCTCTCATATTATCCTCTTCCAAGCCTCTGAATCAATGACATGATTTTTCTGACATCCTAAATCTCATTGATGGTCAATTATTTTTTAAAGATGCCGGAATCTAAAATCAATTCCTATATTACCATTATTAGCAAAACTTTAGAAGACTTTTAGTTGCTTTTTATTGGATTTCTCGAAACGCTTCCATATATAAAAATTTTAAAATGAAGTTAGCCAGTTGAGAGTATGAAAAAACATCTCAGAGAGATATAGTTGTAGTTTATCACAACAACAATTAGAAAGGCTCCAAGATGCAAAACTATTATACATCCAAAGGAAACAATTGACACTAGCTGATCGCAGAAACATTTAACGTTAGTTCCATGAAGACTATTCAAATCGTGACATTGCTGGAAGATTAGCTAAAGCTCCTCAAACCATTCAATGAAGTTAAACGTGGACAAGTGAGACAACAAGTGTGTAAAGGGAAATTTGAAGTACTCTACTCAGCTGATTTCCCTCAAGAAGCTTATAAAAACAATCGCAAACGTTCTGTTAAACAGGTCTCCCTAACCAAGGGACTCAAAGAAAAGATAACTCACTACATCATACACAGATACTCTCCTGAAATAATAGTCAAAACAAAGGGAATTAAGGTCCCTATTTCAACCATCTATTACTGGATTCTTCATGGGAAATTAAGCCTTGGTAAGGAGGCTATGCTTTATCCGAGAAAGGCTAAGCAGGCTAGAAAACAAGCCAGTCCTTATTTTAAACCCGCAGAAAAGAGTATTGAACAACGCCCATATAGCATTAACCAGCGTCTTGAAGCTCGGCATTATGAAATTGATACAGTCATTCTGACGAGGGCTAAAAGCTATTCTTAAAGAGTATCAGATTAACTCTATCAAAGCAGACCACGGGGCTGAATTCAGTCCATTAGCTGAGGTTTTAAATCCCGAGCACATTTACTATGCTTATCCTTATGCATCGTGGGAACGTGGGACTAATGAAAATCATAACAGGCTGATACTCCGTTGGTGGTCTAAGGGAAGTAAAAATGCGATCCAGCAACAAGTCGCATGCATTGAAAATTGGATAAATAACTATCCAAAGAAAATACTAGGTTACAAATCACCCAGAGAATTTGGGTAAAGTAGCTAACTTGGACTTGAAATTTGCTTACTGATTTTGTAAAGAAGATAAAAGAGTTTTCTCCTCAATTGGTTATGACATCAACTTAATGTCATAACCAATTGAAAAGTGCTTTCCTAGACTATGAATCACAAGTCCCTTATGATCAGATTCTTCAAGCAATCTAATCGCTTCACTTAAATCGCTTAACAACTGGGGATTGATAACAAGCTTTTTACCATCTATGGTTTAATAATAACCCTTACCAGAACAATTGACCATTTCTTTAGGTAAAGACCGTTCTTGAAAGAAAGGCGCATCTCGTTTGCTTTGAGCATAGGTCTTTTGGCCCCCATCAGATAACAATAAGCCAGTATAATCGGCCAAAGCGTAAGAGCCCATCGTTGATCGTTTTAAAGCATGAATAGAGAGAAAATCAATAGCTTCAATCTCTACATTGACTTCCTCACCCAGTCTCATCAAGTCATAATTAGCATAAAAACCTATCCGATTAGCAATGAAACCTAACACATTATTAGCAATAATCATTTCTTTTCCTAAGGTTCTTGTAACGAATTCTTCTACAAGAGATTTGTACTATCCTTCAAATTCCGAATGATAACACACTTTTACTAAGGGCATCTGACGAACAGGAGCGAAAAAAATGAAGACACAAAAAACGTCTCGTCATATCTGGATTCAAAAAACTAGCTATCTTTTCAAGGCTTAATGATGAGGTATTAGTAGCAATAAAGGTATGCTCTTCAAGCTAACAACTAAGTCTTTGCAATAAAGACTGCTTTACCTCTAAGTCTTCCACAACTTCTTCAATCATTAAATCAGCATCAATCCTCTGTTCCAAATAAGCATCCAAAAACTGGAAGTGAAAATGCTGAATATAAGAAGCTTCATATAAGCGTTTATTGATATAAGAGAGGACAGCTTGCTCATCCTATTGCAAATTCTGCGAGGGACTGACCTTGACCAAGGTAACCTCCAAATGGGAATTGAGCAAAAAAGCTTCTAGTTGTTTTCCCATCATTCCCGTTCCCAAAATGGTAATACGTTTTATCATGATTCCTTCTCTCTCAATCAATCTTTAACGTCACGGTATGTGGACTTATTTTTTGATGTTAACATCTTTCATATCGTCCTCAGTCATTTCTAGATTGATATTATGGTCATCGATATGTCGTTTGGACAATTTCACAACCGCCTCAGTCCTTGCCGTATGAGGGAACATGTCCACACTTTGTATATAGTGAACATCGTAAACAGTTGCCAGCTGTACCAAGTCTCGGGCTAAAGTAGAAGTATTACAAGACACATAAACCATCTGTTTAGGCTGGTAACGAAGAATGGTTTTTAATAATTTATCATCTAAACCAGTTCTTGGCGGATCGACAATAATGGCATCCGCTCGATAACCTTGTTTATACCATTTGGGAATAATATCCTCTGCCTTTCCTGCCTCATAGTAAGTATTGTCAAAGCCCATGACCTTGGCATTTTTCTGTGCATCCTCAATGGCTTCTGGAATGATATCCATCCCCCGCACAGACTTGACTTTCCCTGCAAAGGCCAAGCCTATTGAACCAACGCCACAATAGGCATCAATAATGTGATCTGTGGTACCTACATCCAAGGCCTCCACCACCTCGCCATACAAAACCTCTGTCTGCTCCGGATTAAGCTGATAAAAAGCTCTCGGTGACAAAGCAAATCCATAGTCCAAAACTTCTTCATAGATTGCCTCTTGTCCCCATAAAATTTCAGTTTCTTCCCCATAGATGTCACTCGATTTTGAACGATTAATATTCAAAGCCACCGTCTTAATTTGAGGAAAAGCCTTGGTCACGTCTCCAATGAGCCCCGCTAAACTAATTTCCTTACTACTCACAATAACAATCTGCACCTGATCACTAGCCTGTGCTTTCCGAACCATTACCGTCCGAATACCAGCAATATTGCGTTCATTGTAAACAGGCAATCTGTATTTATCCACTAACTGAGTGATGGTATTAATGATTTCCTGTGTCAATGCATCCTGAACCAAACAATGATCAATAGGAACCAAACGGTGACTCCCTTGAGAAAACAGACCAGCTTTGACCGATCCCCCAAATAATCTTAACTGAAACTGTAACTTCGCTCTATAATGATTTGGCTTTTTCATTCCCTTAGTGTGCCTAATATCAAATTGCTCATAGCCAGCTGGCTTGAATTTTTTTAGGGCCTGCCTAATCACATCATCTTTGAAATCTAGCTGTTTAGGATAGGCTAGATGCATGATTTGGCAACCACCACAAGTTTCATAAATAGGACAAGCTGGTTTGGCACGATTCTTAGAAGCCTTGTTTACCGTTAACAGCTTGGCCTCTACAAAGTTATGCTTAACCGCAGTGACTTGGCAAAAAACATCTTCTCCCTTTAAAGCACCAGGAACGAATACCAAGGTTTTCTGATAAAAACCAATCCCTTCGCCATTAATCCCCATTCGTTTAATTTTTAAAGGAATTTTCTGTTTAACCTTTATGACCATGTCTTCCCCTTACTCTGTAACTTTTTAATCTCACTGCTAAAGTCACTCACGAGCTAATCTATTTTAGCAGTATTTTCATTTTCTATTTTACCATTTTTGATATAATCAAAGTATGAAAATCACTAAGATCGAAAAGAAAAAGCGTCTGTATCTCGTTGAATTTGATGACAATGACGCTCTGTATGTAACAGAAGATACCATCGTCCACTTTATGCTTAGTAAGGACAAGCAACTTGAGGCTGGGCAACTTGAACAAATCAAACATTTTGCACAACTGTCCTACGGTAAAAATTTGGCCCTTTACTTCCTTTCTTTCCAACAACGCAGCCAAAAGCAAGTCAAGGACTATCTGCTTAAGCACGATATTGAGGAAAGCATTATTCCGGACATCATTCACCATCTCCAACAAGACAAGTGGTTAGATGACGCCAAATTATCGGAAACCTATATCCGTCAAAATCAGCTAAATGGTGATAAAGGCCCTCAAGTGTTAA